>JAUNUM010000016.1 GCA_030538215.1 Bacteroidia bacterium
AATCTTGTATGACACCTATGTTTTGAAAGTCAATCAAAAAACTACTAAAAGTAGATTCTTCGAGACATTTAATGACAAAGGCATCAAGCTCACTCCAAGAGAAATAGAGATTATCAAATTATTGTGCAAAGGAATGTCTGTAAAAGAAATAGCTGACAAGTTGTGTGTAAGTTCTCGTACTATTGATAGTCACAAAGCAAATATAATGCAAAAGTTAGGGTTTCATAATACAGTAGAATTGATTAAGTATGCCGTAAAAGAAAGAATTATCACCATTTGACTGTAAATGAATTGCTTAACTTGTTAGTCTGAGATTAATTCAGAGATAGATTAAACTCATAATTGACAGCATCACTTTTAAAAACCTCAAAACACTATAATCAATTAAATTACAGCATCTTTAACTTACCTTAAGTAAAACATCTCCTCATCAAAAACGTGGAAATTTTCCACGCTTTTGATAATTTTAAATATCTTAAATTACATACGACTTTGTGATATACAAAAAATACTAACTTTACACTATTAAAATATCAAAAAACGCTTCATCAAGAACACTTAAATAAAAAAAATTAACATATTATCAATATCATTATTGAAGAATAGAGCAAGAAATAACGAAAGATGTGGATATTCCTAAACAATCGTTACATAATAAACAATATCAACTATTAAAAAATTTACGTATGAAAAAATTGAAACAAACAGCCTTTTTATTAGCTGCATTACTAATAATGGGTATTATAATGACAAGTTGCGAAAAAGATGAACTGAAACCAACTTTGGATATGCAACCTTGGTTTCTTGCACAGAGTGATGGAGGATATAAAGTTGTCGACTATGGTTCTTTAAAGAAAGGATATAGGGCGGAAGGCTTTTATATCTATTCAGATGCAAAGAAAACTGAGATTAAAAACCTAACTGGTTTGGATGTAGCTATAGGCGATCTTTTGTATACTACTAAAGAAACTTGTACTATTACGGCTACCGATCTCACATCAGGTACACTTATGCTTGGCAACGCTACATTTTTGTATAAAGATCTCTCAGCAGATAAAGTTACCATTATTAACCCAGAGGGTATAAATACCGTAATTTATTCAGCCAAATATTATAATCTTACTATTAAAGAGAGTATAGATGTTACTTTATCGATAAAAAAGTGAAGTTTTTTCTTGTTTCATAAAAGCAAAGCAAAAGAGAAGTATGTCTCCAAGAACATATTTCTCTTTTGCTTTATCACACCCATTTTATTTCTTAATAACGACAATCCGGCACTAAGAGTAACTTTAGCAAAGTGCTTAATTAAATTCCTATAAAATAACGGTTCAAAAAACAGCTAAAACAAATATCTGTAAAGTGCAGTAGCTCAGTCCGCAGCATCAAAAAACACAAGAAACCGCTGTAATCAAATAGATTACAGCGTCTTTTATTTGTCTTGGGGAAAACAATGATAAAACAAGATGGGACAACAACTTCACACTTTACTTTACAAATACTATCTCATCCCGACTAAATCTAAATAAAAACAAAAACGCATTAGATTCTCAAATATCTTTCCTACCTTTGTTATCAGAAATTTTGGTGTTATTCGTTCTAATATTCTTCAGAATGGATAATGAAAAGGGAATCAGGTGTAAATCCTGAACAGACCCGCTGCTGTAAGCTCCGCTTACGTGCTGGACAAATCCTTTGCCACTGTCCGTCAGCCGACGGATGGGAAGGCGTTCAGACACGGGAGTAAGTCAGAAGACCTGCCAAAATATTAGATGTTTCATAGCTTTCGGGGAGTTGGAGCTTGAAGAACAAAAACACGCGCTACCGCAGGTTTTTATTTATTATTTTGGGCACTCTACTTTTATAAAACACGTCTAACGTGTGTTGATTTTACCTTCAATTACCCCACTTTCCGAAAGCTTAATTTTTCGGCAAGATGATATTATGTAAAAAAACCGTATTCTTGGTTGTGATTTGCTTACAAATTGCAACAGGAAGAATATATGCTCAAAACTATCTCGATAGCTTACTGCAATCACCTAAAAAATCTAATCACATACAATCCGCCACAGACTCAACAGCGATGTTTCTCCTACTTGATGAGTTTATTGTGTACGGAAGTCCCTTAATGAAAGAGGTAATTCCCGTACAAAAGTTATCGGGAGAACAACTCAAAAATCTCAGTTCTTTTTCAGTTGCCGATGCTATTCGATATTTTTCGGGAGTACAACTCAAAGATTATGGCGGCATTGGCGGACTCAAGACTATAAATATACGCAGTATGGGCACTCACCATGTAGGAGTATTCTACGATGGGATTCAATTAGGTAATGCACAAAACGGTCAAATTGATTTGGGAAAATTCTCGTTAGAAAATATTGAAGAAGTATCGCTCTACAGCGGACAAAAAAGCAATATTTTTCAGTCCGGTAAAGATTTTGGTTCATCGGCTACCATTTATCTGCGTTCACGTACACCACGCTTCAACAAAGGGCAGCAGTATAATTTGAGAGCTACTATAAAAGGTGGATCTTTCGATTTAATAAATTCTTCCCTACTGTATGAATATAAAATAAACAACAACCTAAGTGCCTCTATAAACGGCGAATATATTTATTCATCCGGTAAATACAAATACCGATACAAACGTATTTTCCCCGGCACCAAAGAGGTTATGTACGACACTACTGCCGTGAGGGAAAATGGCGACATCTATTCTGTTCGAGTAGAAGCAGGACTTTTTGGAAGTATTCCCAAAGGGTACTGGAGAATGAAAACCTATTTCTACGATTCGGGACGTGGCATACCCGGTGCCATTGTAAACAACAAATGGAAAAACTCTCAACGACAATGGGACTGCAGTTTCTTTGTACAAGGCGTATTTCAAAAAACCATCACTCCAAAGTACGATATACTTGCCAATGCCAAATACGCGTACGATTATATGCGTTATCTAAATCCAGATACTACACTGATGTTTATCGACAACACGTTTAAGCAACAAGAAACTTATATTTCCGTAGCCAATCGCTATGCCATTACTAATAAATGGGACATCGTACTTTCAACAGATTTTCAGCACAATACACTAATATCTAATTTAGCGGGATTCGCTTACCCTAAACGACTTACCTCGTTGATAGCATTGGCAAGTGCGGTTGATCTCGGCAATATAAAAGCACAAGGAAGTATATTAGCGACTTTCGTAAATGAGCAAATCTATTTGGGTAATATAACCAACGATTCAATAAAAGCCGCTCCTAACAAAAGAGAGTTTACACCAGCATTTTTCGTGTCGTACAAACCGTTTAAAAACCGCAACTTCAATATTAGAGCTTTTTATAAGCATATTTTCAGAATGCCCACATTC
The DNA here is from genome assembly GCA_030538215.1 of Bacteroidia bacterium. Taxonomy (GTDB): domain Bacteria; phylum Bacteroidota; class Bacteroidia; order Bacteroidales; family Dysgonomonadaceae; genus Petrimonas. Next base: position 3,368 of record JAUNUM010000016.1, read on the forward strand.
AATGATTTATACTATACCGATATCGGCAACATTAACCTAAAACCGGAATTCACACATCAATACAACATTGGTTTTCAATACAGCAAATCTTATGAAAAAGGGATTTTGAAACAGTGGGAATTTCAGGCAGACGGTTATTTCAATCAAGTAACCGATAAAATTGTAGCCATACCCAAAGGCAGTGGACAATATCGCTGGATGATGATGAATTACGGATACGCTGAAATTCGCGGGTTAGATGTAGTCACGTCCACCGTGTTGGAACCTTATCAGGACTTGTTTTTAAATCTGAAATTAACGTACACGTATCAGAAAGCGCAGGATTTAACAAATCGCAAAAGTGATATTCTGCAAAACTCCACCTATGGCGGACAAGTTGCCTACATTCCTTGGCACAGCAGCTCGGTCATCGCAAGTTTCACTTATAAATTGTGGCAAATGAATTACAGTTTCATATATGTAGGCAAACGTTATCACAGTTCTGCCAACACTCCGATGGAATATGAACAACCGTGGTACACCAACGATATAACCATTATTAGAAAGTTTTCTATTGGAAAAATAAATCTGCGTGCCGGCTTGGAAATAAATAATCTGTTTAGTCAAGATTACGAAGTGGTACTGAATTACCCAATGCCAAAAAGAAATTACAAATTATCATTAACAGTAGAGATATGATAAAGACGAAAAATAGAAAATACAATATTGCACTTTTTCTTATTGTCTCACTCACTCTTTTTGCGTCTTGTCGTGGCGATGTAGAAATGGTGCTTTCTGAAGATATTGCCATAAGCAATCCCGAGATAATAAAAGGTTACAAAGGTTTTTATCTGCTCAACGAAGGCAATATGGGTAGCAACAAAGCTACACTTGACTTTTACAATTTTGAAACAGGTGTTTTCACTAAAAATATTTATGCCGAACGCAACCCCACGGTTCCTAAGGAAATGGGCGATGTGGGCAATGACATCGGTATTTATGGCGATAGGCTCTACGCCATTATAAACGTTTCCAACAAAGTGGAAGTGATGGACGCTCAAACAGCCAAGCGCATCGGACAAATTGAAATACCCAATTGTCGATTTATCAAATTCCATCAGGGATATGCCTACGTAACCTCGTATGCCGGTTCTGTGATTATCGATCCCAATTACAAACAGGTAGGATTTGTTGCAAAAATAAATACAGCAACCTTGCAAGAAGAAGCTCGATGTGAAGTTGGCTTTCAACCCGATGAGTTGGAAATTGTAGATGGAAAAATATACGTTGCCAATTCCGGTGGATATATGGGAACCGGAAGTACATCAGGTTACGAACGCACCGTCTCTGTTATCGATATCGCCACTTTTAAAGAAGAAAAGCGAATTGATGTCGCCTACAATCTGGAGCGAATTAAAGCCGACAATCGTGGTAATCTGTGGGTAAGTTCACGTGGTAATTACAAAGAATTAGCTCCCCAACTGTATTTTCTTGATCGGGGAAAAAGCCAAGTTACGGATACCATTTCCATTACCGCTACCAATTACTGGATTGATGATGATTTACTTTATCTATATGGAACAAAATTTAACTATACAACCTACAATTGGGAAACCAGCTATAGTATTATAGATACACGTACACGCAAAGTTATTAATCGCAACATTATTACCGATGGCACCGACAAAAAAATAGAAAAGCCTTACGGAATAATGGTTCATCCTGAAACAAAAGATATTTACATTACTGATGCCGGAAACTATGTTACTCCCGGCGCACTATATTGCTTCAACAAAAATGGAAAAAAGAAATGGGTAGTAGAAGCCGGAAATATTCCCGGGCATTTTGCATTGCTACCCATCTATAATTAAATATAGTTGTAAACAACTAAAGTAAAGCTCTTCCGAATTATAATAAATAAAATGAAACAAAAAACTCTTCTTGTCACTCTATTACTAATAATGGGAATAAGTTGTAGCAAAGAACCCAATAAACCGATACTGGTATCTACCTTTAAAGGTCTCGATACGGAATACCTTGTGCTCGTAAACGATAAACTTACGCTGAAACCATCCATCGAAAACCAAACTACTGCCGTAGAGTGGATATTGAATGGAAAAAAAGTAGCCGACACTCCCGAATACACATTTCAAGCATCGTCAATAGCCGGCACATCACACCTGTTATTTCGCGCACATAACATTAACAATATAACGCAACAATCGATTACAATTACAATCGGAAAATTTCTGACATTTAAAACACCGCCTAATACTATTCTTACGCTGGAAACATCCAAAAAATTATCTGACAAGAAAAACATTAAATGGGAAATGCTGAAAGCTGTATCACCTTTATATCGCATTTCAGACATTAAAGCAAATAATCCTCTCTTTATTGCTATTCATTCCGGAGTTTATCAGTTAAGGGCTGCATCGAATAGTTTGGCGGACACCTTGATTGTTACGGTACAACAAACACAAGCAAGTGCTTTATCTCCCTATATTGCCGAAGTATTTGATTACATGCCTGCTCCGGGACAATTTGTAAACAAGCTGCCTAAATATGAAAATGGAGATACACATGAGATAATGATAACCAAGGCAGGCAAATATATCATTGGCACAAATTCTCAAGAAATATCACTTGGCGGCTGGGGTGGTTCAGTTACTTTCGGATTCGACCATACCATTGTAAACGTATCGGGTAAGCGCGATTTTCGTGTAATGGGAAATGCATTCGAAACCAATATCAACAAACGTCCCAATGCCCCTTTCGACGGTAATAGCGAACCGGGCATCATTATGGTAGCCTATGACAAAAACAAAAATGGAAAACCCGACGATGATGAGTGGTACGAAATAAAAGGAAGCGCAAACTTTTCAGCAGAAAAAGAGCCATGGTACGCTTTTGCTAAAGAAAAGGGCAACGATATACAAACCTATCGTGATTATGAAATGACTTACTACAGACCAATCACCGAACAAGTTGATGTAGATTATAAAAAAGATGACTTTGTGACGATAAAAAAATATATTCGTTGGACAAATAGTAAAGGACAAGAAGGTTACAAAACAAGAAATATATGGCATCAGCAAACCTATTATCCTGCATGGATAAAAGAGGATAAACTCACATATAAAGGCATCTGCCTTGCCGATAACGGAGTAAACGAGTATAAGTTTAATGGGAGCATTAACAAAGAGAAAATGAACTATGTGCTATACGCCTTTCGCTACGGATATGCGGATAATTATCCTAATGGATTCGAGAACTCTGCCATCGATATTGACTGGGCAATAGATAAAAATGGAAAGCCCGCCAACTTGCCCGGTATCGATTTTGTGAAAGTATATAACGGTGTAAACAAAGAAAACGGATGGCTAGGCGAAACTTCTACCGAAGTGAGCGGAGCACAAGATTTACACATGTTGGGCATAAGTATTGATACAGTGAAATAATAATAACTTGGGATTTATTCTAGAAATAAAAAAATTACATATGAATAAAAAAACTTTCAAACACTCGCTAATTATTCTCCTAGCTCTGATGCTGGGAATGGTGTCCTGCCAAAAAGAGCAGCCCCAAGTAGTGACTCCCCTACCGTCGGCTGCAGCTCAGTTCTACGTCTTGAACGAAGGACAATACGGAAAAACTCCCGCCGGTTTCAATTATTACAACAAAGGCAAATGGACGCTCAATCTGTTTCAAACCGCCAATCCGGACAAAACATTGGGAATTACCGGTGTAAACGCGGTTTTCGATAATGGCAAAGTATATACCATATCGAAACAGAAAGTACTATTGTCACAAGCCGATGCCGCCACCTTTAAAGAAATTGCCCGCATCGAGGATAAAAATAACCCCATTGGCGTAAACGGTCAAGCATATAACTTTTGTGTAGCCAACGCTCAAAAAGGAGTGCTTACCACCAACCAGAGGGCGTATGAAGTAAACTTATCGCCTCTATCGATAGGAAAACCGCTTAGTCATATCGATCCAGCCTACTGCGGCGATATTACCAAAGTAGGAGAATATGTTTTTCTGATAAATAACGGTAAGTTAAAAGTGTACAAAGCGGCTGATCTTTCATTTATAAAAGAATTGGGAGAAGCTGTTTCGGGATTTGTGCAATCCAAAGACGGCAGCCTGTGGGCTACGAATAAAACAGAATTTGTGAAGATAGACCCTCGTTCGCTGAGCGTTTCACGTATTACTTTAGACAAGAATATGTCTGTTTACTATGACGACGCTTTATCGGTTTACCGCCCCGCAACGCTGGCTGCATCATTAAACGATAACGCCCTCTACTTTGTCTCCGCGCTAGGAAGTGGATGGTCGATGACGGGACGAGATATTATGAAATTTGATATTGCATCGCAAAAGGTCACTCCTTTCTTCATGGCTCCTGCAAAAAACCTCATCGTTTACGGTTCGGCATTGAGCGTGTGTCCCAAAACGGGAAATCTGTATGCCATATATACAGAAGAAGGCTGGGGAAATCATTATCTGAACACGGCTATTTATGCGATAGATACTAAAACAGGAAAACAGATAGAGAAGATTCCTTACACCAAAGAAAACGAAACGGTGTATTGGTTTCCTACCCGCATACTGTTTCCTTCTAAATAATAAATAGTATGAATAAAAAACTCTCCCTCCGATTTTCCGTCATCACAGTGATGATATTGTTAGCAGCGTTTAGCCGTTTGCTGCCGCATCCGCCCAATTTTGCTCCCATTGGGGGCATGGCACTCTTTGGCGCGGCATATTATATCCGCAAAGTGTGGGCATATCTGATACCCATAGCTGCTATATGGATAAGCGATTTGGTATTGAACAACGTGGTGTATGCTGCGTATTTCGACCGTTTTGTGTGGTTCTATTCCGGCTCACTGTTCACTTACGGCGCTTTCGCACTCATCGTGCTGATGGGAACCTTCACGCTGCGCAAAGTGTATGTGCCGCAATTGTTGTTCTCGGTATTGTGTGCGTCTGTTCTCTTTTTTGTAGTATCCAATTTTGGCGTATGGCTCTCGTCGGGGTTGTATCTGCACACGTGGGAAGGGCTCACGGCTTGTTACATAGCCGGAATCCCATTCTTTAAAAACACGGTATTAGGCGATTTGGTATATTCGATCGCGTTGTTCGCCCTGTTCGAGATATCCCTCTCGTGGTTTCCCGCGTTACGCAATCGAAGCGAAGCCTATGCCAAAGCAAAAGGTATTATTCATAAACAAAAACAATATAATTCAGTAAAGAAATTAAATTAATTAAAAATGAAAAAATCAATTTTAACAATGTTTGCCCTCGCGGCATTAGTAATCACAAGTTGTAACGATAAAGGAAAAGAACCGGAGATTCCTCCTACAGCACCTGTAAATCCGATGGAGAAGGCAATATATATGCTCACATCACAATCAGGAGTAAATACAGGAGGCAGTACCTTCGATATTGGAAAATTACTCATCTTAACGCAAGATGGATTATCGGAAAACATGTTCGAAAAAGCAAATCCTGATAAAAGCTTAGGACATGCAGCCAGATATTTAACTATGAGAGAGAATAAATTATTCGTTTTTTCGCTTACAGACCATATCAACAATGTACCTCGCATAACCGTCATAAACAATAATACGCTAAAAATAGAAAAAGATATTGTTCTTGATGCATTGGTTATACAAGGTATTCCCGACACTCCTCTGGGAATGCATGTAGTTTCCTCTAAAAAAGTATATCTGTTTTATGCAGAAAAAGCATTTGTGGTGGATCTGGAGTTAGGAAAGAAAACAAAAGAAATAACCGGATTTAAAGATGGCTTTGCTTATTCACCAAATGCACCTCTTTTTGAAATTAATGATAAGTTATGCGGACTAATATACAATAGTTACATAATGGAGACAAATTTCGTAACTATTGACACTAAGACCGACGCCATCCAATATATTCCCATAACCCAAGATATTCCTGCTCAACTTATACTGAAAGACAAAGACAACAATCTTCTTATTTTTTCTAAAGGAATTCTTGACGAAATATGGAAATTCTTTACAATTTCAACATCCGGTAAAGTGATTAAAGAAAAAGAACTAACTAAGAGTTTCAGCGGTGTAGCAGCAGTTTCATCTAATGAACCAATTATTTTCTATCAAGGAACAGAAGATAACCACAAAAAGATTTACAAATGGAATTACGAAACCGATAAAACTGAACTGTTTGCCGATTTAAAAACAAATAAGCCTAAGTTTGACCAATACAGAATGCGCTTAGCTGTTCATCCTGTTACGAAAGAATTGCTCGTAAGCGTATCGGACGATATTGTCACCAAATTTATCCGTGTGTACGACAGTAAAAGTGCTACATTACCCGCTACACACAAAAAAGAATACGGATATAACGGTAAGTTTCGTGTCGTTCAGGAATTTGTTTTCAACAAAAAAACTACCGATAAAACTGTAAAAAAATGAAATACGATTTATACAGAATACTCGTATTTATTTTGCTGCTCATACCTGCTTGCCAAAAGGAGAAAATAGCTTCTCTTTCAGCAACGGCACGTACTAGCGATAGTCTCGCACTTGTAGCGCTTTACAAATCTACGAACGGCAATAACTGGAACAAGAGTACGGCTGACAATCGGGATATTCAATTTCAGTTCAAGCAACCTATCACCGAATATCGTTACTGGAACGGAGTAAGTACAGCCGTTATTAATGGCGTTGTGAGAGTAGTGGGAATTAATCTCAACTCCTCTAACCTAACGGGAATATTGCCCAAAGAAATTGGCAATCTCACCGAATTACAATCACTGATTATCGGAAAAAACAACCTCACGGGTAAAGTTCCCACATCACTCGCCAAGCTCACAAAGCTAACCGAATTACAGCTATCGGAAAATAATTTTGATGAACAAGATGCGCTCTTTATTGCACCGATGAAACAACTAAAAGAGCTTTCTCTAGCAAACAACAAATTCACCAAACTTCCCGATAATTTGGGTGAAATGACACAGATAACGCACCTGTACTTGTCGGAAAACCGCTTTAAAGAGTTACCGCAAAGTATAGGCAATATGGAAAAACTGGAATATCTATTCATATCGGGTAATATCATTGAGACGCTTCCTATCGGTATGGAAAAACTCGTTAAGCTCAAAACACTCTCCGCAAGTAAAAATAAATTAGCCGAAATTCCTTCATGGATTTTCACCCTTAAAGAGCTTAAAGCGCTTACCTTATCCGAAAACAAAATCGAAGGTACATTATCGCCTCGTTTTGGCGAATTGAAAAACCTGCACATTCTGGAGTTACAGGAAAACAACCTCACGGGAAGCGTTCCTGCCGAATTGGCTCAATGCCTGAACCTGTGGTGTATATACCTCTACAACAATCAGTTGAGCGGCGATCTACCTGCGGCATTTAAACAACACCCCAGATGGAAAGATTTAAGCAAACTCATCAATCCTCAACAGAAAGGATATCACATTAATTTTTAAAACAATATGAAACAATTAACAAAAAAACAAAGTTTATTTTTAATGGCTGCTGTCATGCTCTCAGGAATCTTCGCAGCCTGCTCAAGCAATTTCAACGAACTAACACAAAGCGAAAACGATTTAAGCAATGCAGGAAACACAAGAGCCGTAGAGCCTGCCGTAATTCAGGAAGACAGTTTAGCACTGATAGCTATTTTTAATGCTACCAACGGCAAAAACTGGGTAGGAAAAACGCATTGGTTACATAGTCCCGTTGACCAATGGGAAGGTGTTAAAACTGCTGTTGTAAATGGTAAACGACGCGTTGTGAAACTAAATCTGGGCAACATGAACCTACGTGGTAACCTACCCGAAGAAATCGGCAACCTTACCGAACTGAAATGGATAAATCTCTCAGCAAACTGGTATTTGTCAGGCAAAATCCCAGAATCGTTCTATAAACTTACACAGCTGGAAGTGTGGAAAATGCAATACACCATCATCACGGGTGAACTCTCACCGGCTATCGGAAATCTGACAAAACTCGACACACTTGATTTATGGACAAGCAACTACGAGATGTTGGATAATTATAACCACATCAACTTTCCTGATCCGAAAGATCCATCGTATTTCGATTATCAGAAACCCAATAAATATAAGCTTTCGGGAAATTTGCCCAAAGAGATCGGCAAACTTAAAAATTTACGTTATCTCGATTTAGGGAAACAAGGTTTTTCGGGACAGCTGCCTGTCGAAATGGCTCAAATGGATAAACTAAATTACCTTGATATTTCCGATTGTTGTTTTACCGAAGGTATTCCTGCTGCTTTCGGACAGATGAAAAGTATTGAAACACTGCTCGCTTCCGGTAATCAATTCACAGCTTCCATTCCCGAAGAAATTTGTAATGCTGAAACGCTACGTGAAGTTTATATTGCCGACAACCAAATTGAAGGACAATTACCCCGAAATATCGGTAAACTAAAAAATCTGAGAAGTCTTGATGTGCAGAACAACAAACTATCAGGAACTATTCCCGCTTCTCTTGCACAAAATCTTCAATTGGGATTGTTGTACCTCAACAACAATAAACTGTCGGGACAAATTCCTGTAGAAATCGCACACGAACGTTGCCGCCTTACTTTCGCTAACTTCTCTAACAACAACCTTATTGGAAGTCTTCCCGAATTTCCGGGAAATCCTTATTTGTTACAATATAGTGATGAACGCTGGTATCCGGTCATTGAGGCACGTGGCAACAAACTGTCGGGCAAATTGCCTTGGCATTATATCCGCTGGACACATATTGCCAAAAACGCACTCCTTCCCCAACAAAACGGATTTGGATTTGAGAATTTGAAATAAAATGATTTTATTCTATAAGAGAACAATATAAGGAAGAATATTTTCATAAAAAACGCTTAAAGTGAAAACTTTAAGCGTTTTTTCAATCCCCTTCAGGGGACGGTGTTCGACTTTTGGCAGATTTAGGGGTTTAGAACATAAACGTAAATCCCCCCATGGCGTTGAAACCTTGTGCCGGATGTCCGTACCAAATATCGTACTTCTGAAATAATAGATTATTAGCTTTCAGATTGATCGCAAATGAGTCGTTGATATCATAAATCGCTCCAAGATTGAGATTATTAATATTATCCATTTTCACGTTTATCCCATTAAAATACGACCAACGTTCGCCGGCAAAATAATAATTCAATGTGAATTTCAGATTATTCATCGCTTCAAACGTAGCACGAATATCAGTTTCAAAATCGGGTTTATTATAAGCTTTTGCTTCACTAATTTGTGCTGCATATATAGTCAAATCACTTACCGTGTAGAAATTCTTTTTCAGTCGCAAAGAAATATCCAATGGCGACCAGATATTGGTTTGTACCATTCCGCCGATGTGAGAGTGAGTAAGATTTCCATAAATAGGAGCGAGATTTTCTGATGTTACCCATCCTGCCCAAATGCCACTTCCCGGCATATCATCAACATAATAATTATTCATTACCAAAAAATGCTCGTCATCTGTCTGTTTGAATCCACCGAAAATATCGAATCGGAAACCGCTGGCTTCTCCAATCTTTGCTCCGGCTTCGATATCTACAATGGAAAATGACGACTTAATATTTGTCATCGGAGCAATGTAGCGCGATTCGTTCATCATATCCAAGTAGGTATTATCATCGATTCCGCCTTTAATGTTGGCGTAAAGTGAAGAGTGTTCGGTAATTTTCAAACCCAGTTCTACATTTGGAGCAACACGAAATTTAGTTCCACCCAACACCTGGAACAGTAAATTGGCTCCCAATCGGGCGTTCCAGTTGAGTCCTTCGAAAGCGATGTATGGATTGGCGCTTGTTAACATAAAATTTTTTGTTTCACCACTATAGAAAACGCCTAAAAATCTACCGTCAATCCCTACTCTACTGCTCCCATCTTGAAAAGGTTTGTTCAAGCCGATCATTGCATCGATATGATTTCCTTTTAAGCCGGTGTTTGTCAACGTTGAGCCAAATTTGGTGGAGAAGTTCTTAAAATCGAGATATCCGCGGTAATTGATGAAATCCGATTTATTGGACTCAACACCCAATCCCAGATTGAAAACGCCCAACGTTTGATTTTCATTATTGAAAGATCGGTTGTTTCCGAATGTGTTTCCGTAATAGTTGAATGCAGAATGTGAGTACGCTGCTTTGAGATTAAGCTTGAAAGCATCGAGAAGATGTCCGTAACGCAGTTGCCCCAGATTGTCCATAAAAAATGCTTTGTTGCTTGCAGGATCGGTGACTTGGACATAATTTACATTACCATTTGACGAATTATGCAGGAAGTTGAACGTGAGATTGCTCTTTTCGTTTTCAATAAGCCGGTAACCCAGAGCACCATCGATATTTGCATAATTTCCGGCACCGATCGAAATATATCCTTTCTTCAGGCTGAACGGGATGTTCGTCATTATATCGGTGGGTTGCGGAATAGCAATTTCCAGCGGCGGTGTGATTCTGCCTGCCCACGACGAATAATCGGTATTGGCTTTTTTAATCGTCGGTTGCGGAACAGACGGCAACGAATTTATCTTGTTGGCATCCTGAAGCGTGGGATTGAACTCGCGTTCCAGTTCCATCTGACGGCGTAACAAAGAATCTTGAGTTTGGGCAAAAACTCCTGTGGAGGCTAATAAGGCAGCTATAATTATATGTTTTTTCATTTGTTATAATTTGCTTTTTTGATATGTTTGGTTTTTTATAACCCCTCCGCTTCGCTCGTCCCCTTTGTCAAAGGGGACAGTTGTGCAGGTCAGATTTTATCTTATCCCCAAAAAACGGAAAAGTTATGTTTTACTTCATTATGAATTATGAATTATCAATTAATTAAGCCTTTCGTTTATCATTTGCTGAATATCGGTTTCGGTGCCTTTGTAGTTATTTTTCAGGCTTTCGAGATATTGTTTTGCCTGAAAATTATCGCCTTTGGCTTTGTACGTATCCGATAAAACAATCAGCGCACGCGCCATCCAGTACTGATGCGGTGTTCCTTTCTGCATAAACGATTTCACCTGCGATTCCGCTCTGTCGTACGATTTCCACCGATAATATGCATCGGCAAGAATAAATTGTGCTTCCGCACCGTAAACGCTTCGCGTATCTTGTGCCAGCGACTGAAAATCTTCCATCGCCTTATCCACTTCATTTACCTGCTGCAGCGATTTACCCCGCAAGTAGCGGGCTTCGGCGATTACTTCGGGCGAAAGGTTGGTATTTGCCAGCAAAGTAGTAGCTGCACGTGATGCTTCGTGGAAACTGTTCAGTCGGTATTGCGTACGGACAACACCCATTTGTCCGATTTGCTGATTGCTCAGGTTTCGGGCCGAATTTGCCAATCGGGAATAATCGGCCAGCGCCTGATTGAGATTTCCGTTGTTGTACTCGATAGCAGAAACGTAAATAAGCGCATCGTCTAAGTATTTTGCGCTGTTGGCATCCACCACTTTTCTAAAATAAGTGGCTGCCTGCTGCTTGTTTCCTTTTCCATCGGCCAAAACGCCCAGGTAATAGTTGGCATCGGTGTTGTATGCGCCGTTGGGATAGCTTTGCAGGTAACGCTGCATTGCCGTTTCGGCTTCCGCTTTCGAACCGCGCATATACACGCTTTCGGCAGCCAGATAAGTGAGTGAATCCTGTCGCGACACAGTAATCCGCATTCCGCCGGGCAACGAATTCGCATAATTTACGTAGGACTGAATATCGTTGAGTTCGCTATAAACGGTTTCGAGCGATACGAGCGCCGTCTTGGCATCGTCTGAGCCGGGAAATTTCGAAATGACGTTTTTGTAAGTCGATATGCTTTGCTGATAATTTCCGGTGTTGTAATACAATTGCCCCAGTTGAACACCGGCCTGACTCGACAGACCGCTGTTGGGATAACTGGAAATAAGTTGCTGCAAAACGGTTATGGCTTCGCTATCGCGATTCATCATCACCAAAGCACGGCTTTTTTCGTAAAGCGCATCATCGAAATATTGCGAGTTGGGATATCGGCGCATCAGATCGTCCAATGCAGCCACTTTTCCCTGATAATTGCGTTGTAAACCCATCACGAAAGCTTTTTGATAAGCCGCGTAATCGGCTGCCGAAGGATTTATGGTCGCTGCCGAATTGTAAAAACGTTCGGCTTCGGCAAAATTACGGTTGTAATAGTAGCTGTCGCCAATTCGGTTGTGAGCATCGGCATATTCGGCTCTGTTCTTGTTGGTTTCTGTGGAAACATACCGCTGAAAAGCAGTTACCGCCGATGAATACTGATTTTGCTTGAATCGGGTGTAACCCAGGTTGTACCAACCCATGGCATAGTTTTCATCTGCCTGCGATGCGCTTTGCGTGAAAGTCTGGAAATCGGAAGCAGCACTCGCATAATTAGCAATTCGATAATTGGCTTCGCCACGCCAGTAATATGCGTTGTTTTTGGCTTTCGCGTCGTAATCTCCCACGGCAATGCTGTTAGTAAAATGCTTGATAGCTTCGTTCATATTTCCGTTGATAAACTCCTGAGCGCCCAGTTGAAAAATCACCATTTGCTTGGCTTCCAGAATGCGGCGTCCGGGACGAGATATGCGGTTAATGGCTGCAAGAGCGGCATTGTAATCTTTGGTAGTCAGGAATGTTTCGGCCAGAATATCGTTTACCTGATCGGTATATTCTGAATTGGGAAATTCTTTCAGGAAATTCTCGAACAACGTGATGGATTCACTGAAAACCGAAAAGTTGGTTTCGTGTGCCAACAGAGCGTAGTTGAACATGGCGGTTTCACGTACTTTCGGATCGAAATTATCACGCGATGCGGCTTCAAAAGCCATTTGAGCTTGTTGTTTCTGATTGAGCTTCAAATAGGTTTGTCCGATTTGCAGCTGAGCATTTTGCGTAAGAGCATCGCGTTCGCCCACCGCTTTTTGGAACATTTGCACGGCTTCGCTGAATTTTCGTGCTTCCACGTAAGAAAGTCCCATAAAATAGGCATCGCCGCGAAGCGGATTGGTGGTTTTGGCAAAATAATTTTCGTAATACGGAATGGCGCTCGTAGCCCTGCCTAACCGATAATTACTGTTACCCAGCACCCGATACATTTCGGTGGTGTGTTCGCTGCGCGGATAAGTATTGAGAAACGCTTCCGAAAGCCGGATGGCATCTTCCAGTTTGTTGTTAAAGAAGGTGGATTGAGCGGAATAAAAAGCGACTTGTTCTCCGAACTCAGGATGATTGCGTAAACCTTCGAACCGACGTAAGGCGGCATCGTAATTGCCGTTGGTGTAATTGATATATCCGGTGTAAAAATTTCCGGCATCGCGGTATTTCCGGCTGTTTTGCGAAAGCAATCCGAAAAGCCGGTAGGCTTCATCTTTATTGCCGAGTTGTAAATTGGCGTACGCGTTTCGGAAACTGAAATCTTCCTGTTCCGATGATTTCAGGTAATCCAGATCGGCCTGATCGAACCAGAATTTAGCAAGCTTCCAGTCTTTCTCATCGAAATGAGACGAACCGATCAGAAACTTCACCTGGTGATGATGGATGCTTTCGGGATGCTCATCCAGAAACTCCTTCATCTTGTCGCCACTATTTTTCACTCCCTTGTGAAAAGACGAAACAGCCATCATGTACTTCGCTTCTTCCGTCAGAATACGGTCGTTACTTTCTGTAACATATTGCGATAGCAAATCCTGTGCGCCCGTATAGTTTCCTTCCAGGAACATTTCTTTCCCCTGGTTGAAAAGCTTTTCGGGTTGATGGTGGTACGTCGTTCGCTGGGCCAATGCAACGTGCGTTACAATTATCAAACTAAGCAAAAAGATTTTTTTCATATATATTTATTCTAATTTCTTATTTCTTAGACGCAAAGCATTGCGTCTCTACATTCTAACAGTCTAATATCTAATAATCTTTTATAACATTTTTTCAATTCCTTTACGAACTGATATCAGTCCGAAATCAGCCGGATTAAGTTTGTCTTTAGCGATAAACAACAATTCCGAAACATCGTCCTGAGCATTTAATTCACTGAAATCACTTACGTTACACTGGAAAAACAAATCCATTGTATGTACTTCAAAGCCCGAATATACGTAAATATTCGGAATGGAGAAAAGGTACTTCGGGGAAGTTATTAACAGCCCTGTTTCTTCGTGAACTTCGCGTGCAACGGCTTCTTCGGCAGTTTCGTTCATATCGATAAAACCGCCGGGTAAATCGAATGTTCCTTTTGCGGGATCTTTGGCACGTCGGGCGACCAATATTTCGCCTTTTTCGTTTTCAATAACCGCCACCACCGCTGCCGATGAATTAAAATAATAAGTGAATCTGCAATCTGAACATTTTTTCGACTTATCGTTGTTTTCGAAAAAATTTTCAGAGCCACATTTTGGGCAAAAATAGAATTGATGAAGTGGATGTTTCATTATTTAATGTGCAGATTTTATGACTATTGAATTTATACAAATCAACATTTTTTAATCAAATGAGATTGATGGAGTTTGGAGTTTTTAATTAGAACAACTGTTTTAAAATATCCGGCAAAGAATCCTTTACTTTATCTTCCATATCTTCGAGAATGGGTTGAACAACATCCCTATTCAGGTGCTTGGTAATATACACTTTTCCGAATGCACCTGTGCCAATCGGATACGATTTTCCGTCCCAATATATTTTCGGAATCGAAAACAGATAATAGTTATCCACCGTTACGTTGCTATTTATAAAACCTGCCAACAATTGCTCACCTGCCAGTTTCCAGGCTGTGGCGCTGACAGCATCGTTACGCTCGGCAATAATTTCTTCCATGATGGTGGCAGATTTTGCTCTTATTGCTTCTTTGTGCGTCTGCTCATCGGGGTTGGTGAAGAAAGCAAAGGCGAAAAGAATTAGGAAAAGAATAGAAATAATGTGTTTGAGTTTCATAAAGGTATTGCTCTATTTTTATCTTCCATAGAATGCTTCAAAAATATCTTGCCCACAACAAAATAAAAAAACGGAGAGAATAATAAAACCCAGGAGATTTCTTACTATACTTCGTTTTTTTGGTGTAGTTATTCGCTGTGTTAAAATTTGAATTATCAAATCTATAACAACTCCAACAAAGGCAATAGAGAGAAAACCAACCATTGCGACAATGCCCCATCCTTCTCCATCTGATAGTTCTTTGTATTTCAGTATTGTTGTAGTAATTATTGCAGCAATAGATAACGCCAAGAAGACATTTAATATGGTTGCCTGATACTTCATTCGGAAATTTACTTGAACAATAATTCTTAGAATTTATCTAATCTTTATCAAAGTTTAAAACTTTGACAAAGATGTTTATTTCGTTGTTATCTCCACAATTCCCGTTTTCGGCAATTCCCAATTGCGTTTATCCACTGCTGCAACTACATTATCGGCAAGTTGGGCGAACGCCATTCCGGTAATACTATCCAGGTTGAGCGCTACAGGCTGGCCATCATCACCACCTTCGCGAATGGTTTGTACAATAGGAATTTGCCCAAGAAGTGCATAACCGCTTTGCTTTGCCAACTTTTTGCAGCCGTCTTTTCCGAAGATATAATATTTATTCTCGGGTAGTTCGGCAGGTGTAAACCACGCCATATTTTCCACCAATCCGAGAATGGGCACGTTCACTTTATCGCCCGTAAACATACTGATTCCTTTGCGGGCATCGGCAAGCGCCACTTCCTGCGGCGTGCTTACAATAACGGCTCCGGTAATGGGAAGCGTTTGTACCAATGTGAGATGAATATCGCTCGTTCCCGGCGGAAAATCGATAAGGAAATAATCGAGTTCTCCCCAATCAGCATCACTGATAAGTTGTTTCAACGCGTTGCTGGCCATCGCTCCACGCCAAACCACAGCATCTTCTTTTTTTACAAAAAATCCGATAGAAAGCATTTTAACTCCGTAATTTTCAACGGGAATAATTAAATCACGCCCTTCTACCTTTTCAGTATATATGGGTGTATCTTCAACTCCAAGCATTTTGGGAACGGATGGTCCAAAAATATCGGCATCCAGTAGTCCCACCTTATAGCCTTTCTGAGCCAACGCAATGGCAAGATTGGTGCATACGGTGCTTTTACCTACACCACCTTTTCCCGATGCCACGGCAACAATATTTTTTACTCCGGGCAACAAATCGGGCAACGCCGGACGAGGCGCTTGTTTCGATTTCACCGAAATATTTCCTTTGATCTGGATATTCGGGTCGGCGTAGGTTAAAACTGCTTGTTCCGCCATTTTCACCAGCGATTTTATAAACGGATCGTTTTGCCGTTCGGTGATGAGCGAAAAGCTCACTTTCATTCCGTCGATACGGATGTCGTCTTCCACCATTCCGGCAGAAACTATATCTTGTCCCGTTCCGGGGTAACGCACGTTTTTGAGTGCGTCGATAATTAGTTGAGGGTAAATTGCCATTTTTCAAAAGCCCCCACTAACTCCCCCAGAGGGGGAGGATTGGGGTAGTAAGTTTATGATTAATTTTATTTTTTAATATTTTCATTTGTTGCTGCCCATTAATTCTCTCCCCTTTTGGGGGAGCCGGAGGGGGCTGCATTTCTTCCGAAGCTTCTATACTCATCTTTTTCGATTTCGATATTGGGTTCCGACCAGTTATGATTCTTTGGACAAATGAATTGGATATATTTTATGTTCAAACCGCGAGAACGCCATTGTTGTTCATAAAAAGTCTGAATATTTAATATTTTATCGTCAATTCCCGATTGATACAAGTCATCAGTATCTGTTAAAACCGTCAGGTTATTTTCTTCAACCATGGCTTTAGTATAGGTGTAGAGAAAATTACTGTCTGTTTTGAGGTGAATTACAGCGCTATCATCGAGAATTTGGGTGTACATTTTCATAAAACGGGTGGATGTAAGCCGCTTGTTGACTTTTTTCATCTGCGGATCAGGAAAAGTAATCCAGATTTCGGATACTTCGTTTTCGGTAAAAAAATGATGGATAAGTTCGATATGGGTACGCAAGAAAGCAGCATTTCTCAGATTCTCATCAAGTGCTTGTTTTGCTCCCGACCACATCCGTGCACCTTTAATATCGACCCCGATAAAATTCTTTTCGGGGAATAATTGTGCCAGGCCAACCGTATATTCTCCTTTTCCACAGCCGAGTTCGAGCACGATCGGGTTGTCGTTTTTAAAATAATCGGATCTCCATTTCCCTTTTAACGGAAAACTTTCTTTTTGCAACGCACCGAAAGTGTATTGAAAAACATTTGGATAAGTTGTCATATCGGCAAACTTGGATAATTTATTTTTTCCCATTCCTATTTTTTCGATATTTTTTCGCTTACAAAAATACGAATTTAACTTTTAATCCGGCAATAAAATCTACTTTAACAACCATTCCTTTGCAGTATTAAATTGTAAGCAAAGTTAACAATCTGTTAGTTTCCGCTCAAAAAAATACAAAAATATAATTCTTTTTGATTGCTATTTCATTCTTTATTATACGACTGATTATTAGTAAAGTGAAATATACACTTAAAAAGAAAATCGTTTTTCACATATTTTCCATATTTTTTCCTGAAAAAGACAACAAAGTTTCAATTTAATACTTACCTTTGTCAAGCGAATTACTATAAAACACTCTTTATATTATGAAAGTAAATGACATAATGACACACCTTGAGGCTAAGCATCCCGGCGAAGCCGAATATCTTCAAGCAGTAAAAGAAGTTTTAACTTCTATTGAAGAAGTTTATAACCAACATCCCGAGTTTGAAAAAGCCGGAATTGTAGAAAGGATCGTTGAACCTGATCGGGTTTTCACCTTTAGAGTACCTTGGGTGGACGACAACGGAAAAGTCCATGTTAACATCGGTTATCGCGTTCAGTTTAATGGAGCAATTGGTCCGTACAAAGGTGGTATTCGCTTCCATCCTTCCGTAAGCCTATCTACACTGAAATTTTTAGGATTTGAACAAACATTCAAAAACGCGCTAACCACTCTTCCTATGGGTGGCGGTAAAGGCGGTTCGGATTTCGCTCCTAAAGGACGTTCCGAAGGTGAAATCATGCGTTTCTGTCAGGCATTTGTTACCGAACTTTGGCGTGATTTGGGTCCCGATACAGATGTTCCTGCCGGTGATATTGGCGTAGGTGGACGCGAAGTGGGATACATGTATGGAATGTACAAAAAGTTAGCTCGCGAACATACCGGAACATTTACCGGAAAAGGACGTTCTTTCGGCGGTTCACGCCTTCGTCCCGAAGCCACCGGATTTGGAGCTTTATATTTCGTAAATCAAATGTGCGACACACACGGTATCGACCTAAAAGGCAAAACCGTTGCCGTTTCGGGCTTTGGAAACGTAGCCTGGGGAGCCACCATGAAAGCTTCGGAACTGGGAGCAAAAGTGGTTGCTATTTCGGGACCTGACGGATATATTTACGATCCGGACGGCGTAAACACACCCGAGAAATTCAATTATATGGTAGAGTTGCGCAACTCGGGCAACGATGTGGTAGCACCGTATGCCGAAAAATATCCAAACGCTAAATTCTTCGCGGGTAAAAAACCGTGGGAATGCAAAGTAGATATTGCATTGCCTTGTGCCATCCAGAACGAATTGAACTTGGAAGATGCAAAAAAATTGAAAGAAAACGGCGTTACGCTGGTAGCCGAAGTTTCCAACATGGGTTGTACGGCAGAAGCTGTTGACTTTTTTGTGGAAAATAAAATCATATTTGGTCCCGGTAAAGCTGTTAACGCAGGTGGTGTAGCATGCTCAGGACTGGAAATGACTCAAAATGCTATGCATATTTCGTGGACAAACGAGGAAGTAGATAAATGGTTGCATCAAATCATGAGCGACATCCACGACCAATGTGTTGCACACGGAAAAGAAGCTAAATACATCAATTACGTGAAGGGTGCAAACATTGCCGGCTTTATGAAAGTTGCCGATGCAATGATGGCTCAAGGCGTATTGTAAAGATACATCGTTAAATACTATTTGAAAACCGCGGAAGAGCCGTAAGGAATATAGCCTTGCGGCTTTTTTGATTGAAGTATCTTGTTTTTTCATTATTTATTATCTTTGTCTTTTAGAAAATGAACTTTATCATGAGTAAAAAGTGGCTAATTGCCGTTACAGGAACTGTCACACACCTATTGCTGGGAACAGTTTACGCGTGGAGCTTCTTCCAAACTCCTATCACCGAATTTACCGGTTGGAATAACGCCCAAGCTGCGTGGGCATTTAGTTTATCTATATTTATGCTGGGCGTTACCGCTGCCTGGGCAGGGAATAAAATGCAGGTTTACGGGCCGCGAAAACTGGCGATGATTGGCGGAGCGCTTTATGCGTTGGGTTATCTTATTTCGGGATTTGCGTTAGCAAACCAATCACTTATTTTACTTTATTTAGGTTTTGGAATTATCGGCGGAATTGGATTAGGACTGGCTTATGTCACTCCCGTGGCAACCGTGTCGGCGTGGTTCACGCAAAAACAGGGATTGGCAACCGGAATGGTGGTAATGGGATTCGGATTCGGAGCATTGGTCATGTCTAAGTTTCTGGCACCAATATTTTTAAAGATATCGGACGGGAATTTAAGTGCCGCATTTTATTATATGGGTGCAATAATGATCGTGTTAATTCCGATGCTGGCATCGTTTTTACAACTTCCAAAAAACGATAGGTTGCAAGATGTGAAACAAGAGAAAACATCGATCGTCAAATACATTAAAGCGAAGCCTTTTATAACCGTTTGGCTGATATTTATGATAAATATCGTTGCGGGAATGATTTTTATTTCGTTTCAGTCGCCCTTGTTGCAAGATATGTTGAAAGTGCGAATGCCTAACGGAACAGACTTCTCCAATCCCGAGATGATAGCATCGCTGGCTGCATCGGGAGCTACGCTAATAGCGGTTAGTTCCATTTTCAACGGATTAGGGAGATTTGTTTGGGGCAGCGTTTCCGATAAAATAGGCAGAATGCCTACTTTCCGGATTTTGTTGGCGTTGCAAGCGCTGATTTTTGTGCTGCTGATTTTTGTTAGCCAGCCGGTTGTTTTTTCGGTTTTGGTGTGTGTTGTCTTGTTGTGCTATGGTGGTGGATTCGGTGTATTGCCATCGCTAACAAAAGATATGTACGGCAGTAAATTGATGTCATCGCTTTACGGGGCACTGCTTACCGCGTGGAGCGTGGGCGGGATTATCGGCCCGCAAATTGTAGCATTTATGAAAGATAATTATGCCGATAAAGCCGGATTGTATGCTTTTGTGGTTGGTGGTGCGCTGTTGTTGGTGGGATTGGGAATTTCGTTGTTGCATCACAAAAAAGCTTGAAAAGCCTTGGAAGATATACCAACTATTGGTACTTTTGAGCGATAAATGTTTTGAATATGGGAAAAAATACTTCGATATTGTTGGGCGATTATTTTGAAAATTTCGTCAAAGAAAAAGTTTATTCGGGAAAATATGCGTCTGTCAGCGAAGTGGTTCGTTCGGCATTGCGATTATTGGAAAGCGAAGAAAATAAATCCAAAATCTTGGCAAACGAATTGAAAATAGGCGAAGAAAGTGGTATGATAAAAAATTTCGACCGCACCGAAAACCTGAAAAAACTGCATAAAAAGCACCTGAACCAATGAAATACAAAATCAGCGAAAAGGCAGCCGAAGACATCAACAGTATTTGGTTGTACACGTTTGAAAATTGGTCGCAAGAGCAAGCCGACAGGTATTACAACCTGATAATGGATGAAATTGAGTTTATTGCCAATAATTTTTATAGCGGCAGACCGATGGATTATGTACGAAAAGGTTATCGTGCTGTTAAGGTGAAATCGCACATTATTTTTTACCGGAAAAACAGAGAAGATATTGTCGAAATAATCAGGGTCTTACACCAAAAAATGGATGTAGAAAACCGATTGAATGATTGAAATGGGTTAATCTATGTCATCCAATAAGATACGAATGTTTTTCATTACAATCCGGGCAATTTCTTTGGGTAAATCACCCGTTTTTTTCATCAAGCGCCTGTTGTCAATTGCTCGCAATTGGTCAATCATTATGTCGCAATTTTCTTTTACATTTGCCGTACCTTTCGATAAATAAACACGAAGTATCTTAGCTTCGGTTTTAACGTTGGTGGTTATCGGACATACAAGTGTAGATGGATGAATATTATTCAACAGATTGGTTTGAACCACAAGAACAGGCCTGATTTTCCCTGCTTCGGCACCAAATTGGGGGTCGAGATTTGCAACCCAAATTTCAAATTGCTTAATCGTCATATTCTTCCAAGTTTTCAAATTCGGCAAGCACTTTCATTGATTCTTCCTGAACCAATTCCGACTCAGTTTTGAGCATTTGTGCAATGATTTTCTTCTTCTGCAACTGGTTATAGTACGTCAATGCTTCGTTGATATAACGATTTCTTGACAGCTTAACTTCTTCCAGTACGGATTCGGTTTCGTTAAATACAGAATCGTCGAGTTTTAATGAGAGAGTTTTCATTTTTATGTTGATTAGTATATCCCAAAAGTATATACTTTTTATTAAAAAAACAAATTTCAGTTGTTAATTTGTTAATCGAAATGTTATTTTTACCTTTGTAAACACGTTATTTCGCAACTCGCAACCCGTTATGACCCCATTTCTCCACCGCATCGCCCAAACATTTTACTCCGAATACGGAAACAATTTATACAAACACACATTCGTTTTCCCGAATAAACGTGCGGGTGTTTTCTTCCAGAAATACCTGGCGGAAATTGCCGGCAAACCGGTTTTTTCACCCAAAATAATTACCATTCAGGAACTGTTCGAATCGCTTTCCGATTATCAGACAGCCGATAAAATAGAAATGCTGGTTATGCTTTACGAGCAGTATATCGATATCGGCAAATCGGACGAGCTGTTTGATGATTTTTTGTATTGGGGCGAGATGCTGCTCAACGATTTCAACGATGTGGATAAGCATTTAATAAATGCCAAACAGTTGTTCCGGAATATTCACAACCTGAAATCGATGGACGACGATATGTCGTATCTCACGCCCGAACAAATAAAAGCTATCCGTCAGTTTTGGACAAATTTCATGCCTTACGAAGGTAACGAAACCAAGCACGAGTTTCTGGAAACATGGCAGATTTTATTTGAATTATACACCGCTTTTCGCGAAGCGCTACACCAAAAAGGATACGCTTACGAAGGAATGTTATTCCGTGAAGTGGCAAAGCGGGCAAAACAAAAAGAAGATATTGAACTGTCTTTTTCCGATATCGTATTCGTGGGATTGAACGCGCTTACACCAGCCGAAATCGAGTTGATGAAGTACTTAAAGAACAAGGGCGTGGCCGATTTTTACTGGGATTATGATTCACCGCTGGTTCGCGATAAAAAGAATCGGGCATCGTTGTGGGTACAGGAAAATCTGCTTCGCTTTCCTTCGAAATTAGAACTCGAATCCGATACGCCCGAAACCGAAAAGCCACTTATCGAACTTATCGGAATTCCTTCAGGCGTAGGACAGGCAAAGATAACAAACCAACTGCTCACGCAACTGCTTAACGATAAAAACATCTCAGAACCCAATGCCGGATTGAATACGGCTATAGTTCTTCCCGACGAAAACCTGCTGCTGCCTGTTTTATATTCTATTCCGCAAGAAATAGAAAAAATAAACGTTACAATGGGGTATTCGCTCCAGCACTCATCGGTGGCAAGTTTAGTGGAAAGTATCGCTTCGCTGCAAC
The DNA here is from genome assembly GCA_030538215.1 of Bacteroidia bacterium. Classification (GTDB taxonomy): domain Bacteria; phylum Bacteroidota; class Bacteroidia; order Bacteroidales; family Dysgonomonadaceae; genus Petrimonas. The sequence continues at coordinate 26,103 of JAUNUM010000016.1, forward strand.
ACAACGTACGGGAAACGGATGGCGAAACTGCATTTTATTTCAGGTTCGTGCTATCCATATTGAATCATCCGCTGGTAACAATGGCTGCCAAAACCAAAACTGACACACTGAAAGCCTACATCCAAAAATATAATCGGGTTGTTCTCACGGTTTCTGAACTCGACACGCATCCGTTTCTGAAACTCATTTTTTCACCCGTATCGGATTGGAAGCAAATCGGAGAATATTTACAGTCGATTTTATCGGAAATTTTTAAGTGCCTGACTTCAGAAAAACAGTCGGATAAAAAGCCAATAAACCATACGCGTTCTATTGATCTTGAACGGGAATTTATTGTTCAATACTACAAATCGATTACACGTTTGCAGGAAACATTATCATCGGCACAAAACATGTCAACAGATACGTATTTTCGTTTATTGAAGAGATTAGCGCAGAGCATCAGCGTGTCATTTTCGGGTGAGCCTTTATCGGGATTGCAAGTGATGGGCGTACTGGAAACGCGCGTGATAGATTTCGAAAACCTTATCATTCTCTCGATGAACGAAGGCATTTTTCCGCTTAAAAATCCCACAAATTCGTTTATTCCTTACACGCTTCGCAAAGGGTTTGAGCTGCCCACTTACGAACATCAGGACAGCACGTATGCCTACCATTTTTACCGGATGATTAGCCGCGCGAAGCGCGTATTTATGCTTTACGACACGCGTGCCGAAGAAATGCAAACGGGCGAAGTGAGCCGTTACTTTTATCAGTTGAAGTATTTGTACGGTAATCATTTCAATATTCGGGGAAGTGTGGTTTCTTACGATGTTTCCGCGCCGGAAATTCAACCGGTTTCGGTGCAAAAGACACCCGAAGTAATGCGCAAGCTGCAAAAATTCCGCGACGGCGGCGATGCTTACTTGTCGGCGTCGCTTATCAACAATTACATCAACTGCCCATTGCAGTTTTATTTCTCGGCGGTGGAAGGTTTATCGGAAGAGAAAGGAGTGCAGCAATCGGTGGAATCTGATGTGTTCGGCACCATTTTTCACGCCGTTATGCAGCAGATTTACAACCGGTATAAAAACAAACCGATATTGCCCGACACACTGAAAGCCATTGCCGAAAATGACAACTATTTGACCGATTTAATTGAACAGGCATTTGCCGAACATTATTTTAAGCAAAAGGATAAACGACGCGCGCTTACGGGACATCACTTCCTTATCGGGGAAATTCTGCGCGATTATGCGAAGCAAACGCTGAAGTTCGATACACAATTCACACCGTTTGAATACGTGGATTCGGAATACGTTTTCAGAAGTGTTCATCCCGTTTCGGGAGATTTATCGGTAAACGTCAAAGGCAGTATTGACAGGATTGATAAAGTTGACAACATTGTACGCATTATCGATTATAAATCAGGTAAGGGTGACTTGAACTTCAAGGATATAGAACAACTTTTCGACGGTTCGAAAGCCAATCGTCCGTATCAAATATTGCAGGTTTTTGTTTATGCACTCTTTTACCACAGCACATTACCGGTTTCACCCGCCATTTATTACCTGCGAAATATCTTCGTGGAACACAATCCCACAATAACCTTTGCGGGAGAATCCATTACCGATATTTCGGTTTATTTGGATGAATTTACCGAAAGATTAAATGTTATCTTGCAAGAGATTTTCGATAAAAACGTGCCTTTCTCACAGACACAGAATGAAAAGAACTGCGAGTGGTGCGCGTTTAAAGAGATTTGTAGAAGATGAAAATAAATCCGTCTGACCGATTACCGGTCTGACGGATTAGTGCAAAACGCATCAAACGGTCTTAAAGCCGTCAGATGATGCACTTGTTTCTTCTTCCAAATCGTGGTTTCCAACACCCTATGTTCCGTTATTCGGGAAGTTTTCTTAATCGAAATGTTTATGTTGAACGGTTCGCGGTCAAGTTTGAAATGAGTTCCGAGAACCGATTTTAATCCATCTAACGAAGTTACCGGTTCACCGTCTTCTTTAAATCCGCCGATCCATTTTTCGCGTTTGGTTTTCGAAGTATTCCAGTTGTAAGAAGAAACAATAATGAGATAACCACCATCGTTCACCCGCTCGTGAATGTGCGACAAAAATGCCTTCGGGTCGCTCAATTCTTCCAACAGATTGGGCATCACAATTAAATCGTAATCCGTGTAATTGGGTTTCAAGTTCATCGCATCGGCCTGCATGAAAAGAATGTTGTCTTTTCCTTTTTCGAGTCCGAAATCCGATAAAACCACATCGCGAAAATGCACCAGTTCTCCTTCGTCTTTCATCGTATAGCGCATATATCCCTGCTCCTGCAATTGGATAGGAATGCGAATCATGCGGGCTGTAAAATCCAAAGCGGTAACATCGTTGAACGTTTTTGCCAGCTCAAAAGCCAGTCGTCCGGTATCGGCATTCAAATCAAGAACACGATTTTCGGGTTTTCCTGCCATCACATCGTGAACTATTTGTGCTAATCGGTTAGCGAAATTGGTGTCTTTCGAATAAGCATCGCCCCAATTGTTTTCACACGACAGCGTCACCTCAGGGTCGGTCTCATAATCTGCACTTTGAATATGCAACGGAGCATCCGATTGAATGTATCGGAATCCGGCGTGCTGGTAAAAATGGCGACGAAACGCGTAACGCGAATGTATCGTTGCCTCGTTCCCCGTTGAAATCCACGAACCACCTTTTATCAGGTTGTGTTTTCCGTCGAAAGTAGGCGTAGAAAAATCGTCGTACAGCGGATGAACCTTAAATCCGGGAAAACCCGTGATAGGAGTTTCCGTCCATTGCCACACGTTGCCCAGCACATCGTAAAAATCGCCTTGTTTGAATTTGTCCACCGGACAAGGCGACGTACCGTACTCGAGATTAATATTTCCGGGAGTAGCACCCCACTCCATCACATCTTTCAATCCCGAGACCTCATGCAGCCTGTACCATTCCGCTTCCGTGGGTAACCGATACGTTTGTCCGGTTTTTTCGCTTTTCCAGTTACAAAAAGCTTTCGCTTCCAGATAGTTTACCTCAACAGGCCAATTCCACGGCATTGGGACTTCTTCGGCAACTAACCGCAAGCGATATCCATCTTCTTCTTTTCTCCAGAAGAGCGGCATTGCAGCTGTTTTGAAGTTTCGCCAGTTCCAGCCCTCTTCCGTCCAGTATTTTTCGGTTTCGTAGCCACCATCTTCTATAAATTCCAGAAACTCCTGATTCGATGTCAGGTATTTGGCGGCTTTGAAATCAGTAACATCTTCGGTATAGTTCCCATATTCGTTATCCCATCCATAAAAGGGGTGATTCATCGGTTTGCCCAGCTTCATGGTTGCTCCTTTCACATCGACAAGTTTGTTTTCAGGAGCACTTCCCGTTTCTGAACAACGTTCACCGAATAAATCAGGAATCACTTTATCCAACGGCAGTTGCCGTATCAGCACCGACGATGTTTCCAGATGAATGCGTTCGTGCTCTATACCCATCATAATAATCCAGAAAGGACTGTTCCAATCAATGGGAAGCGACAACGGAGCAGTATCGATAATATTGAGAATGGCTTCTTTGGCTTTGTCGCGGTACTCACGAACTTCGGGAACGGGCGGCCAATCGTAGTGATTATTATCCAGATCATCCCAACTCATCTCATCCACACCAATGGCGAACATGGACTCGAATTTCGGATTGATGCGTTTATCGATAATCTTTCCCAGAAACAGTTTATTGATAAAGAACACCGCCGTGTGTCCCAGATAAAACAGGATTATATGGCGCAACGGATCGCCCCGGTGATAAAACACGTCGTCCGATTTCAGTTGCGTGTATAGCAATTCATCCACAGCCCACGTTTTCAGAAAATAATCGCGGATTTCCTGCCTCTTTTCTTCCGATGTACCGGCTTGCAGGTCAATTGTTTTTGTAATTAAATCTTTCATATCTTAAGACTTTTCTGGACTTGTACAGACGCGATGCATCGCGTCTCTACCGAATCCTCTTAAATAAATATATTTTCCTCATCTCAAACGCCTCGTTTTTGTCCCGAAATTTCGTTTGCACTATATCCACATCCATCCTCTCAAATCCCATTTTTTCGTATAACGATAAAGCAGGTTCGTTTTTATCCCACACTCGAATCACCACATCCGTGTAATTATCTTTCGCTTCCTCCAAAAAGTTCTCAATCAATTTAGAAGCAACACCTTTTCCGCGAAAATCGGAATGAGTCATCACTTCAGCGATATACAGGGAAGATTCAACTGGAATCCGGAAGCATTTATTATGGGGAAAATCGTTGTCGTGCGATAAGGGTAGTGCGATTAACACACCCGCCAATTTATCTCCCACGAAAGCCATATTTCCCCAACCGTTGCGAAGCATTTCGTCTAACGTACTTTCAGCTGATTCAAGCGGAATATATTGAGCGTACTCGCCCGTAGTAAAAGCGTTTAAATACAAATCGATAATTTTCTTTCTGAATTTGGGATAATTGAATTGATCTAACCTAAAAACACGAATTTGAGAGAACCCTTCTTTCATTCCAATGATGTTTGACTGTTGAACAAACAAACATTGTTACTTGTTCAAAAAGAAATAATTATAAAATGTTAGAAACTGTTTTGAATCCGCCAAAAGTCGGATAAGTTTTTACAAATCTTATTTTATTCTTATTTTTCTGATTCTTTCTGACTATTTTTTTACGGATACATGGAAATCCACGGATGAAGACCTACATATTTTTGTAGATACCGTGTTAGGATTGCAATGTTAATAAAAACACAAAAGTTTACGGTATCAGGCAAATGCGGGATAAACTAAAATAGATCTTTTTTTCTTAACTTTGAAATTTGGAAAATATTCGGTGTAATATCAAGAATTTTCAATACAGCGAGAAAAAAACCATCGGATTTGTATTAAAATACAACAACTTTAATATAAACAATAACAACTAAATTAAATATGAAAAACTTCATCTTTCAAAATCCCACCAAACTTGTTTTTGGGAAAAGACAAATCAGCAGATTAAACGAATTAATTCCGGCCGATGTAAACCTGATGGTTACATATGGCGGTGGCAGCGTTACCAAAAATGGTATTCACGAGCAGGTAAAAACAGCGCTGAAAGGACGAAAATACATAGAATTTTGGGGAATTGAAGCCAATCCGCACGTGGAAACGTTGCGAAGAGCCATAGACTTGGGCAAGAGCGAAAATATAAATTATTTACTTGCCGTGGGTGGCGGTTCGGTGCTGGACGGAACCAAACTTGTTGCCGCCGGCATTGCATCGGATGAAGATGCGTGGGACATTGTGCTCAGGGGCTTTGCCGAAAAACAGATACCCTATGCTTCCGTCATGACCGTGCCGGCCACCGGTTCCGAAATGAACAGCGGAGCCGTTATAACCCGCGCCGAATCCAAAGAAAAACTCCCTTTCGGAGGCGCTTATCCGCAGTTCTCTATCCTCGATCCGGAAGTTACTTATTCGCTCTCCGAGCATCAGGTAGCCTGCGGGCTTGCCGATGCGTTCACGCACGTGCTGGAGCAATATCTAACCACGTCCAATCAATCGCGACTGATGGATCGTTGGGCGGAAGGTATATTGCTGTCGGTAATTGAAATTGCGCCGCAAATCAAGGAGAATCCGCGCAATTATGATTTGATGGCAGATTATATGCTCGCTGCCACCATGGCGCTCAACGATTTTATCCGCATGGGTGTGTCGCAAGATTGGGCAACGCACATGATCGGGCACGAACTCACCGCCCTGCACGGCACTACGCACGGACACTCGCTCGCCATTGTAATGCCCGGCACGATGCGGGTTCTGAAAGAACAAAAACACGATAAACTGTTGCAGTACGGCGAACGCGTTTTCCAAATTACCGAAGGTACAGAGCAAGAACGGATAGATAAGGCCATTGAAAAAACCGAAGAATTTTACCGTTCGCTCGGATTAACCACACGATTATCGGAAGAAAATATCGGTGAAGAAACCATTGAAATTATCCGCAAACGATTTAATGAACGTGGTATAGCCTATGGCGAAAAGCGAAATGTAACGGGGGATGTGGCAAGGGAGATATTGAGGAGGTGTTTGTGAAGTATTTTTTCTTAAAAATATCAAAAAATGCACGTGTTCACCAAACTATTTCTTTTGAAAAGATATTGTAAAACAGACATTATTTTAGTAACTTTGAATAATGAAGAAGCAAGAAAGCATAGAACTTGACTTTGAAATAGACAAATTGACAAATTCAGTTGAAAATGTATTGTCGGGAGATAGTTTCCCTACTGAAATATCACTTTTGACAAAAACAGAATTAAAAAATATCACAAAGAAAAGCAGATGGCAGTTTAATTGGAAAAATGAATTATTATCGCCTACAAGAGAAGTTTACAAATTGACTATCACCAACAATCCCAATATAATTCAAGGATTGGTTAGTCTTGAAGTAAAAACTGATCACGTTTTTATGCACTTAATTGAAAGCGCTCCATTTAACATAGGAGAAAATAAAGTTTACTTAGGCGTTCCAGCCAACTTAGTAGCATTTGCCTGCAAACTTTCTTTTCAACGCGGTGGCGAAGGTTATCTCTCATTTATAGCAAAGACAAAACTTATAAAACATTACGAAAATACTTTAGGAGCCGTAAACTTTAGTGGTCAATTGATGGTGATTACACCCCAAATTGCACTAAAATTAATAAATAAATATTTTAACGAGTAAAAAGATATGGGAATTATAAAAGAACAGATGGATGTGGATTTTGTGGTTGAATCTCGTCCTTTAACAAAAGAAGAAGAAACAGCAATAAGCGAATTTATTCGTGCAGACAAAGAACAACGAAAACATCCTGTAATAACGCCTCGTTTACGAAAAAAATCAGTTCGGAAATCGAAAAAATTGACCCATAACTGATAAAAAAGGGGAAAATTCAGTAAATCTGGTTCTGTTTAATAACAAAGTATCTTGACGTTTATCTCAAAAATATCGCGATTTCTGGCATTAATATACTTTTTCATGAAAAAACTTCTCATTCTTATTACTTTAAGCGTTTTTACGATAAAGGCTTCAGCAATGGATAACGCCCGCATGTTACGTTATCCCGATATCAACGGAAACCTTATCGCCTTTGTGTACGCCGGCGATATCTGGTCGGTAAGCGCGAATGGCGGCGCTGCCAAACGATTAACGTCGCACGCAGGTTTTGAACTGTTCCCCAAAATTTCGCCCGACGGCAAATGGATTGCATTCTCGGCAGAATATTCCGGCAGTCGCCAAATTTGGGTGATGCCTGCCGAAGGTGGCACTGCTCGCCAACTCACGTTTTATAACTCCGAAGGCGTGATGCCGCCGCGCGGTGGTTTCGATAACGTGGTGTTGGATTGGACTCCCGACAGCAAACGAGTGCTTTTCCGTGCCAACCGAACCACTTTTGGCGAACGCAACGGAAAATATTTCACCGTAAGCATCGATGGTGGTTTCGAAGAACCGCTTCCTATCGTGAACGGCGGATTCGCCACATTTTCTCCCGATGGTTCACAACTCAGTTTCACACCGGTTGACCGCGAATTCCGCACGTGGAAACGATACAAAGGCGGCCGTGCAACGGAATTGTGGACATACAACCTGAAAAACAACACATCGGAGCAAATCACGCATTGGGTTGGAACCGACCAATGGCCTACGTGGCACGGCGATGATATTTTTTACGCTTCCGATCAGGATACGCGTCTGAACATCTGGCGATACAACACACGCACCAGAGAAAACGTACAAATCACACGTCACAAAGACTTTGATGTGATGTGGCCTTCGGGACGAAACGGAAAAGTGGTGTACGAAAACGGCGGTTATCTCTACGTGCTGGACACCGCATCGGGCAAATCCGATAAAATAACGGTTTCAATCAACTATGACAATCCCAACCTGTTACCATATTTCAAAAACGTGAAAGATTTCATTGGCAGTTACTCCATTTCGCCATCGGGAAAACGGACATTGTTCGATGCACGGGGCGATATTTTCTCCGTTCCTGTTGAAAAAGGTGAAATCGAAAATCTTACAAATACGCAAGGCATTCGCGAAATTTTCCCCGTTTGGTCACCCGATGGAAAACAAATCGCTTATTATTCTGACGCCACAGGCGAATACGAAATGTATCTGCTCGAAAACAAGAAAGGTGCTCAACCCAAACAACTTACCAAAGGCTCCAAGGCATGGAAATACACGGCAGAATGGTCGCCCAACAGCAAACATCTGGTGTATAGTGATCGCACGATGAAATTATGGTTGATGGATGCCGTTTCCGGAAAACAAACTGTTATTGACGAAGCCTCTGCCGAAGAAATCAGAAATTACTCGTTTTCGCCCGACGGCGATTGGGTAGCTTATGCCAAATCGTCACCCAACTACCAATCAGCGTTGTGGTTGTACCAGATTTCCACAGGCAGGAAAAATCAGGTAACCGATGCATCGTTTTCCGATGGACAGCCTACATTCAGCCGTGACGGAAAGTTTCTGTTCTTCACATCTAATCGTGATTTCAATCTGGTATTCAGCAGTTTCGAGTTCGATTACCTGTACAACAACGCCGGACGCATTTACGCCATTCCGTTGAAAAACGATGGAACAACGCTCACAACGTACAAAAATGATACAGAACCGCTTGGCAATGAAAAAACCGATACAACCAAAACGACCAATAAAGATAAATCACCGTTGAAAATCGAAATTGATTTCGAAAATATCCAAAACCGCATCGTAGCGCTTCCTGTTTCGGCTGGAAGTTATCGAATCATCGGATCAGTAGAAGAAGGGTTGCTGTACGCTTCAGGAAATAAAGTAATGCGCTACAACATTAAAGATGAAAAAACGGAAGAAATTCTGGATGGCGCAAGTAACGGCACACTGGCAGCCGATGGAAAATCGTTTATCTATCGCACCGGAAGAGATTACGCAGTGGCAAAAAATCAACCCGGACAAAAAGCCGGTTCTGCAAAAATCGATTTGGCAAACCTCACGATGAAAATCGACCCTCGCAAAGAATGGAACCAAATTTATGTGGACGCATTCCGCATTTTCCGCGACTATTTTTACGTCGGAAATTTACACGGTATAGATTGGGATGCCGTTCAGAAAAAATATGGCGAAATGTTGCCCGATGTACCAAGTCGTTTTGATTTGGATTATATCTTGAACGAAATTGTGAGCGAAAGCAACGCCGGACACGCTTATGTGGATTGGGGCGATATTGGCTCGATAGAACGCATTAACGGTGGATTGCTGGGTGCAGAATTAGAAGCCGACTTATCGACTAAACGCTACAAAATCAAAAAAATATACGAAGGCGAAAATTGGAATGAAAGTCGTCGCTCGCCACTTACCGAAAGCGGAATCAACATTAAAGAAGGCGATTACATCATTAGCATTAACGGAAATGAACTGACAACGGAAGCAAATCCATACGAATTATTAGAAAACCTGGGCAACCGACACGTAGCTTTAACAGTGAACAGTTCGCCATCGGCAACGGGAACCAAAACGTACACCGTAAAAACCATCACAAACGAACAGGAGTTGCGTTACTTGGATTGGGTGCGCGAACGCCGCGCAATGGTGGACAAACTTTCGGGTGGAAAAATCGGTTACATCCACGTTCCTAACACGGCCATTGAAGGAAATCGTGAGTTGCATCGCGGAATGTATTCCTACAACGACAAAGATGCGCTCATCATTGACGACCGATACAACGGCGGCGGATTTATCCCCGATCGAATGATTGATTTTCTCAATCGTCGCACATTGGTATATTGGTATCAGAACGGCATTTCACAACCGATGAAATCGCCCGGAATTGCTCACGACGGGCCAAAAGTGATGCTCATCAACGGATATTCGTCATCGGGAGGCGATGCTTTCCCCTACTTTTTCCGTAAAACGGGCGAAGGCAAACTCATCGGAACACGAACGTGGGGCGGATTGGTCGGTATTTCGGGCAATGCCCGCTTGGTGGATGGCGGTTATCTCTCCGTGCCCCGATTCGGTATTTACGATCATTCGGGCAATTGGATTATCGAAGGTATCGGCGTTTCACCCGATATCGAAGTGGTTGACCGCCCCGAAGAATTGGCAAAAGGCAATGACCCGGGCATCGAAAAAGCAGTGGAGGTGTTGTTGGATGAACTAAAGAAAAATCCGCGTAAACCGGTTAAAGCCCCCACTCCACCCGATAGATCGAAGTGGATTGAGGTGGAAGTAAAATAATAGGCTAATATTACTTTGAATTCGCATAAATTATAAAAATCGGACTTAATAGTCCGATTTTTATATTCGCTTCTCATAACTACTAATGAGTTTCTTCTTCCAAAATCATTACTTTTTGGGATTGATTTGTGACAGTTGTTCAGGTACTTTTGTAATTCACTCACAAAAATATAAGAACAAAAATAATGAATCACAAAGTATTAGATACAAATCAAGGTCATTGGATATTGGCTAAAATGGGCAAAAAAGTATTGCGTCCCGGCGGTAAAGAGCTTACACTAAAATTAATTGAAAACCTAAACATACAAAACCAACACGATGTAGTGGAGTTTGCACCCGGAATGGGATTTACAGCCTCCTTCGTCCTACAGAAAGAGCCTCACACATACACCGGAATTGAATTGAACGAAGAAGCCACAAGCCGATTAAAGAAAATCATAAAAGGTGAAAACAGAAAAGTAATCAATACAAATGCCTCCGAATCAACGCTTCCCGATAATTATGCCGACAGAGTTTATGGCGAAGCTATGCTTACCATGCAGCCGGATATCAAAAAATCGGCTATTGTAAAAGAAGCATACAGAATTCTCAAGAAAGGCGGGCTTTATGGCATTCACGAGTTAAGCCTATCACCCAACGACTTAAAAGAAGATTTAAAAACCGATATTCAAAACAGTTTAATCAAAAACATTCGTGTCAATGCTCGTCCATTAACAGAACATGAATGGATAAATACACTTGAAAAAGAAGGGTTTAAAATAAAAAAGATTGAAAAAAATCCGATGATTTTATTGGAACCCAAACGAATAATTGACGATGAAGGCTTTTGGAGATTTTGCAAAATTGTATTTAATATTCTCACTCACCCAAAAGAACGTAAACGAATTTTGGAAATGCGTCGCGTTTTTAAGAAATACAAAGAACATATGGTTGCTGTATCGTTTATCGCAGAGAAAGTGTAAAGAAATAAGCGGAACCTTAATTCCGCTTTTTGCTTCAAACCTGAAGTTTTTTTCTCCGTAAAATATTCGGGTTATATCTTAAATCTACAGAATTTATTGCAGATTTTCAATGTTATAATTAATCATCCAATATACACCGTACTTGTCCTTTAAACTTCCGAAGTAATCGCCCCAAAACTGGTCTGCCATTGGCATTTCCACTTCACCACCCTGAGCTAACGCCGTAAAGAACAGATCAGCTTCTTCCCTACTTTCGGGAAAAACACTGATATAATTATTGTTGCCTTGCACAAAAGGTTGTCCGGGCATAGTATCGGAGCCCATCAAAATATCTCCTCCAATAGGAAGCCCCACATGCATAACCCTGTTTTTTGCTTCTTCGGGAATTTCCATTCCCTGCATATCTTTCATTTTATACACACCACCGAGAAACTCACCGCCAAAAACCGATTTGTAAAAATTGAATGCTTCTTCGCAAGTACCGTCAAAGTTGAGGTAGGAATTTAATTTTGCCATGATTTTTTAAAAGTTTAAATGTTTGAGGTTTATAATTAAAAAGTACTTAGAAGTTTTCTAAATACTCCTTCAATCTTTGTAGAATATGATTCCATCCGGCCGTATAGCTTTCTACAGTGAAGTACTTACTGCCTTCATCAATAAAACTCTCGTTGCCTTCGTGAGTAAGGATAAGAATCGTTGAATCTTCTTCGGGAGTAAGCCTCCACGTAAGTACAGAAGTTCCCTTGCTATGTCCCGGATGCTCCCACGTATGTTTCAGTTTTTCGCAAGGAATAGTTTCAAGTATTTTGAATAAGTGACGAAAATGGTGCATTTCTCCTTCATCCTCAAAAGAAACAACAAAATCGAATACTTTCTCTTCGATTGCTTCAAAATCGGGAATATCGAAATACCAGTTTCGCATCTCTTCGGCTTGAGTAAGAGCGCTCCAAACGTTTTCTACACGAGTATTGATAGAAATTTCTTTTTTATACATAACTCTTTCTATTTATTCTTCTTTTGAGTCTCGATGGACATTGCCTTGTAATACAGTATCTTCCGGAACAACTCCAACGGAACAGGCTTGTTATAAGGCAATTGAATGGCTCCTTTGGTAGTTTTATATTCCGATAATTCTTCTTTGAATGCCAGATTGGATTCGGGTGTGGCATAAAAGCCGATATGATTTTTAAACGCAGCGAAGTAAACTAAAATCTTTCCTTTATATTTGAAAGCCGGCATTTGATAGCTGATGACTTCTACAGATTCGGGAATGGTTTCGTGAACGAGTTTGCGCAATGTTTGCAATTTTTTCTGCACTTCCGGTTCAAAACCGGCAATGTACTGGTCGATGTTTTCGAATATATTCATAAAGCGGTTTAATAATATTTATTCACCCCTCCGTGTCCGATGATTTTTTTGTTTTGCTTGGTCATTTTCAGCAGATTGGAAAGCCTTTTTTCAAAAATATCGGGACGTGTTCTGGCATCGTGAACGAATGCTATCCGAATTCGTTTGTAAGATTCAGAAAATTGTTGGAAGTTTTGCCACGTTTCCTTGTCGGTTTGTAATGCTGCAATTATATCCGACGGATAAACAAATTCTTCGGACAAAATGTTTGTTACCTTCTCCAGAATTTCGGGATGTAACATGTTATTATCAGCAAGCCAGCGAAGTCGTTCTTTATTGGGTTGCGAGTAGGCACTCTTGGGATTTCGGGGTGTGAATCGCTGAGCGGCGTGTGTTTCATCGTATTTTTTCATCGTGCTGTCGATCCATCCAAAACACAATGCCTCCTCCACAGCATCATTGTACAAAATACACGGTTTTCCGGTGGATTTATTGGGATAGATGAGCCAGATTTCTCTTTCGGTACGAAAATTTTCCGATAACCATTGGCGCCAGTCGTCGCGCGAAACGAAATATAGTGCTTTTGTTATTTCCATTTGTAAAAAGAACCAAGAATTAAGAGATATGAATTATTGCATCAATTTTCAATCCGAATGGATTGAACATTAATAGCCGTATGTAAAACATACGGTTGAAATATGAATCAAT
>JAUNUM010000121.1 GCA_030538215.1 Bacteroidia bacterium
AGGCGCAAGTTTGGGCTAAAATCGGAAAGTTAAACTAAAATATTATAAATTATGGGACATAAATGCTTTATATCTTTTAAAACAGAAGATTCTGCGTATAAAAAACACATACAAGAAAATCTTGATATTGACATGATTGATAAATCTTTAAATGAGGCTATTGATTCCGATAATGAAGATTACATCATGAGAAAAATCAGAGAAGATTATCTCTCTGACAGTACGGTAACAATCCATTTGATTAGCAATCGAAGTGCAGAATCGTTAGGTTCATATGAGCAAAGATTTATTAAACGAGAATTACAAGCTTCTCTTTATCACGGTGCTGGAAATACTCAAAATGGAATTTTAGGAGTTGTTTTGCCGAGAATGTATGATTCTATATTTACAGGTTCTGGTATTTGCAATAATTGTGGAAACTCACATACCTATGTTAACGTAAACGACACTACAACAATAAAAGAATTTAGTTACAATTATTATATTCCTCATAACAGATGTGCATGGCAAGAAGATGATAGATTCTGTGTTCTTGTAAAATGGGATGATTTTGTGAAAGAACCTGAGAAATATATTAATCAAGCTTTTGATAAAAGAACTCACCCCATAGCTAAAAAAACAAAAGTAAGACCATAATGAAAATAGAAGATAAAGATTTACCAGGACTATATCAAACAGCAGATAAAGCGTCTATAAGTGAGCAGAAGAAATATTTCAATAGTATTTTTTTGTATCTAGTTTTACTAATTATTGCTTCTATTTTTACATATTTTGCAGATGATTATCCTTATCCTATTCTAAAAATCATATCGACTATTTTATTTCTTTTGACTTTAGGCATAATGATTTGGCTAAAGTTTGACAAACCTGATGACATTTGGTATAATGGAAGAGCTGTTGCAGAGTCGGTAAAAACTCGTTCTTGGCGTTGGATGATGAGAGCTGAACCATATATTGATTGTAAAAATATTGAAATGGTAAGAAAGCATTTTGTAACTGACTTAAAAGAAATCTTAAAACAAAATGAAAGTCTAATAAAACGATTAGGAATTTGTGCAAGTATTGCAGAGCCTATATCCGAAAAAATGGTTCAAGTAAGAAGGATGTCTTTGCAAGAAAGACTAAGTGTTTATAAAGAAGAAAGAATTATAAATCAGGCATTATGGTATACGAAGAAAGCCAAATTCAACAAAAAAAGAGCAAATTTTTGGTTTTGGATTACAGTTGTGCTACATTCATTAGCTATAATTCTTCTGTTGTATAATATTATGAAGCCACAATTAAAACTTCCGATTGAAGTTATTGCAGTAGGGGCTTCTTCTGTGTTGTCTTGGTTGCAATCAAAAAAGTATAATGAATTAACTTCTTCTTATTCTTTGACTGCTCATGAAATAATGTTATTAAAATCTGAAGTCACACAATTTAATAATGAATCTGAGTTTTCTGACTATATCATGAATTGTGAAAATGCGTTTTCAAGAGAGCATACTCAATGGTTTGCAAGAAAAAACGAATAAAAACCAGTCACTTCGGCAAGCTGGTCCGACGTTACACCACCCCACTCATCAACCCACCATCTACCTGAATAGTAGTCCCGGTAATCGATTTTGCACTTTCCGAACACAGATAACACACTAAATCGCCCAATTCCTGCGGATCCATATAGCGTTTGTGCGGAAAATCCTGAATGGCTTTTTGTTCGTATTCATCTATCGAAATGCCTTCGGCTTCGGACCGAACTTTCATTAATTGCGTTACCCGATCGGTTTTGAAATATCCGGGAGCAACGTTGTTTATGGTAATTCCTTTGGAAATAAGCTCTTTACTAATGGTTTTCGCAAAACTCACCACCGCCGATCGGAAAATATTCGACAATACCATATTTGGCGCCGGCTCTTTTACGGTAATGGAAGTAATATTCACGATTCTCCCCCACCCGTTCTTTTCCATATACGGCAAACAACTCTGTATCATTCTGATATTGTATTTCAGTACGGAGTTATAAGCATCGTCCAAGTCATCGGATGAAATATCACGAAACGTTCCCGGTTTCGGACCGCCGGAATTATTCACCAAAATATCAATTCGTCCAAATTTACGGATGGTTTCATTCACAACCCGCTGGTTATCTTTTTCCGAAGCCATATCCACCGAAAGTGCCAGCACCTCAACTCCCAGCATTTCAATCTCTGCTTTGGTTTTCAGCAACGCTTCTTCTCCGCGAGCGAGCAACACAATATTCACGCCTTCGCGTGCCAATGCAACGGCACACGCTTTTCCCAATCCTTTACTGCTTCCGCCGATAATGGCAGTTTTTCCTTTTATATCAAGATTCATTTTTATATTCAAATTTATAGTGTAACGAATTCACGGAAATTATCCCGAAATACCAACGCCACATCTGCATGGTAATTCTCGGTAAATGTTTTAGATGGTTTTAGTTTTTTTCGGTTCCATTTAAATTCATAACCAAAAATTTTGCCATTCAGTTCTTCAACGAAATCAATCTCTTGTTGTTGAGCAGTTCGCCAAAAATACATTTTAGCAAATGTGTCTTTGTAAACATTTTGTTTTAATCTTTCGGATAATAAGAAATTTTCCCACAACGCCCCTTTGTCTTGTCTCAGGTCCAATGGATTAAAATTACCGATAACCATATTCCGTATTCCGTTGTCATAGAAATATATTTTACGATTCTGTTTGATTTCGTTTCTTAAATTTCTACTGAAACTATTTAGTCGAAAAATAATGTATCCTTTCTCAAGAATTTCAATGTATTTTTGAACGGTAACTTTATTTATTCCAACAATCTGAGCCAATTCATTATAACTCACTTCGCTGCCGATTTGTAATGCCAACGCTGTCAAAAGCTTCTCAAGTACTTCAGGACGACGTATTTCAGAAAAGGCTAAAATATCCCGATATAGATAACTATTTACCAGATTTTTCAATGTCTCTTTTTCATTTCCTTGATTGTTTAACACTTCGGGATAAAATCCGTATAGTAAACGGTTTTCAAGTTGTTGTTCCGATTTCAAAAAGCCTATATGATTTTCATACTCTTCCCACGAGATTGGGAATAGTTCATATTCCCATTTTCTCCCCGTTAACGGCTCATTTAATGCATTTCCTAAATCAAATGACGATGAACCGCTTACCAACAACTGCACATGTTTAAATTGGTCGGTAATAATTTTTAATGTCAACCCAATATTTGAAATTCGCTGTGCTTCATCCAGAAAAATAATTTCATTATTTCCAAGCAATGTCCTTATTTGTTCTGTGTTTGGATTCAACAACAAACTACGTGTAGTTGGATCATCAGCATCCAAGAAAAGAAAATTTTCTTTTCCAAGTATTTTCCGAATGAGTGTAGTTTTACCAACTTGTCTTGCACCAACTATTACTATGGCTTTTCCGAAACCAATTTTACTTTTTATCTTATTTTCAATAGTTCGTATAAACATTACAAATTTTTATTGCAAATTTAAATAAAGTCATTGTAATGACCAAATATTATAATAATAAGTCATTACAACATCCAAAATGAATGTAAATATATGAAATGATAAAGATATAAAGTAGTATTTTTTTAGTACCTTTGCATCTCAAAAAATCTGTACAGACGCAATGCATTGCATCTATACTTTTTTCGAAATACAACCCGAAATATGTCAAAACAATTTAAACGCACACTTATTACATCGGCATTGCCGTACGCAAACGGGCCGGTGCACATCGGACACCTGGCCGGAGTTTATGTTCCTGCCGATATTTACGCAAGATATTTACGCCTGAAGGGCGAAGAAACCCTTTTTATCGGCGGCTCCGACGAGCACGGAATTCCCATCACCATTCGCGCCCGAAAAGAAGGGGTTACATCGCAGGATATTGTGGACAGGTATCACGAACTTATTAAAAAATCGTTTGAAGAATTCGGCATTTCGTTCGATATTTATTCGCGTACCACATCGGACATCCACAAGAAAACGGCATCGGATTTCTTTTTGAAACTGTACGAAAAAGGAGAGTTTCAGGAAATTGAAAGCGAACAATATTACGACGACGAAGCCAAACAATTCCTTGCCGACCGCTATATTACCGGCGAATGCCCGCATTGCCACAACGATAAAGCCTACGGCGACCAATGCGAGCAGTGCGGCACATCGCTCAGCCCAACGGATTTAATCAACCCCAAATCAACCCTTAGCGGCAGCGTGCCCGTGATGCGCAAAACCAAACACTGGTATTTGCCGCTCAACGAACACGAAGCGTGGCTGCGCCAATGGATTTTGGAAGATCACAAAGAGTGGAAATCGAACGTGTACGGGCAATGTAAATCGTGGCTCGACCTTGGGCTACAACCGCGCGCTGTGAGCCGCGACCTCGACTGGGGCGTGCCCGTTCCCGTAGAAGGCGGCGAAGGAAAAGTGCTTTATGTGTGGTTCGACGCACCCATCGGGTATATTTCCAACACGAAAGAGCTGTTGCCCAACGATTGGGAAAAATGGTGGAAAGACGAAGACACCAAATTAGTCCATTTCATCGGGAAAGACAACATCGTTTTCCACTGCATTGTTTTTCCGGCGATGCTGAAAGCCGAAGGCTCCTATATTTTGCCCGAAAACGTTCCGGCAAACGAATTTTTGATCCTCGAAAACGACAAAATATCCACCTCCCGCAACTGGGCGGTGTGGCTTCACGAATATCTGGAAGAATTTCCGGGCAAGCAAGACGTTTTGCGCTACGCGCTCACGGCAAACGCGCCCGAAACCAAAGACAACGATTTCAC
>JAUNUM010000122.1 GCA_030538215.1 Bacteroidia bacterium
AATAATTTAGACAGTTGATGTCAATAAATTAGACAAGTTGATTTCCCGTTTATAATTATCAAATTATTGTTTCCCGATAAATAATAATGATATATGTTTTTAAGTTCTGCATTCTCAAACTCACACAGCAATAGGCAATGATAATGTTAATGCTTTTTTGGAACGAGACCGGACGTTTTTTATCAAACAAAAACCGAAAAAATGTAGTTTCATATAAGAAACAGGGCACTCCACCCACCCGAATGCACAATTTCTCCCAAGAAACAGTACGCTCCACTCACCCGACAACCAATTTCTTGCGAGAAACAGCTAAATAAATCATTATTGTCATAAAAATAATGGTATTTGCCTGTTACTCCTGCATTCTCAAAATAGAATATGACAAGGCTTTTCGGAATAAAACTTGAAATTTTTTATCGGACAATACTCTTATCAAACAGTCATTTATTCATATCTCAGCGCTTCCACCGGATTTCTGCTTGCCGCCCTCCAGCTTTGCCAGCTAACCGTAATGAGTGCCACAAACAAAGATGCCAATCCTGCCAAGGCGAAAATCCACCAACTGAGTTCGGTTTTGTATGCAAAGTTTTCGAGCCATTTACTCATGGCATAATACGCCAACGGTGTTGCAATAACAAAAGCAATGATTATCCATTTGACAAAACTTTTGTTCAATAGCGTAAGTATTTCGGCAATGGTTGCACCGTTTATTTTTCGGATGCCGATTTCTTTGGTTCTTCGTTCGGCAACAAACATGCTCAATCCAAACAAACCCAGACAGGCGATAAAAATGGAAATCCACCCGGCATGGCTCAACAGTTTTTGAAATTGTGTCTCTCTTTTGTAGAGATTATCCCATTCGTCATCCAAAAATTTGTACTCAAACGGAATGTTAGGCGATAGTTTGTTCCATTTTTGCTCTACTTGCGCTATGAGAGTTTTCAGTTGTTCATAATTTTGGGTATTGGTTTTGAGATAGATGTACTCAGCATTTTCACCATTATTTAAAAAACCGACCGGACCTATCGGAAAATGTGCCGATTTCAGATTAAAATCTTC
This sequence comes from Bacteroidia bacterium, assembly GCA_030538215.1. Lineage (GTDB taxonomy): Bacteria > Bacteroidota > Bacteroidia > Bacteroidales > Dysgonomonadaceae > Petrimonas. The sequence continues at coordinate 1,060 of JAUNUM010000122.1, forward strand.
CACTACACCAATAACGTTTGCAGTACTTATGATACGAGCTTTCTCAATATCTGTAATTCCAAATTCGCGAATGGCTGTTTCATTAAAAATAGCTTCATCGTAATTGGACTCTTTCTTTGTGAAATTATGTCCTAGTTTCAACTTTAATCCGAAGAACTCAAAAAAATTGGGGCTTACGCCGATTTTATCGAAGCTGACTATTTTTTCTTCTCCTTCGTAAGTAAGATTTGAACCCCAATTTTGTGTTACACGTACAAAATCGGCATCTGCAAAAGTAATGTCCGAAACTCCCGAAATAGTTCTCAAATCATTAACCAATGCTTGACTTTGTTTTACCATATCTGAATTGGTAGAAGCATACATCACGTGCTCACGCTCGTAGCCGGGATTTTTAGCAAGCATCATATCGTTCTGTTTTTTAATCGTAAACAAACAGGCAATGAGCCCTATGGCTATTGAAAATTGAAGCACAGGCAGTGCGTTGCGGAAAAAACCTTCTTTGTGTTTCTCTGCCATTGGCTTGATTAATCGCAGGGCTTTGTATCGGCTGAAAATCAGTCCGGGTAACAATCCGGTAATCAGAAATGTAAAAGATAAAATAGCAACGGCTATCACAATATTTTCTGTTTCCAAAAACAGCAAGGATGTATAATTCGTTTCCATTAATCCGTTAAAAAACTGCAATACAAAAGGCATAAGCACAATGCACAATCCCAGCACTGCCAAAAGCATTAGTCCGGCTTCGAGCATAAAAATCTGCATTACACCCCACGTTTGGCTGCCCAGCATTTTGATAACTGCCACGCTCTTGTTACGCTTTTGGCGTTGTGCTGAGACCAAGTTCACGTAGTTGATGCACGCCATCAGCAAAATTAGTGCGGCAATGAGTTCTAAAACACTTAGCATTTGCACGTTTCCGTGTTTGATTATATTTGGTAGTGTGTTGTGTAGATACAAACCGGAGTATGGAATGATGGTATAAGAAGGAGTATTTTCGGGGTTATTTTCAGTTACTTCAGACGTTTTAGATAAGACCGCCAATTGTGCACGGATGTTATCAGCATCTACATTGGCAGGTAATCGACAAAATGATGTGTAATTGCGCGCCCCCCAACGGTTTGCATTTTTGGCATACCAACTTATTCTTTTGTCATTCAAATAGACAGACACAGCTGCATCAAATTGCCATGCAGAATTTTCGGGAAAGTCTTTCAGTACGGCACTCACTTCCACCGGCTCATTGCTGAAATAGGATGTGTTAAGATGAAGTATTTGTCCGACAGGGTCGCGACTACCGAATATTTTTTTAGCTAAACTCTCTTTGATAACAATTTTTGAAGTTACATCGAGTGCGTTTTGCGCATTTCCAGCTGCCATTTCAAACTGAAATACATTAAAGAAAGCAGAATCTGCATTCAGTAAGTGATTTACTTTGAAGGAATTTCCGGTACCATCCGACAAAAAAACTTGCCCGGCCCAATCTTCGGTACAATAAGTTATCGGGATTTCGGGAAACCTATTGTGCAGAAGGTCTACCATTGGGCGCGAAATGTAACAGTGTCCTCCTTCCATATTAAACATGTAAATATCATCGTAATCCTTAATGAATTTATCCGTATTTTTTTCCTGCCGTACATACGACAACAACAAGATGCTGATAACGATACCCAACGTAAGTCCGAGCAAGTTAATAACACTAACTACTTTCGATTTTAATATGTTGCGAAACGCTATTTTTAGATTTTTCATTTTCTTTGTTTTTTGTGGGTGACATGAATTCCTATTTGCGTATGTTATTAAGTGCGAATCGGAATTCGCACCACCCGATGTTATTCGTTCCTTAATGCTTCCACCGGATTGCGAGATGCGGCACGCCAACTTTGCCAACTCACGGTAAGCAGTGCTACCAAGAGTGAAGTTAGTCCCGCCAAAGCGAAAACCCACCAACTTAATTCGGTTTTATACGTAAAGTTTTCTAACCACCGGTTCATGGCGTAATACGCCAACGGTGTGGCGATGAAGAAAGCGATGCCTAACCACACCAATACGTTTTTGTTGAGCATACGCACCACTTCAAAAATGGTGGCGCCGTTTACTTTGCGGATGCCTATTTCTTTTATTTTGTCGCGCGAGATGAAGATTATTAATCCCAACAATCCGGTCAGTGCTAATAAAATAGTCCACAATGAGACAAATTCTATAAAGCGTGCCATACGTGTTTCTTTGCTGTAGAGTTGTTCTAAAGAATCATCCAAAAAACGAACGTGAAAAGTGCTTTCTGCATCGAACTTTTTCGCCGTGTCTTCGATATATTTTCTTATTTGTGTCAAATTTCCACCTTGTGTTTTAATCAGAATGTTGTTTTTGCGTGTTTCGGTACGCCAGAAAAGCATCGGACGGATTTCGCCTTTCAGCGACTCGAAATTGAAGTTTTGTGAAACACCCACAATATCACCCACGAAATCAAACCCGGGAAATTTCCGTTCCAATGGATTGTTCCATCCAAATTGTTGTACTGCTTTTTCGTTCAAAATAATGTTATTTATATCCGCTTCACCTTGTCCAAATTTACGTCCTTCTGCCATCTTTATCCCGAAAAAGTCGATAAATCGATCATCCACAGGCCACGCTTGTAACTGAATCTGTTGACCGTCCACTTCGCGTCCCCAGCCCATTCCCACGTTACCCGGCAGAAATTGGGTGTAAGTGTAATTGGTAATTTCGGTGTTTTTCATCAACTCGTCGGCAAATGCCTGATAACTTTTTTGCAGCGCACCCGTGGTAGGCAAATACAGCACGTTTTCTTTATCGATACCGATATCGTAATTGTTCCAGAAACGCAACTGTTTTTCGATGATGAGTGACGCGGCAATGAGCGCAATCGTAAATACAAATTGAGTGGTAATAAGAATATTTCGGAAGCCTTTGCCTTTACCCGAAAAGAACATTTTGCCTTTCACGGCTTGTGAAATGGGCGCCGACGTAATATAGCGCGACGGATAAAACGCGGCTATGATACCAAAGACTACAGCCAAAAGAATGAATATAAGATAAAATCCCTCTCTTCTGCTGAAAGACAATCCGGTAATTTGGAACAGGTTTTCCAACCGCTGAAAAATCAACCCGTGAATGAAAAACGCGATACCCAACGCCATAAGCGATAATGCCACGGCTTCGCCGATAATCTGCAAACGAGCCTTCCATTTTGCTTCGCCCAAAATTTGCTGGACCGAGAGCGATTTGGCGCGCAACGGCGCTTGCGAGGTGGAAAAATTGATAAAATTGACCGCGCCCATAATCAGCAGCACCGCAATGAGAACAGAGAGTACATCTAACACGGTTTTGTTTACTGAATCGAACATATATCCACGAGAACCGTAATGCAATTGGGTTAAAGGCACAAACTTCACCTCGGCAGCTTCTTTTGAAAAACGGTTGGCGATTTGATCCAATGTTCCTGCAATGCGTTCGATGTGCGCGACTTTTTGTTCCACGACGGCACGGGCGGCACCCTTTTTAAGTTGTAGGAAGATACTGAAACTCCATTCGTTCCAATCGGTATTGTCTTTAGTAGTCATCGACATAAAAGCATCTTGATGGAATGTGCTGTTCTTAGGCATATCTTTCATTACACCCGAAACAGTAAGGTCGCTACCTCTCATTTTCAGTTGTTTTCCCACCACATCGGTTGTGCCGAAAATATTTTTTGCCGTGGTTTCCGAAAG
>JAUNUM010000123.1 GCA_030538215.1 Bacteroidia bacterium
TTTATCATTAAAATCATAGATATAAACAAACAACTCTTTATCACTATTTTCCTCGAAAAGGGATTCGAGTGAATTTTCAAAAACTTTATAACTTTTTACGTTTTTAAAATAATTACTAATTATAAATTCAGAAATTCTTTTAATAGAATACAACACAAATAATTCTACTGCTATTGACAATATCAGTGAAATTATTATTACAAATATAATATGGAATTCAGTATTATTAGAGATTAATTGAAAAGAGACAATATTAACGAGCCCTAATAAGACAATTAAAGTACCTTTTTCATCACTATTTTTATTATTAAAAAAGTTGAATAGATCTAGTTGATAAAATATCCAGTAATTAATTATACCTAGTAAACCAGATATAGTAATTACTGATATTTCATTATTAAAAGTCATGATTTTTTATCTTTCTTTTTAGGCGCCACAGTTGGTCGACTACCTTTTTCAGGAATTGGTCGCTTTATTGTTCTATTATTATAATCTTTATAGGACTTAGAAGTACGCCCACGTCTGTTATCATTCTTACTCATGTTTTCTCTCCTTATTTCATTTACTAGTTTTTTCCAGTTCTTTATATAATTTCAGTAGTATTGCAACACAATCACTCTCAGAAGTATTTCCTATTGGCATGTTGTAAGCTTCCATAACAGCTTTATCATTTTCTTGATGTGCTTTCCTTAACTCCTGAGGCATAGTTAACTCATCATAGAGATCTGCTAATGAACTATCTGGATATAAAGAACGAGCATCTAATATCATTTTCGCTGTCTTTTCTATACGCTTTTTTTGTTTAATATTTATATCAGGCCATGGAAATGTATTATAAACTAGTGTAGAAGAATATCTGTACCGCATCTCAAGTCTGCCAGCTACTGTACGCATCCATGCCATATGTACGTTTGAAGTTATAATTCCAAATTCATATAGAGTTGCATCTGGGACAAATTGAACAGCATCAGTAACAATATTGTCATGTGACATAAACCCAATTGGAACGTATCTTCTGTTTTCAGACGATACTCTCGGCACTATTAAAAAATCAGTATCGGGCTGTGCATCTTGCTTAAACTTTGTTGGATATTCTGCGTATTGTCGAGTAGATTTCGCTTTACTATTCAACCTATACTCTTTAACATTTTGTACTCGCTCCAGTACTAATGGCATCGAACGTAGTTCATGTGGTGTAGCTTCTTTTAACCATAGACAGTAGCGCTCCTTATTATTAATAAACTCTGTAGCACCATATACGCGTCTTATAATTTTTTCAGCTTTTGGTTCCTTAGCAAGCAATTCATCTTTCTCTTTTGGTGTTAAAAAGAAATATCCACCGTCTGTTGGTTTACTCCCATAAAGCATTGGCGGTACATTACTCAATGGTTTATTCGTCGATTCAACTAATATGAGAGGTCCTTCTATTAAATATGGATTAATTTCTTTAACAACTTCAAAATTATTTGAATCGGAATATATTTTCTTAGTCATCGAATTTAAACTAGCATGACTAAAGCCTATTATAACTACATGTACTTTCTTTCATTATACGTTACATCTAATAATTCTACAAAGTAGTTATAAGGAATGGCCATTTCAAACTCTATCTTTAATAAATATATAAAGGTCTATCGTTTTATTCTTTCTTAATTTTTCAGATTCTAAATTTGTTCTTGAAACGTACTTTTAAAATCATTTAAGAGATTTGGATTATTATCCAATTCTTGAATAACCCAAGGTTGTAATAAATATGGAAAGAAAGCGTTATTCAAATCTGTAACCATATATTGACTAGTAGCTTTTCCAATCATCATATTCGTTTCAAGCATTCGTATAGCTCCGTCATGTAAAGGTAGAGGATGAGTAAAATTTTTTTGAGAGTATAGTAAATAAATAATAGCTTTCTGATATTCATTTAACTTTCTCAATCTATCTTCTGCTTCATCATAAAACTTTTTCCTGATTCTTTTAGATTTAATATATTTTCCAATCGTGTAAATCGAATTAATTACTAAAAGTGAGAAAGAAATTATGAATACAAGACTTATAATAAATCCATAATTTTCTCGTAATCCTACCATATATAAACTTTCTAGTATTGAAGTTGGTAAGAATAGCACCAAACCACTAGCTAAGGTCAAAGCAGCGAGTATTTTATTTGGCAATGTTAGGATATCAGAAATATTTAAATCTATTTTCATAAGGTCTCCCCTTCTATTTATTCAATCCGGTAAATTCAAATATCGTATATATAGCAACGATCACTTCTAGTATTTTTAATACTAAATCTAATAAGTGCTGATAGAAATATTTTTTTCCTTCTTGCTTTTTTTTATCCTTAGCAATAGCAACTTCAGAAAAAGCTTTATACATTCCAGAAGAAGTTCCGAAAACTCCAATAATAAAGAAAAACCACATAAATATTTTGTGTAGAGCTCTAAAAATTATACTCATGTCCCAACTAGCATCAGCATTTATAAAACTAATGAAAATAATTAAACTTCCTAAACCTATACCCAAATCACTAAAATAACCAGTGACACCATTAGATTTATTGTCATCAAAACCCACTAACCACAGAAAGCTCACAGCCAATAAAATTTTAGAAATAGTTCCTGGAAAAAAATGTAAGATAGTTTCTGGAAATAAATGTATTACCCATGATGCAATAAAAAATATTGCTGAAATTCCAAAAGCTGTTGCATGATCACTTTGTTTTTTATTAATATCTTCTTTTTCGTTGGCCATTACTCATACTCCTCAATATATAGAATCTTTATTTTTCTTCTTATAGTGTATTACAATCTAATAATTCTAAAAAATAGTTAGAAAATATGGTTAAATATAATTATCAAAAGAGCTCCTCAAGTTTTATAAAATATTTCTATTTATTAAACTAATCACAAAAACTCGTCCTAGAACTAACAAAGCGGTTATAGGACGAGTCAGTAAAAAAGTAATACAGATTAACATTCTAACCTAAGTTATTTCTCTTTGATGAGTCCGGATTTGAAACAGGAGTTGCTTTGCCATTAATGTTACGTAGATGATAACCACTGTACGTGCCATTTTTAATAGCTTTATTGAACTCAGTACGTGTCATTCTACGACTTGTTGTTTGGTCTTTAAATTTTTTGTTTCGACCAGTTTTATTTTCAGAAATAACTTTGATATTACCTTTGCGTCCTTTTTTTGCCAAAAGAATCACCTCACTTTTAAATATAATCAACAATTGTATTAGCAAAAGTCCTATACACGTTAGGCTCAGCATATATTTAATAGTGAATTACTGTTATAAACAGTTTAACAAAAAATACGTATAAATACAATATATAGTACTACGGTCTTTATAAAAACACAACATATAGTTAAAAAAGTAATTGATCTATATAAAATGATTGTGTTGTATGTTAATAAATATCTATTTACAAAAATCTTTCGCTTACGGCTTTAAGGATGATGTAAAAAGAAACTTATGGAGATTTAACTTTATCGCCAAAAACAACAAGTCAATAACCTAAAATATCAAATTAAATAAACATAAAACAAAAAGGGTAGCAAATCCTTACAGGAATTGCAAAACCCTATTTTTGTGTCTTTGTCGCTAGTAAGCATGCTTTTTCACGAGCATTTAGGGCTGGTTTCAAAGTGAAAGACAGGTCATTACCGTTAAATCATCTCTAAATAGCTGTCTAATACAGCAAGAGTTTCACTTTAAATGTCATTAGAGCATTTCTTTTACAACCTTTACAAGAAATATAGTTATCATATTTTTCATGAAAACGAGATTTTCTTCAGTTATCTTATAAAGTCTATTATCTCTTTGATGGCTTATCGATTTTATTCTCGATATGAATTCATTCGGTATCACCTTCTTGTTGTTTTTAGTTTCAATCATTCGAATCTTTTCTACTATATCGAGTTTGGAATAATCCGTAATATCTAACTCGTTTCGACTACTATTTTTTATTGCCAAATAATTTTCTACTAAATCTTCAAAAGCTCTGATATATGCAACCGCCTTCTAAATAATACAACTCATTTTCTTCAGCTGTTTCTGCTTGTTTATAGAGTTCCATTGTAGTTGGGTATCGTTCTTTTAATGATTCTAGTAGCGCTGTTTTTGGTAGATTGGGGTGAATAGACCTTTCCTTCCGTAAAATGTAAATCCATTCCTTCTTTTTGAAACCGTATATAGTGAAGGAGATTTACAGAGCAAGACTTGCAAGTTGTTATTGCGTGAGAATCATAAAAGTGATAATATGTCGCAAATTCATTTACTGGTGTAGATCCTGTGACTGGTATTAACGCCTTCTCTTCTCGACAGTGTGGGCATTGATCTTCTATTTCGATTTCTACTTCAACTGTGCTTGGTTTCTCATTATTTACCGCATTAAAATAAAACACATCAAGCTTTTTCCTTACTCTAGACATTCGTTATAATCTTCTCTGTTGGTTAGCTTGTTTTGATTTCAGTTTCTTCTTCCAGTTTTTAGCTTTCGTCTGTGCTTCTGTTCTTCATTTTCTCGCATCAAGTTGTCATGCTGTGCATGTATTAAACCTTCAAATAGGTTGATGTTTTTTTGCTAGATTGCTGAAAATATTTTCTGAGTATTGGTACCGTTTATCAAAACTCATTGGGTTCTCCGCACCTAGTAAGCCATTTATATCATTATTGTTTTTTTAAAAGAACTGCTTTTATAAGTTCAACAAGAAATAGTGTTAACGTCAAGTAGAAATCGGCACTTTTTGCCAATTAGTTTTCCGCAAATTCT
>JAUNUM010000124.1 GCA_030538215.1 Bacteroidia bacterium
AAAGATAAATAGCATAAGAGACTTTAGCCTCTTTCCCTTCAAAAGAATATGAAACAAAACGCCCAAATTCAGTTTGAAAAGACGGATACAATCAAGAAATTTCAGGAGAAATTATTGGTGGAAAACATAGCTTATCTGGCATCGCATTCGGTGTTTTACAAAAGAATGTTTAGAGAGCATAACATTGATTTCCGAAAGATACAGACACTTGAAGATTTACAAAGCATACCAACGAGCAGCAAAGCCGATTTACAGAAACACAATCACGATTTTATTTGTGTGGATCGCTCCAAAATTATTGACTATGTAACCACTTCGGGCACACTGGGCGAGCCCGTGCTGTTTGCACTTACCGACCACGATCTTGAACGACTGGCTTACAACGAATATCTCTCATTTTCAACCGCGGGATGTACGGCAGAAGACGTTATGCAGTTGATGACAACACTTGATCGGCGGTTTATGGCCGGTTTGGCTTACTACATGGGCGCTCGCAAATTGGGCGCGGGCATTGTGCGTGTAGGTAATGGAATTCCACAACTTCAGTGGGATTCTATTCGTACCGTAAAGCCAACATTTTGTATGGTTGTACCTTCGTTTTTACTCAAATTGATTGATTACGCAGAACATAATGATATTGATTACAATGCAAGCCCCATAAAAAAAGCTATTTGCATTGGTGAAAGCCTGCGCAATCCGGACTTTACGCTGAATACTCTTGGTAAGCGAATTCACGAAAAATGGCATGTCCCGATACTTTTGAGCACTTACGCTTCTACCGAGATGCAGGTATCATTCACTGAGTGTGAACACCAATGCGGCGGACATCTTCAGCCCGAGCTTATCATTGCCGAATTTCTTGATGAAGACGGAAATCCTGTAGGAAAAGATGAGCCCGGCGAAGTAACTATTACAACGCTCGGTGTTACAGGTATGCCCCTTTTGCGTTTCCGAACAGGTGATATTTGCTATCATTATACAGAACCTTGCGCGTGCGGTAGAAATACAGTTAGATTAAGTTCTATTGTGGGGCGTAAAGGGCAACTCATCAAGTTTAAAGGCACCACGCTCTATCCGCCCGCGCTTTTTGATGTGCTGGATAATGTTCCACAAGTTGCCAATTATATCGTAGAAGTTTACACCAACGATTTAGGAACTGATGAGATTGTGATACGTGTAGGCTGTGAGCATCATACCGAAGATTTTGAAAAGGAGTTAAAAGATCTTTTTCGTTCTCGTGTACGTGTTGCGCCAACTATTCAGTTTGCCTCACCCGAATACATTGCCAAAATTCAGTATCCTGAAATGAGTAGAAAAGCAATTAAGTTTATGGATTTGAGGTAAATATATTAAGAAACTGTTTTGAATCTTTTCAGACAATGTTTTTTAGCTATTTTTTGATGGATTTAAAACAGTTTCTCAGTTTCACCCTTTTTCACTACTTTTGTACAATCAAGAATAAAGCGTGTATGTATTTTCGCGATATCATAGGACTTCACGATGTGAAAAAACATCTGATCGATTCCGTGCAGCGGGGTTTTATTCCGCATGCCCGAATGTTCTATGGCCCTGAAGGTGTGGGGAAGTTACCATTGGCAATTGCTTACGCTAGATACCTGAATTGCGAAGATAAAGGCTCGGAAGATTCCTGCGGAAAATGCCCGTCGTGTCACAAGTTCGATAAATTGATGCATCCCGATTTACACTTCGTGTTTCCGGTGGTGAAATCGAAAACAAGCGACGAGTATTTACCCGAATGGCGCGAATTTTTGAGCGGAAATGCTTATTTCAACCTGAACGATTGGCTGAATTTTATCAACGCGGAAAACGCTCAGGGAATTATCTACTCGAAAGAAAGCGACGAGATTATCCGTAAACTAAGCCTAAAAGTTTACGAGGCGCCTTACAAAATAATGATTGTGTGGTTGCCGGAAAAAATGCACGATGCCTGTGCCAACAAACTGTTGAAAATGATTGAAGAGCCGCCCCAAAATACAATTTTTCTGCTGGTTTCTGAAGATCTGGAAAACGTGTTGCCAACCATACAATCGCGCTGTCAGCCGTTGAATATAAGAGCCATTGAGCACAAAGAAATGGTAACGTCTATTCAGTCGGTTTTCGGCTTACAGGAAGAAGATGCAAAGTCTGTAGCACACATCGCTAACGGAAGCTTTTCGAAAGCTATCAGTATTATTCGGTTTGCCGACGATAACGAATATTTCTTTTCGTTGTTTAAAGAGATGATGCGCTCCTCGGTATCGCGAAATATTAAAGCGATAAAAACCGTTGCCAATCAAATGGCTTCTATTGGTAGGGAAATGCAAAAAAGCTACTTATTGTATTGCCTGCGCCTGTTTCGGGAGTTTTTTATCAGTAATCTCAACGAACCCGATATGGTGTATCTCAACGAAGAAGAGCAGGAATTCGGCGAGCGTTTTGCACCTTATATTAATGAGAAAAATATTCAGCCGTTCAACAATGAGTTTCAGCTTGCCTACCGGCAAATTGAGCAAAACGGAAACGCCAAAATTATATTTTTAGACTTGTGTTTAAAAGGCACAATGTTGCTGAAAAAATAAGTAGAGACGGTGTTAATTTCTATACGCGCCTTGCGGTTCTAAACCGCATGGCGCATTCTCCCGATGACGGAAAAGAGTATACGTTATTTTTAAATAAGTAGAGACGGTGTGCACACCGTCTGAATAGAGCAGTAATTCAGTGGAAATTCAATAGTAATTGCCTAAGGGCGATTTTCAATTCAGTAGATATTCGTTGTTGCGGTAAAACGTTCAACGCCGCAACGAATTACGCGGGCAAAGTGAGCAAATAACAACTGAATTACACGAAGTGAGTATCAATGTATATATATTATGGACAGAGAAAAAATATCAGATAAATTAGCGGACATCGCTCCCGAACAAGTGACGACCGCACGAAATACAGGAGGCTGCAAAGGATGCCCCCGACACTCCACAAAGTTACACGTTTACGATTGGCTGCACGACTTTCCCGAAATGCAGGAACTAACCAATATGGTGGAAGTGCAATTTAAAAATACCCGAAAAGGTTACTTCGTAAACAGCAACAATATTGAGTTGAAAAAAGGAGATGTGGTTGCTGTAGAAGCATCGCCCGGACACGATATTGGAACGGTAACACTTACCGGAAAACTGGTAGAGATGCAGATGCGTAAAAGCAATTATCGGGAAGATGGTAATAACGGTCCGAGACGGGTTTACCGGACAGTGCGCTCGACAGATATGGAGAAATACGATCTGGCAAAAGCCAAAGAAGAACCTACCATGATTCGTGCCAGAGAAATAGCCGAAAACTTAGGATTGAACATGAAAATCGGAGATGTTGAGTATCAAGGTGACGGCAACAAAGCTATTTTCTACTACATTGCCGATGAGCGGGTAGATTTTCGCCAGTTAATTAAGGATTTTGCCGCAGAATTCAGGGTGAAAATCGAGATGAAACAAATTGGTGCACGTCAAGAAGCCGGTCGTATTGGCGGAGTAGGACCTTGCGGGCGCGAATTATGCTGTAGTAGCTGGATGTCGAGTTTTGTATCGGTATCTACAACAGCTGCCCGATATCAGGATATTTCTTTCAATCCTCAAAAACTTGCCGGACAGTGTGGAAAGCTAAAGTGCTGCATGAACTACGAAGTAGATGTGTACGTGGAAGCCAACAGAAAACTACCATCGCGTGAAGTAGTTTTGCAAACCAGAGACAGTGACTATTTTCACTTCAAAACCGATATCTTATCCGGTCAAATCACGTATTCTACCGATAAGAACATCCCCGTGAATTTGGAAACCATATCAAAAGATAGAGCATTTCAAATTATTGAGTTGAATAAAAAAGGCAAAAAACCTTCCAAATTAGTATCTGAAGCAGAAGCAAATGAGACAACTAAAGCAGAGACTATCCAAAATGATTTGTTGGGAGACCAGAGCATCACCCGCTTCGATAATAAGGAAGATGAAGGAGCATCGAGAAGGAGAAAGCCGAGAAGAAACAGACCCGATAACAGAAACAGAGGAAGAAGACCACCCAAACGCAATGAAGAGTAAACTGCTCATCGGTTTTTTTGTTGTTTTTACTTTTCTTTCTTCGTGCAATGAAGGAGAGGTTTATTATCGTTTTCATCCGATTAAAAACAATAATTGGAGCAAGCAAACTGCATTTGATTTCCTGCTCGATTCACTTTCCGTTGACCCCAATAAAAGATACGATATTTCGTTGGAAGTCATTAACAACAACCGATATCCGTATCAAAATATCTGGCTATTCGTCCAACAGAATATAGCAGACTCTACATTTGTAGTTGATACCATTGAGGTGAAACTGACTGATATCCACGGGAAATGGCTTGGAAAAGGCGGCGCGGGGCTTTATCAGCTATCAATTCCCTACAAAACCTCCATTGCGTTAGACTCTACACGTAATTACCTTATCCGCATTCGGCAAGGAATGAAAGATGATGCCCTTGAAGGAATAGAAAAGGTGGGGGTGTTGGTGAAATATACGATGAACGGATAAGGCAAATTCACCTCCCCTCAATCTCCTCCCAATCATTCGGCAAAGGGTGAGTGTTGCCCCGTAGAGACGGTGTGTACACCGTCTCTTTTGCCCCGGCGGCATCCGGCGAACATTGCACCCTAAAGACGGTGTGCACACCGTCTCTACAATGGGCCGTAGGCTGATGATTTGATAAATG
>JAUNUM010000017.1 GCA_030538215.1 Bacteroidia bacterium
GATTCAAAACAGTTTCTAAGTATATACCTTGCCGTTCGTATCATTACTGTTGTGCATAACAATAGCTAACAGCGAGCAGCCAAAAGCCAACAATTATGGGAATGTTCTTTTTTTATAACAATAGAAAACCTCGCAAGTTTAGCCACTCGCCCATCCTTTACGATCCGGATAAAGACGAGCGAAGAGAACAAATGGAAAAAAGAATCCGGCGCATGAGAGAAGAAGTAGCCAGAGAAGAAGGTAGAACAATTGAAACCTCGTCGGAAGCAATTGGGAAAACCGATTTTGGCGAGGAATTTCTTTCGCAAACCAAATACTTAAAACGCAGAAAAGAAAGAGAAAGAGATGAAAAAAAACCATTTTTCACCAGTAATATCACCATTGTATTATTGATAATTGCTTTACTCATTATTTTCTATTTTGTATTTTTAAGATAACTACCACTGTAAGAACAATGTCCGATATTATTCACCTTTTGCCCGATTCCATTGCCAATCAAATTGCTGCCGGTGAGGTTATTCAACGTCCTGCATCGGTGGTGAAGGAGTTGGTGGAAAACTCACTCGATGCCGAAGCTAAACATATCCACATTATTATAAAAGATGCCGGACGAACACTCATTCAAATTATTGATGACGGCAAGGGAATGAGCGCAACCGATGCCCGAATGGCATTTGAACGTCACGCTACATCTAAAATAAAAACTGCCGACGATCTGTTTTCTTTATACACCCGTGGATTTCGTGGCGAAGCGCTTGCTTCCGTGGCAGCTATCGCACACGTAGAGCTTAAAACTCGGCGAGTAGAAGACGAAGTGGGAACATTATTAAAAATCATCGGCTCCAAAGTTGAGAGTCAGGAAACTGTTTCTTGTGCCGTGGGAACTACAATTTCCGTGAAAAATATTTTCTTCAATGTACCTGCCCGACGCAAGTTCTTGAAATCCAACGAAACTGAACGGCGAAATATTTTCACGGAAATTGAGCGTATTGCCATGGTCAATCCCGATATTGAGTTTACCGTTATCGAAAATGATATTCAAACGTTGCATCTTCCCGCAACAAATCTGCGCCAGCGCATTGTGCAAATGCAAGGCAAAAGCATTAATCAGCAACTTATCGAAATAAACGAAGAAACTACATTGGCAAAAATCCACGGATATATCTCAACACCGCAATTCGCAAAAAAAGGAAGAGCAAATCAGTTTTTTTTCGCCAACAACCGTTATATCAGGCATCCCTACTTTCACAAAGCCGTAATGACAGCTTATGAACCCTTGATTTCGGCAACTGAAAATCCTAATTATTTCATTTATTTTGAGGTAGAACCCGATACCATTGACGTGAATATTCATCCCACGAAAACGGAAGTGAAATTCGAAAATGAACGCACGCTTTGGCAAATTTTGATGGTAACGGTTAAGGAATCGCTTGGTAAATTCAATGCCATTCCCAGTATCGATTTCGATACGGCAGACGCTCCCGATATTCCGATTTTTGATCCGTCAAAATCTACATCGATGCCAAAAGTGAGCATCAATCCCAACTACAATCCTTTTCAAACCTCGCAAGGTGATAGCTATAAAGCCACAAAACCTAAACTTGATTGGGAACAGCTCTACAAAGGTTTCGAAAATGAGGCAAAAACTTCATCTGTTTCTCCTGACGTTGATGCAGATCTTTTTCAAACATACTCAGAAAATGGCGATTCGTCATTTCTTGCTTCGCCGGAACATTACCAATACAAACAGAAATATATTCTAACCTCGGTAAAGTCGGGTTTGATGATTATCGACCAGCATCGGGCGCACGTTCGTATTCTTTTCGATAAGTATCTTTCACAAGTAACGAACAGAAAAGGTATTTCTCAACGAGTTTTATTTCCCGAAATGATTGAATTGACATCTGCCGAAACTTCTTCTTTATCCGAAATTATGGAAGATATGGAAGCGCTGGGTTTCGAGTTGAGCGATTTGGGCAACAACACATTTGCTATTCATGGCATTCCCTCGGAATTACAAAATATTGATGCTGTAGCGCTCATACGCTCAACGATTGATAAAAATATGGAAACCGGCAGCAATGTGCAAGAGCAAGTGCATGAGTCGCTTGCACTGTCAATGGCAAATTTCACCGCTATTCCCGTGGGAAAATCGCTTTCGGAAGAAGAAATGCTATTAATGGTTAATCAGCTATTTGCTTGTCAATCGCCCAACTATACACCCGACGGGAAATCGGTTATAACCGTTATTTCGGATGAAGAAATGGACAAAAAACTGAAATGAATTTGGAATTATTTCCCTTTAAACATCAAACTTAAATACTTATGAAATACGCATTTTGTGGTAAAAGCGGTTTGCAACTGCCTAAAATTTCGCTCGGATTGTGGCATAATTTCGGTTATGTCGATGATTTTGATGAAGCACGCAATATGATTTTACATGCTTTCGAACAAGGAATAACTCATATCGATATTGCCAATAATTATGGTCCACCACCGGGATCTGCCGAGTCTAATTTTGGAAAGATTTTGAAAGAAAACCTGGCTTCGCATCGCGACGAAATGATTATCTCATCCAAAGCCGGATATTTAATGTGGGATGGTCCATACGGCGATGGTTCTTCAAGAAAATATCTGATAGCGAGCATCAATCAGAGTTTAAAACGCACCGGATTGGAATATTTCGACATTTTCTATTCGCATCGTTATAACGCAAGCACTCCCATAGAAGAAACAATGCAGGCACTGGTTGATATTGTGAGACAGGGAAAAGCGTTGTACGTAGGACTTTCGAATTATCCGGCCGATAAAGCCCGCATCACGATGGACTATTTAAATGCCAGAGATGTTCCAAGCATTATTTATCAGGGAAAATACAGTATGCTCAACCGCAAGCCCGAAGAAGAGATTTTATCGGTTTGCAAAGAATATGGCTCGGGATTTATCGCTTTTTCACCGTTGGCGCAGGGAGTTCTTACCGATAAATACTTGAACGGAATACCCAAAGATAGTCGTGCATCCGATCCAACAGGCTATTTACGTCCGGAACAGATAACGGATGAATTGGTGGAAAAGGTTAGAAAACTAAACGAGATTGCTCAGCAACGCGGACAAACAATGGCCGAAATGGCTGTTGCATGGACATTGCGCGATGAACGGGTAACATCGGTAATTGTTGGTGCACGAAACGTAAAGCAACTGCAAAACAATCTCAATTCATTGAATAACCTCAGTTTTACACAAGAAGAATTATTGCTGATAGACAATATTTTAGATGGAGCAACGTTATAATATAAACACCGTTTTTGAATGAGAAGATCGATAGCTGTTCTTATTTTTACTGTATCGCTTTTGATTGCTTCGTGTGTGAATGAGGCACCTCGCTTCACGATTCCATATTCACGAGTATTTTTCCAAATCGATGTAAACGGCTTAGATTCTGACTTATCTTTTTTCGGCTCAAAGACTTTTACGCAAGGACGAACTATCGGAGAACAAATCGGATACGGAGGTTTGTTAGTTTTTAGAACAACCGAAGGAGATATTTTTGCTTACGACCTTTGTTGCCCTTATGAAGATAACCGTGAGGTAAAAGTAAAACCCACCGATAATGGCAAAGCCGTTTGTTCTAAATGTGGGAGCGTTTATATTACAATGTACGGGTTGGGAACTGCAGAATCAGGGTCCTCTAATCAGTCGCTACAAACTTATACCGTAAGGAAAAATCTCAACCGCGAAGGTGTTTTTGTTATCACAAATTAAATCTGCAGTACATTTTTTTAACGAATTCTCTTGTATAAATCAAGAAACATTTCTACATTTGCAGTCGCAAATAAAACTAGGCTCAAGTGTGAGCCATTTTTTATCTGATTTTTATTGCGGAAATAGCTCAGTTGGTAGAGCACAACCTTGCCAAGGTTGGGGTCGCGAGTTCGAGTCTCGTTTTCCGCTCAAGGTCTGCTCGGATGGTGGAATGGTAGACACGCAAGACTTAAAATCTTGTGACCATTATCGGTTGTGCGGGTTCAAGTCCCGCTCCGAGTACGATGTTTATTTAAAAGGGTTCAATCGGGAGGTTATCTGGTTGAGCCTTTTTTGTTTTTACTGATATATTACCGAAACAAATCAAATTATGGATTACGATTATAACAAATTACGTATAAAAAACGGCGAAAAAGTACGCCTACGCACATTCTCAACCGATACAAGCGCAGGATTCGACAAAAAATCGGCGAAAGAAGAGGTAAAAAACAACATTGATGAGTTACAAGTTTATCAAGAGATGTTTTACGCCGATGATCGTTACTCACTACTCATTATTCTGCAAGCGCGCGATGCTGCGGGAAAAGACGGTGTTATCCGTCACGTAATGTCGGGCATCAATCCGCAAGGATGTCGCGTACATAGCTTTAAAACTCCCACTAAAGAAGAATTGGAACACGACTATATGTGGCGCCATTACAAAGCCTTACCCGAACGCGGAATGATAGAGATTTTTAACCGTTCGCACTACGAAAACGTACTTACGACAAAAGTAAATCCACAATTTATTCTCAACGAGCGCATTCCGGGATACGATTCGGTGGAAAAAATTAACGATAAATTCTGGGAAAACCGCTACGCTGCTATCAATGCCATTGAGAAACATTGGACGGACAACGGAATGCACATCGTAAAAATTTTTCTGAACGTTTCGAAAGATGAACAAAAAAAGCGTTTCCTCTCGCGTATCGATAATCCCGATAAGAACTGGAAATTCAGTTCTGCCGACCTTCAGGCTCGCGCCAACTGGGATAAATACGAAAAAGCTTACGAAGAAATGCTGGAAAAAACCTCTACCGATTACGCGCCATGGTATGTAGTTCCGGCCGATAAAAAGTATTTTGCCCGAGTGGCGGTCGGCGATATTATTTTGGGAGAATTTAAGAAAATGAATCTTCGGTTTCCGCCGGCCGAATCGCCGGAGTTGTTGGCAAAAGCACGAGAAATTTTGATGAACGAATAAATACTTGTAAATCAATAAATCCCGTAGAGACACGATGCTTCGTGTCTTATTTTTTTATATTTTTGACATTTCAGCACAAATGACATAATAATGTCGTATCATTGTCGCAATACCGTTTTGAGAAAAGAGCTACCTTTACCACAGAATCAAAAACAATTAAAACAATGAGCGAAACAAATCTATCCCGAAAAGTAAAGGAATTGAGAAACCGCAAAGGTTTTTCGCAAGAAGAACTCGCCGATAAAACCGGCTTGAGTTTACGCACCATTCAGCGTATCGAAAACGGAGAAACTGAGCCACGCGGCGATTCGTTGCGGCGATTAGCCGAAGCGTTTAATATATTGCCGAATGATTTGATCGAGTGGAATATGCGGGAAGATACTTCGGCTTTGCAAATTTTAAATCTCTCGGCACTCTCTTTCCTCGTGTTTCCGTTGCTGGGTGTTATTGTGCCGTTGGTAGTTTGGACCGGGAAGAGAAACAGAATCAAAGGATTCGATAAATTGGCTAAAGAAATTCTTACTTCTCAAATTATATGGTGTGCATTGCTTTTTGGCTTGTTCATCTTTGCAACTTTAAATATGCAGCACAAATTTGCAACAGTCGTTACCGATGTTTCTCCCAGTATGATTTCCAATTCGCTGAAAATAATAGTTGTAGGCGGTATTGTTCTTTATGCGTTAAATATAGGCGTAATCATTTTTAATGCTATTCGAATAAGAAAAGGAAAAAGATATATCTGATTTGTTCTTATTCATTTGAATTTACAACTTTAGTGTAATTAAGACTGTGGTTTTTCTTTTCTTTTTGCTCTCAATCGTGCATCCAAGCGTGTGATTCCCCAAAGCGAAAGTGAAACCACCGAAATAAGCACCGCAACAAAAATAAACCGAGACGACATCAAGGATTCTTTTCCAAAAAACAGAAGTGTAATAACAGAAAGTGCGAAAAGCAAAAGATACGCCACGCCAAAAATGGACTTGAAATCTCTCAACATATTTGTTACCAATCTATCTTTTTTATGTGTCAATGGTTGCGGATTCAATGCTTTTTCGGTTTCGATTTGTTGCATGATGCGGTATTTCAGATTTTCGGGTGCCTGCTGTTTTGCCGATTGCATCATTTGACGAATCAGTTCGTCGTCCGATTTATATATATTATTGTCTGTCATAATCATTTTATTTTAGGGGGAGATAAAGACGCAGCATGCCACGTCTCACAATGCGAAATCATATTTTGAAATCATCAATTCCTTAAACAATTTTCGTGCTCGAAAAAGTTTCACCTTCACGTTCGGTTCATTTAACCCCGTAATTTTCGCGATATCTTTCACCGCGTTATCTTCTATATAATACAACGTAAGCAGCAACGCGTCACCTTTCGGCATACGGTTTAACACGTTGTGTACTATTTCTGTTCGCTCGGCATCGGCAATTTGCTTTTCGGCATCGAAATCCGATGTTTCTTGCACATCTGCCAATTCAATCTCTGT
The DNA here is from genome assembly GCA_030538215.1 of Bacteroidia bacterium. GTDB lineage: Bacteria > Bacteroidota > Bacteroidia > Bacteroidales > Dysgonomonadaceae > Petrimonas. Next base: position 6,498 of record JAUNUM010000017.1, read on the forward strand.
GTCGCTTACCCACATTCTAATTTTCGAGTGCGATACTGCCGTGTTGTAAACAATACGATACAGCCACGATGAGAATTTACTTTCGCTCCTGAACGAATGTAAGTTGCGGTATGCTTTCACGAAACTTTCCTGCACAACATCTTCCGCGTCCTGCACATTGCCGCAAATCCGATGAGCGATGGTAATCGCCATATCCTGATACGTTTCGACAAAGTAACCGAAGGCGGAAGTATTGCCCGAAAGCACGAGTTTTACACGTTGATTTTCGTTCATTGACACAGTGATGGGTTTTATTCCTGTGGCAGTTCGTTATCGTTGGATATCGTCATATTTCTTGTGACGAAGAAATAAATTAGATAGCCGATTCCGAGGAAAAGCAAAATAGATGAAGAGTAAATCCAGAAAGCTTTTTCTTCTTCCAACGCCATTCCTTCCGAGATAGAAAATCCGGTGAGGATACCGATGGCAATTCCAATAAGAACAATTCCGTTCCGGAGTGATACAAATCGGTTCGGATTCGTTTTCAGCTTTGTCCTTGATTCTTCCGGCGGAATGATACCTTGTGCAATGAGAGCCATTTTTTCATTGTTACGTAATTTCGATTTCCGAAATTCCAGAATAATCCAAACAACTAAAACGGGAGCGAAAAAAACGCCTAGAATAGCAAAAAGTGGAACTATTTCTCCAAACATAATTGAAAAGTTTTAAAGTAAATAATCTGTTTACATCCATAAGACATTGAGAAACAAACTTCGGTTACAAAAATACATAACTTTTTTGGATATTCTTCAATTGTCACTGAAAACCAGATAATTAAAAACTTATGCACAAAGCAGAATATTTTAAGATTTTATTTTCGATAATATCAATACGTTTTATTTTCTTTGTAAACTCGAACCTTGCAACACGAAACCCGTAACCCGAAAAAATGAACGACAAAACACTCGAAAAACTAAAAATCCTCGCCGATGCCGCCAAATACGATGTATCGTGTGCATCGAGCGGAACCTCGCGCGGGAACGTGAAGGACGGACTGGGCACGGCTGCCGGCTGGGGTATTTGCCACAGTTTTACACCCGACGGACGGTGCGTTTCGTTGTTCAAAATCCTGCTTACCAATTACTGCATTTACGATTGCGCCTATTGCAGCAACCGCCGAAGCAACGATGTAAACCGCACTGCTTTCACGGCTGATGAATTGGCAGAACTGACCATTGAATTTTATCGTAGAAATTATATCGAAGGGTTCTTTTTGAGTTCGGGCGTGATGCGCAACCCCGATTACACGATGGAACAAATGCTGCGTGTGGTAACATTGTTGCGCGAAGTACATCGGTTCAACGGCTACATTCACATGAAAACTATTCCGGGCGCAAGTCGGGAATTGGTTTCTAAAGCCGGTATGTTGGTCGATCGAATGAGCGTAAACCTTGAAATTCCATCGGAACAAAACTTGAAACTGCTCGCTCCCGAAAAGGATTATGAAAGCGTTTTTGCTCCCATGCGCATTATTCAGCAAGGAATGCTGGAAAGCGCCGAAGACCGGAAAAAATTTAAAAAAGCTCCAAAATTTGTTCCAGCCGGACAAAGCACACAAGTAATCATTGGCGCTACGCCCGATACCGATAAACAGATTCTCACGTTGGCGTCGGCGTTGTACAAACGGCCATCATTCAAACGCGTGTATTATTCGGGATATATTCCGATAAATAAAGACGACACCCGCCTGCCAATAATTGCCAAACCACCGTTGATACGCGAGAATCGGTTGTATCAAGCCGATTGGCTGATGCGTTTTTATGATTTCAAAGCCAGTGAAATAGTGAACGATACGCATCCCGACCTCGATTTGGATATTGATCCCAAAATGGGTTGGGCATTGCGAAATCCTTCGTTTTTCCCCATCGATGTAAATGTTGCGCCTTACGAGATGATTCTCCGCGTGCCGGGAATCGGCGTGAAATCGGCTAAACTCATTATCGCTTCGCGAAGATATGGGCGGCTAAACTCTGTTCAGTTGAAAAAGATGGGGGTTGTGATGAAGCGGGCGCAGTATTTTATCGTGTGTCGCGAATTACCTATGCAAACCGTGAATGAGCTTACGCCGCAATACGTGCGCCGACAAGTTTCGCAGAAACAGAAAAAAGTGGCAGCGGATTTGTTGCAGTATTCAATTGATTGGGAAAAGTAGAGACGGTGCGTGCACCGTCTAAATTAAAATTAGTATCTTGCAGAAAAATTGCTATGGTTCAGAAAAATGCAATAAAATTATTTGAAGAAAAGAAAATCCGCACCGTTTGGGACGATGAAACGGAAGAATGGTATTTTTCTATTATTGATGTAATTGAAGTTTTAACAGAAACGGATCGTCCAAGAAAATACTGGAATGATCTGAAATCTAAATTGATAAAAGAAGGAAGTGAACTGTCCGAAAAAATCGGACAGTTGAAAATGCCGGCTTTAGATGGAAAAATGCGTTTAACGGATGCCATGAACACCCAACAAATGTTCCGTCTTATTCAATCCATCCCATCGCCTAAAGCAGAGCCGTTTAAATTGTGGATGGCGCAAGTGGCTAAAGAACGTTTAGACCAATTACAAGACCCCGAATTATCCATCGAGCAAGCGATGACGGACTACAAACGCCATGGATATTCTGACAATTGGATAAATCAACGGCTGAAAAGTATCGAAATTCGCAAAGAACTTACCGATGAATGGAAAAAGCACGGATTGCGTGAAGGCGTTCAATTTGCTACGCTTACCGATATTATTTATCAGACGTGGGCGGGAAAAACAGCAAAGGAGTACAAAAAATTTAAAGGATTGAAAAAAGAAAACCTTCGTGACAATATGACCAATAAAGAACTTGTTTTGAATATGTTGGCAGAACTATCCACAAAGGAAATATCGGAAGTGAACAATCCCGAAGATTTTGATGACCATATAGATATTGCCCGCCAAGGCGGAAACATTGCTAAGCACGCTCGATTAGAATTGGAGCAGAAAACGGGCAAAAAAGTTATTAGTCCGTTGAATGCTAAGAGTGTTTTGCAAATTGAAAAAAAGGAAAAGAGCAAATGATTCTTTTCATCTACGACAAAACCTTCGACGGACTTCTCTCCTGCCTGTTTTTCGCTTACGAGCAAAAGAAGTTTCCCAATTGTATTCTTTCCGAATCCGATCAAAAACCTCTGTTTATCGACGAACAATACCACATAATTACCGAAAAAGAAAAATCGCTTCGCGTTTGGAAAGCATTGGAGAAAAAATTGTCGAAAATAGCGCAGAATATGATGCTCAGCGTTTGGTTATCAGAATTACCCGAAACGGAAATGCTGCTTTTCCGCTACATTCGCAAAAACATCGACCATCCTCAGGGCATCGAAATGAATTTTGGCGACGACGATGTGCTTCGCATCAAGGAAATAGCGCAAAAAGTAGCCAAAGAAGCCGAGCAACTCCGGCAGTTCGTGCGGTTTCAGGAAACGGCGGACGGTATTTATTTCGCTCCGGTTACAACACGATACAACGTACTTTCGTTGATTATCTCGCATTTTAAAGAGCGATACGCCAATCAACAATGGATTATTTACGACACCAAACGAAACATCGGGCTGTATTACGATACACGCATAGTGCAGGAAATTTCTTTTTCACAGAAAGATTTGTCGAAACTTAAATTGGGCAAACTTAGCGACGAAAAATTATCGGAAGAAGAGGCGTTTTTTCAAAAAATGTGGCGAGAATATTTTAAAAGTACTACCATCAAAGAGCGCATCAACCTGAAACTTCAGCGACAGCATATGCCGCAACGTTATTGGAAGTATTTGACGGAAATGCAATAACGAAATAAAAACAAGACTGATAATAGACAATAGATTATTAGACATTTTAGTTGAGTAATTCGATATTAAGTCCTAATGAACAAAAATAAAATGTTAAAAAAGAAATTCCGTGCAACATTTTATCTAAAATTTTATCTATACTATATAAGGTCGTATTTGAACAAAACAAATACGCCACCGTTTAATAATAAAAAACACCCGAAACATGAAAGCAAAAATTCTTTTCCTCTCCTTATTGAGCATTCTATTCGCCTGTAATTCAACGGATATGAATACGACCTTTGAAACAGACTTAGAAACCAACGCACCTAACCAGATTCTGTTGCTAAAAGTGGATTACACCACAAACAATTTTGAAGGCGGAACCATATTGGGATTTTCAAAGCAAACAGATAACTTTACCATTATAAATGAGTATGTAGAACCTGGTGATTTTGGCAGTGTCAAACTCATTTACAAGGAACTCGACCAACCACTTTTTGATGGGACTATCCATTGGATGGGACTGGGAAAAATGGCGTTTCCCCAAAAACTTGAACCTGCAAATTCTTTTGAGCACGTTAAAACGTATGATTTACGTTATCCAAACGGATTCGAAATCATATTTAATCCAGATAAAAGAGAATTGGATTACAGTAAAGCGTGGCAGTCCGTTCAGGGTTTGGTAAAAGTTCGCGAATTTCTGGCAGCCAATCCCACTCAAAAAGCGAAACTGTTTTTATACACTCCCAGTGTTGGTGTAGGCAACCCAAAAGATTGGTATTGGATTATCTATCTAAAAAAATAAATTGTTACCGATACAATTAGAGTAAATAGCCTTATTCCACTTTTTGAGATTTCGGGATAGTGTTTTTTCAGATAATCCCGAATTGTACCTAACGATTTGGAAAAAGCATTGTGAACCGTTTGAGAGGTTGTGTTCAATTCGTTAGCCACCTCTTTGGCTGAAACATTTTCCACTCGCATCCAAAATGTGTTTTGAGTCAATATTGAACTGTTTTTTAACGCGTCACGCACAATTTGCAACAACTCCTCTTTTTCTATATTTTCGTGAGAAGTAAGAGGAGAAACAATGTCGATATCTTCTGCCAATATGGTTTCGGGAACGGCAATTCGATACGTATCATAAATTCGAAAACGAAGATATTGAAGCATAAAAACCTTGACACATCCATCTTCATTTGCCCGTAGAATACTGGGATTCTCCCAAAAAGAGAGCCAGAAGTTTTGAATGATATCCTTTGCAATTTCTTTGTTATGCACTTTTGATAATACAAAACAGAGAACGGGACGACTGTATCGCTTATAAAATTGAGAAAAAGCCTTTCGGTCTTTATTTTCAATCGCTTTTAATAATATCTTGTCTGTGGTTTGCAATTTGAAACAAAAATAGTAATTTTATCCGTTTGAAACATCTCTTCAAAATGAAAGAAGAAAAATTAACGAATAATGAAAAAGCGGCAATTACCCGTGATTTGTTCGAACGATACCGCAGAGGTGAAACATCACCTGATGAAAACGAAGTGGTGGAATCGCTCGAAAAAGAGTTTATTCCCGAAAAAGAGTTTGAAATAACCGACAAACTTATCGAAGAATTGGAGACCGAAACAACCGCTTTCATTTTTCAAAAAATTACTAAGCCCAAAAGACGTGTACTTTCGCCCGTTCTTGTCGGGTCGGTAGCAAGCGTCGCACTGCTTATCATCGGAATATTCGTATTTTACAAACCACACTCTTTACAGCCGAAAACCATAACGCAACAATATATCGCAACAAACGCAATCAAGAATATTCTCTTACCCGATGGAACAGAAATTGCATTGAATTCGGGCACAACGTTGCGCGAAAACTCACGTGAAGTTTGGCTCGATGAAGGAGAAGCGTTTTTTGACATAAAACCCGATGTTGCTCACCCTTTCATTGTTCACTTACGCAACGGAATCACAGTACGTGTACTTGGAACAAGTTTCACGATTCAGAGCTACTCAGAATTACCGACTCAAAAAATCGGTGTATTGAACGGAAAAGTAACTGTTTCCACTCAAAACAATCAAAGTATGGAACTCGTTGCCAATCAACAAGCCACATATAATGAAACAAAAAAAGAACTTCTGAAAGAATCTATAAACAGCGAGCTGAAAGCAGCGTGGCGTACAGGGACAATCGTGTTGGAAAACGCTACGGAGGATGAGTTGCGTTTGCGCATCCGTCAACTCTACAATAAGAGTATCGTTTTCGAAAATCAACCCGAAACAATGTCCATCAACATTACATTGGACAAAACAACAGCGATAAACGAAATAGCCGCTGAAATAGCCATCTTATATAATTTTTCTTATCAAATAACAGACGATAAAATAGTTTTTAAATCCCAAAATGCCACGGAACTTCCGTAAAATAATACCTGTACTGTTCGGTTTGCTTTTTGTAGGGAGCGTTTTGGCACAAACAGTTTCGTTTCCAAACGAAACAATGCTTTCACGTATCGAACGCATTGCCGAAATTGCCAAAGAAAACGAAAAATCCATTACCTATGAAACACGATTTTTACAAGGAATCTCGGCAAATTCATTTAAAACCACATCTGAAAGCATTGAAACCTGGTTGCGCTTATCACTCGAAAATACGCCGCTCACTTATCGCAAAATCAACGCCGCGCGCTTTATAATAGTTCGACGCATTGATGAAAAACCGACGGATGGAAACTTGGCGGGTAAAATTACCGACACGTTCGGCACGCCGCTCGCAGGCGCAACCGTTTGGGTACAAAGCATACAGAAAGGCACTATAACCGGACTGAACGGAGATTATGCCTTATCCCTATCCGCAGGCAGTTTTACCGTTGAAGTCCGTTTTCTGGGATACGAGCCGATACAGGTTAACTCCATTGAAATAAGCACAAAACAAACAACACGTTTGGATGTAGCTCTAAAAGAAACAAACGTCTCATTAAACGAAATTGTAATAACCAAAACCCTCCCCGAAAACAGCTTAATCGGAGCCTTAAACGCGCAACGAAATACGCCTTACGTCAGTTCCGTACTTTCCGTGCAGGAAATCGAACGTTCAGCATCCAATACCGTTCGCAATGCGCTGCAACTTATTCCCGGCGTAACTTCTTCCGAAAACGGCGATATCATCATCCGGGGAACCGGCGGACGGTGGAACGAAATTGCACTCAACGGTATTCCGATGCCCAATTACGACCCATCGTACAAGATTTTCTCTTTCGACTTACTTCCCATTTCACTGGTAGATAATATCCGTTTGCTGAAATCTTCCACACCCGATATTTCCACAAGTTTCGGCAGTGCAATGATCGATATCGTTACGAAAGACATTCCTGAACACAATTTTGTACAGCTGAAAACAGAAATTCAACTGAATACACAAAGCAGCTTTCAGAACCAACGCGGACGAAAACGCGGCAAATGGGATTTTATGGGATTGGATGATGGTAGTCGCGAAATACCACAAAACGGCGCACAAGTTCCTGCAGAACATTTTCGAATTTACGATCGCAAAACACCCCCATCGCAACACCATTCCCTAACTATCGGACGAACACACACATTGGCAAACACCAACAACCGATTCGGACTATTATTTTCCATTTCTTGCCAAAACACACAGCAGCAATCGGTTATTGAGCATACACAACGCGGCAGATGGAACAGTATCGGACAATACACAAGTAATATGAGCGATAGCCGGAATGCAGGCTTCACGTACGGTTACAATACGGTTTCGGGTGGAATGTTTAACGCCGGATGGCAATTCGGCAAAAACAGAATAAGCCTGCGAAACATTCTCGCGAGAAGCTTTGAGAATAATCTCACGGAAATATCGCAACATCTGGAAGATATTCCCGATGACGATAAAAATCTAAGCCGTCAGTTTTTCAATTACCCCACGTTTTCCAACATATTGCAAAATAAGTTGGATGGAAAACATACCATCGGCAATAATTCGGTACAATGGAACGTATCGCACACGCTTATGAAACGCGAGCGAAAGGATGCCGCGTTTTCGGAAATGTACAAACCGTTACGCGATGATTCGCTGTTGTACTTCCTACACGCAAATCCTCAGTTAAAAGAGATTTACCCGGCATCAAGCGGGCAATACGCAAATCGGGAACAAAACTTTAGGATGGGAATATCGGCGATGTTTCCTTTAAATCGGACAAATAGATTTACCTTCGGATATGACGGAAGTTATAAGCGCATCCGATACGAATATAGCGAATTAATGCTGCGATATAGAGATAGCTCTATGTCTGAAATTTATCAAACGTTTGAACAATACGATTTTAATAAAACGGTGGTTGAACATTTTCCTTTTGCGATGGTTGAGCACCGCTGGAACGAAAAATTTCGTTTCGTTTGGGGTGCACGTGCAAATTACGAAAGCATTGTGAAGAAATGGGATTTTATGCCAACTGTAAACCTCACGTTCACACCTGCAAAAGCGTTGAACATCAAAATGGGATATCGGCGTTTGGTTATTCGCCCTCAATTAGCAGATTATATTCCATATCCCGTTTACGATACGCAGTTGCTTGGCACATCTGTCAATCGTCCGATACGTTCATCCCTTCTTCAGTCTGTCGATTTTCAGGTTGAAAAACAAATGGGTGCGTTCGATTTTATTTCGTTCGGATTGTTTTACAGATATATCAAACATCCCATCGAACGCACTACATACGAATACAGACAAGACGAGCGAATGTACGTGTTGCAAAACTCGAACAAAGCAATTAATTACGGTTTCGAAGCAAATGTGCGTAAGCAGTTGGATTTTGTTGCTGATGCTGATTTTATGCGTAATATTCAACTCATTACCGGATTTACACTAACGCGCTCATCCGTGGAAGGCAGAAGAATGGCAATGAAAGATAAAGACGCGTTTATTGAAACCGAAAGTACACAAAAACGTCCACTTTCGGGACAAATGCCTTATCTGTTAAATATTGGATTTAATTACTCAGACAAGAATATAAATGCTAATATTTTATTTAAACGAAGCGGTCGGCAACTTTTTTTATTGGGCGAAAACGCCCACACCCACGAATATCGCGCCCCGTTTAACTCGCTCGAAGCAAGCATCGGTTATCGTTTCCCCAAAAGCGGTATCTTGCTGAAATTGGGCGTCTCCAATCTGCTCAACGCCCACGAAATTTTCTATACCAACACGCCCGACGATTATGTTCGCGACGAATATAATTTCCCCACCGACAACCTTTTGCCCCGCAAAACCGAGAACTACGACAAGGGGCGCGACCCGATTGTTCACAAAATCCGCGGCGGACACACGGTTACTTTTTCGGTAAGCGGTACGTTTTAACACTTTTTCTTCCTTTTTTAACTGAAATCGCGGTTAGGTTTTCCGCCGTTTTCACGTAATGCTAAAAATAGCTTACGGGTTTATGTATTCTCTACATAAATCCTCTCAACTGAAAACGGAATTATGCAAAAACGACATACGAACAGAAAACAATATTTTACGGAGCTTGCGCAGACGTGCGAAAAATATTTCCTGCCATTCGTTGAAAATCATCTGAAAATTACGCCCGAATGCCGTATTTTAGAAATCGGATGCGGCGAAGGTGGCAATTTGTCGCCATTTTCAAAGCGTGGATGCGAGGTAACGGGCATTGATGTTTCTGCCGTGAGGATTGCCGAAGCAAAACAGTTTTTTCAGGAAGAAGGGTTGGCAGGTTGTTTTTCGTGTCAAAATATTTTTTCGGTAAAAATTGACAGCAAATTTGATGTCATCATCATTCACGATGTGATTGAACACGTGATGCAAAAAAGAGAACTGCTGACAATAGCCAAAAACCTACTGAACGACAACGGTTTAATTTATGTGGGTTTTCCACCGTGGCAAATGCCGTTTGCCGGGCATCAGCAAATTTGCAACAACCGAGTTATATCCCTGTTGCCGTTTGTTCATCTGTTGCCCACAAAAATTTACATAGCTTTTTTGAAACAAACGGGCGTAAAAGAACGGGCAATAAGCGAATTGATAGAGATAAAAGAGTGCAAAACAACCATTGAGCAATTCAAAAAATTGGTAAAGGAAACTGATTTGGCACAAATCGACGAGGAGTATTATTTCATTAATCCGCACTATGAGAGCAAGTTTGGATTGAAACCCCGCAAAACATTTCCACTTTTTTCGGTCATTCCAATTTTGAGAAATTTTTACACTACATCATATTTTGCGGTATTGAGGAGTAAAAAGTAAACCTATTAAATAACGTAAATGGATTTTAAATACAAATCTTGCAGTCTAAACAAATCTCAATCAATTATTTACAAATTAAAATTTTACATTATGAAGACAAATCTAATTAACAAAATCGGAAGAAGAGGTGTTTTTTCAAAAAATGTGGAGAGAATATTTCAAAAGTACTACCATCAAAGAGCGTATCAACCTGAAACTTCAGCGACAGCATATGCCGCAACGTTATTGGAAATACCTGACGGAAATGCAATAAAAAACCGTCTGACCGATTGCCGGTCAGACGGTTTCGAAAGTTTTTTCAGATTTTAGGGAGTTCTTCTTATTTGTTCTTCAACAAATCACGAATTTCCGTTAGCAACGTTTCTTCTTTCGTTGGCTCCGGATTTGGTGTAGGGGCTTCTTCTTTTTTACGTTTCATCGAATTCATCGCTTTGATTACCATAAAAATTGCAGTACCTACAATCAGAAAATCCACAACAGCCTGAATAAAGGCTCCATAATTCCACGTAATAGCCGGAATTTCGGTTCCTGCGGCATCAATAGCAGCTTGTTTTAGCACTACTTTTAAATCGGCGAAGCTACCTTGTCCGAAAAGCAGGGCAATAGGCGGCATCAAAATATCGTTTACAAACGATGTTACAATTTTACCAAAAGCAGCACCAATAACAATACCCACGGCCATGTCAACTACGTTGCCACGCATCAAAAACTCTTTAAGTTCAGTTCTAAATGACATAATGCTAAGTTTTTTAAATGTTAATTCCTATTTTGATACAAAGTAAACAAAAAGAATGTGAATATTTTAACATTATAGACAAAATTTACGCCCAATCAATAAAATATCTCTGCAATCATGCATCGAGCAGAACCACCGCCGTTGGTCTCAATAGTTTGCAATTCGGGCGAAAGAATTTTGTTATAAGTTGCAATTGTAGCTTCCTGTTGTGGTGTGAGAGCACGACGTGCCGATGCCGACATAATCATCAACGGGTTACCGTTTCGGCTTTTCAGCTCAATCATATTTCCTGCAAAACTAGCAACTTGATCGATCGAAATGTCAACAATAATTTTTCCTGTTTCTGTCAGTTTCGAAACAACTTTTTGTTTTTCTTTTTCGTCTCTTATCGATTCTAAACACACGATGGCAACTTGTGTACCCACTTCCATCATCACATTGGTATGATAAATGAGATTTCCATTTTTATCGAACGAATCAAAAACGACCGCATCAAAATTCATTTGTGAACAGAAATCGCGTATTACTTTTTCTGATGTGCGCGGCGACCGACAAGCGTAAGTAATCCGCTTCTCTCTATCGAAAATCATACTTCCCGTACCTTCCAGAAACTCATTTTTCGACTCCCACGATGTGAGATCAATAAGTTTGGAGTGATTCATTTTTCGGCGCAAGAAATCCAATACGTCGGGTTTTCTTTCCTGACGACGATTTTCTGCAAACATGGGATAAAGCACCAGCTCTCCCGAAATATGAGAAGAAAACCAATTATTTGGGAATATAGAATCGGGTGTCCAAGGTTCTTCCGTATCCTGTATCACAATTACATCCACATCATTACTGCGAAGCAAGTTCACAAAAGCATCAAATTCATTTAGTGCTTTTTCTGCAACTTTTTCTTGTTCGGTTTTTTGCTGAAAATAGTTATTCTTGGCCGTTTCTTCATTAAAAGCAAATCGTACCGGACGAACCATCAATATTTTTGAAGTTGTTTGCATAGTTGGCTAAAGGCTAAGAGCAAAGGGCAATGGGTTGCGAACTTGAAACTCGCAACCCGTAATACGCTTTACTCGAGTGTTTTAATGGACTCTTTAATGATTTCAATCGCTTCGCGAAGCTCTTCCTCAGTAATTACCAAAGGAGGTGCAAAACGAATAATATGCTGATGCGTGGGTTTTGCCAACAAGCCGTTTTCGGCCATTTTCAAGCAAACATCCCAAGCTTCCTTGCCATTGTGCGGCTCAATAACAATAGCATTAAGTAAGCCTTTTCCACGAACTAACTTAACAAAAGGGCTGTTTATTTTTGACATTTCATCTCGGAATATTTTTCCAAGATATTCGGCTTTTTCCGCCAATTTTTCTTCTTTTACCACTTCCAGAGCAGCAGTTGCCACCTTACAAGCGAGCGGAAATCCTCCAAAAGTAGAGCCGTGTTGTCCAGGTTTTATATTCATCATAATCTCATCATCTGCAAGCACAGCCGAAACAGGCATTACTCCACCCGAAATGGCTTTTCCCAAAATCACGATATCGGGACGAATACCTTCATGTTCACAACACAATAGTTTTCCTGTACGAGCAATTCCGGTTTGCACTTCATCCGCAATAAACAGGATATTGTGCTGCTCACAAAGATGTTTACAAGCTTTCAAATAACCATCGTCGGGAACAAAAACACCTGCTTCACCTTGAATAGGTTCAACTAATAAACCGGCAATTTTATCGCCTTTTTCCTCAAAAATCTTTTGAATGGCGTCCACGTCATTATATGGAATCACCTCAATTCCGGGCGTATATGGACCGTAATCGGCTCTTGCATCGCCATCGGTGGAAATGGAAACGATGGTGATAGTTCTTCCATGGAAATTTCCTTTACAAGCAACAATAATTGCTTCATTTTGAGGAATTCCCTTTTTTAGATACCCCCACTTGCGAGCAAGTTTAAGTCCGGTTTCAACAGCTTCTGCACCCGAATTCATCGGCAACATCTTGTCATAACCAAAATAGTTGTGTATAAATTCTTCGTACGGGCCCAAGCAATCGTTATAAAAAGCACGCGATGTCAGGCATAGCGTTTCGGCCTGATCGGTTAATGCTTTCACAATCTTTGGATGGCAATGACCTTGATTTACTGCGGAATAAGCAGATAAAAAGTCGAAATACTTCTTGTTATCAACATCCCAAACATAAACTCCTTTTCCTCTAGATAATACCACGGGAAGTGGGTGGTAATTGTGCGCTCCGTATTTATCTTCCTGATTGATAAATCGTTTAGCATTTTCAGTAACTAACATAAATAAAGATTTAAAATTATTATTTGTGGTTTTATAATTAAATATAAAAATATTATATCCTGTCAAAATCAAGTTTTGGAGTAATATTTTTTTCGTTATTCTCAACTTGTAGCAAATGCGAATAGATTATTTGCCTGTTTTATTTGATGTTTCATTAAATGACAGAGTTATCTTTTAACAAAGTTAAGCATTATTGCTGAGAATAAAGATAAATATTGGCAAGAAATTAGTCTTTTGAAGTTTTGTTTTTGTTTTAATAATAAAAGATTGAGGATACAAATATAGTCCTAAAAAAGTGAAAAATGATTGTGTGATAGGTAATAAATGCATATTTTTGCTTAATTTTCTGCTAAAAAAATCATTAAAAAAGAAAAATGAAAAAAGCGCATATCCTTTGGGTGGATGACGAAATTGATTTACTGAAGCCTTATATTCTTTTTTTGGAAGAGAAAGGATATAGTGTTGACCCCGTGAATAATGGTCGCGATGCTATTGAAAAATGCCGAAAAACGATTTACGATATTATTTTTTTAGATGAACACATGCCCGGATTATCGGGTTTGGAAACACTTTCCGAAATTAGTGCTTTTCTTCCCTCAACTCCGGCAGTAATGATCACTAAAAGTGAGGATGAGGGAATTATGGAGAAAGCTATTGGTAAAAGAATTGCCGATTATTTAATAAAACCGGTAAATCCCAACCAGATTTTGATGACTATTAAAAAAAATCTGGAAAAAAATGAGATAATCAGTGAAACAAACACGATTAATTATCGCGAAGAATTTGGTCGCCTAAATAGTGAAATTTATAATTGCCGTACGGCAGAAGATTGGGCTGAGTTGTATAAAAAACTTGTTTCTTGGGAAATTGAATTTGCCCAATCGCAGCATCCGATGCAGGAAATGCTATTTTTGCAAAAATCGGAAGCGAACGGTGAATTTGGTAAGTTTGTGAAACAAAATTATGAAAAATGGTTGCAAATATCCGAAAAGAATCCGTTGTTGAGTAACACGGTATTTAAAAATCGGGTATTTCCAATATTGGATAAAGGCGAAAAAATATTTTTTATTCTAATAGATAATTTTCGTTTCGACCAGTGGCAGGCAATAAAAAATCTTGTTTCGGAATATTTCACTTGTTCCGAAGAGACATACTTCAGTATTTTGCCTACGGCAACGCAATACGCCCGTAATGCCATATTCTCTGGATTGATGCCGTTGCAAATTGCAAAAACGTTTCCTCAGTTTTGGGTAAATGAAGATGAAGACGAAGGGAAGAACCTGTTTGAAGAGCCACTTATACAGTCGCAATTGGAAAGATATAAGCGAAAAGAGAAATTCTCGTACCGAAAAATAAATTCAAACGCCGAAAGCGAAAAACTATTACAAAACTTCTCAGAACTGGAGAATAACGATTTAAACGTGATGGTTTTTAACTTTATCGATATGCTTTCGCATGCGCGAACCGAATCGAAAATGATTCGTGAACTGGCTCCCGATGAAGCGGCTTATCGATCGCTTACACGGTCGTGGTTTCAGCATTCGCCCTTATTTAGTTTGCTAAAAAAAATATCGGAAAAGGGTTATAAAGCAATTTTCACTACAGATCACGGAACTATCAGGGTAAAGAATGCTCAAAAAGTAGTAGGCGAAAAAAATACTAACGCCAATTTACGCTACAAAATAGGCCGAAATTTATCATACGATCCTAAAAAAGTATTCGATATCGCCCAGCCGGAAAAAATGAGTCTGCCATCGCCAAATATCAGTACAAGATACATTTTTGCTCTCGGCAATGATTTTTTTGCCTATCCCAACAATTACAATCATTATGTTTCGTACTACGCCAATACGTTTCAGCATGGCGGAATTTCGATGGAAGAGATGATTGTTCCGCTTGTAACATTACAAGCCAAATGATGCAGAGACGCGATGCATCGTGTCTCATATTAAATAACGAATATGCAATTAAGAATAAACAATATATTTGAAATAAATAACGTCGCAAAGCAATTTATTACTCAAATCGGGAGTAAAAATGTTTTTGCTTTCTACGGTGCAATGGGTGCCGGAAAAACCACATTCATTAAAGCGATATGCGAAGAACTTGGTGTGCAGGAAACCATAACCAGTCCCACGTTTGCAATTATCAATGAATACAAAGATGCCGAAGGGAACTCCATCTACCATTTCGATTTTTATCGCATAAATAAATTAGAAGAAGCTTTCGATTTTGGTTACGAAGACTATTTTTATAGTGGGAATTTGTGCTTTATTGAATGGCCGGAATTGGTAGAGCCACTCCTTCCCGATAATACAGTAAAAGTTTTCATTACCGAAACCGATAACGGCGAACGAACAATCGAAATAAAAAATATCGATTAAACGAACTGAGGTTTAAATAATCTAATCAGTCTGTGCAGCAAAAAAGAAAACAATGAGAAAAATAATCTTATCCATCTCCATATTTCTATCAGCACTTTCGGTTTCTTCGCAAGTGAATACCGACAGGGTGATGATGATTGGAAAAAATGCATTATATTTCGAGGACTATGTTCTTGCCATACAGTACTTTAATCAAGTAATAGGTGCAAAACCCTATTTAGCTGATCCATATTATTTTAGAGCGATGTCGAAATTTATGCTCGATGATTTCAAAGGCGCCGAAGAAGATGCGAATCTTTGTATCGAGCGAAATCCTTATTACACTGCGGCATACCAGCTTCGTGGTGCGGCACGTCAAAATCAAGAAAAATTTGAATTGGCCGCAAGCGATTATCAGCGTAGTTTGGAGTTTTTCCCCGAAGATCGGCTTACGCTGGTAAATATGGCTATCGTGAATGTGGAGCTAAAAGATTACGATATTGCCGAAAAGTTTTTTGAAGTGTTAATACGTCGTTTTCCCGACTACGTTCCCGGATATCTCACTCGTGGACAAATGCACTTGGAAAGAAATGACACATTGAAAGCGTTAGCCGATTACAACAAAGCTATCGAAGTTGATCCATACACAGCACAATCTTTCTCTGCGCGTGGATTGTTGCAATTTCAACTGAAAGATTACAACAAGGCGCTTGCCGATTTGGATGAAGCTATTCGTCTTGATCCGTATTTCACCGGAAATTACATCAATCGTGGCTTAGTAAAATACAACCTGAACGATCTTCGCGGAGCAATGGCCGATTATGACAGGGTAATAGAATTGGACAAAAATAATCTGATTGCTCGATTTAATCGAGGTTTACTGCGCACGCAAGTTGCTGATAATAATCGCGCTATCAAAGATTTCGACAAAGTCATCGAAATGGAACCCGAAAACACGATGGCTTACATAAACAGAGCAATGCTTCATGCCGAAATCGGAGATAATACAAGTGCTATTCAGGATTTGAATTTCGTGCTCGAAAAACATCCCGACTTCTTTACAGGATATTATATGCGCGCCGAAATGAAGCGCCAGTTAAACGATTTGCGTGGAGCAGAACGTGATTATCTGGCTGCCCGAAACGAAGAAGCCAAAGCTAAAAAACGTGCCACAGTAGATGCCACTGATGGAAGAAAAACAACATCGGAGTCAAAAGACACACGCGAAGAAACGGATAAAGATATTGACAAATTCAACCTTTTGGTTGTTGCAGATAAGGAAGTATCGGAAAAAAGCCAAAGCAAATACCAGCGCGAATCGCGTGGACGTGTTCAGGACTTGAACACAAAAGTGGAGTTGGAGTCTAAATTTGTGTTGACATATTATGACAAAGGATTTGAGGTGAGTCGTCCGGTATATTTTTCCAAATCAATGGAAAAAGCCAATCAGTTGCTAAATCTAAATTGGAAGCTTAAAGCGGTTAACAACGAAGCCGCATTAAACGAACTTCAAGTGCAAACGCACTTCCGTTCTATTGATAATTTTTCTCGATTACTGGTGCAAAATTCCAACGATGCCAAGCTGTATTTTGGACGTGGGATGGATTTTATGCTGGTTCAGGATTACGAAAACGCATTGAAAGATATTAATAGAGCTATCGAATTGCAACCCGATTTTCTGCAATCGTATTTTGTGCGTGCGGTGATAACATCGAAACAGTTGGAACTTGATCCAATAATGCCGCCCGAAACGGTTGCGCAGGAATCTCCGGTAGGCGTAAATCCTGCCGACAGGCTAAAAGAGTTGCCTCAATTCGCCAAGACGAAGATTCCCGAAGTTTCCACAAAATCGTTTAAGTACGATGCTATTTTAAAGGATTACGAAACCATTCTTCGTCTCGACCCCAACTTTATTTTTGCCCATTATAATATGGCCGAGATTTACAGTCTTGAAAAAGACTATCGTGCAGCGATTGACAGCTACAGCAAAGCCATAAAAATTGAACCGCAATTTGCCGAAGCGTATTTTAATCGGGGTTTGTCGCGGTTATCGATTGGTGAAACCGCCATCGGTTTGGATGATCTTCGTAAAGCTGGGGAATTGGGAATTGTGGAATCTTACAGCATTATCAAGCGGATGCAGTAATTGAATGAGTGCGCTGTTGCACGGAAAAATATAAGTAAAAAATCCCGATGAAAGTCGGGATTTTTTTGTAACAGTTTGAGGGTTTTGCGTTCGTATAGGTTGGTGGGACACAGTTTTGTCAACGCCAGATGAAGTCTTATCAGGCTGCCAAAATTTTGCTCTTCCCTCCGCTTGACACCAAACCCCTTGTTAAGCTATTTATTATTCTACATCAGGTTACTTTTCCCAAGATTACAATCAGAACATAATGTCTCTAAATTCTCGACAACAGTTTCACCTCCTTCACTCCACGGAATAATATGGTCAACATGTAATTCCACATTTGGGGCTTTGGCTGGCGAATTCCCACATTTATTACATGAGAAGTTATCTCTTCTCAATATTTTCCAACGAAGTCTTAAGTTGATTTGCCTTGATGTCCTTTTAATCTTAATTTCTTTTTTCTTTTGTTTTTTTGGTTGAAAATTCTCAGTCAGTTTAACAAGTTCATTATCATTAATCGTACTTTCAATATCCGTTCGTTCCTCGTTCATATAATCTATAAATACTTCCAATGCTTTTCTCCATGTGCCAAACTTATTCTCATAGGCACTAACATTATATTTCGATATTGGTCTTATTACTTCTGAATATTTGGGCTGTCTTCCATAATGAATCCAAAGAGTGAGAATGTTTTGCATATATTCCTCAATTGCCGTGTTATAGTTTCTACCGATTTGAAGTCCAGCTTTTAATTTTGCTTTGTTCCAACCTCCAAATCTCTTAATCACAGTAGCACTACCAAATTTTCCGTATTCGTCATATTCTGCTATTGTAATCTTTTGATTTTCAAGTATTTTTGAAACTTTAACTAAATCGTCAATTAGCAATTCTTCTCGCAATGAAGTTTCACCGTACTCAATTCCATGAATACTTTTCTCTGTTTCGAGCCCAGCTTTTTCCATCACATCTTTCCAAGTTCCAAATCGTTTCTTTGCTGTCTGGTAATTGAATTTGGCTCCATTATCTTTGCAGTATTCGCTCATCTTTAGGGATTTCTTCCCTAAATTATTAGCTACAGTTCTCAAATCATTTATTATTTCAATGTCCGAAATCTGTTTTTTCATATCTGTTAGTTCGTACTTCACAGTCATTCCTTTAATTGACTATAACACATAAATATACGCAATGTTATTGCGCATATTTACCCAAAAAAGACCGGCTTTACGCAAGTTTAGGCGTTATTCCTATTTTTGTTGCCACAAATAATGCGCAAGTTAGTGAATCGGTGTAAATCCTCCAAATATTTCATTAAGGGATGAACTAAAGATAGATTGTTATATTCTAACCCCGCCCGCTTCGCTCGTCCCCTTTACCAAAAGGGGACAGTTGCGCAGACCATATCATTCATTATCTACGAGAGATCTTAGCCTGCGACTCTTCCCTTGTGATGCAAGGGAAGTCCTCCGATACGCGGAGGGAAGGGTTAGAATTTTATAGTTTATTCCAACTATTTTTCACGTCACTCACTGTAACTCTTGGATGTGTAAATCTGAAATATCATACTTCATCCGGCCACGGACAAACTTTTCCGCTCACTTTAAACGATGGGCGCTGTGCTTTTACTTTTCTTAAATGGTTACCCAATTCTTTTGACAACTTTTTTACCAATTGTGGATTTGAGGCTGATAGATCCCGTGTTTCGCCGATATCGTTGGTAACGTTGAAAAGTTCACGTTTACCGGTTTCATAGTAATACACCAATTTCCAATCGCCTTTGCGAATAGCGCTGGTGGTGCCGATTCCCGGACCATCGTTGCCCCACAGATTGGGGAAATGCCAGTAAAGTGCACGTTTGTTGTAATTTGTTTTATTTCCCAAAAGCATCGGAACGAAGCTTTTACCGTCAACAGGCTGTTTGGTTTTGTAGCTTTTCACTTGTGTCATTTCCAATAAAGTAGGAAAATGATCTTCGATAATGGTATATTCATTGTTTCGTGTTCCGGGTTTTACTTTGCCTGGCCATTTCACGATCATCGGTTCACGGATGCCGCCTTCGTACATCGATCCTTTGCCGCTGTTGAGCGGAGCATTGTGGATATGAAGCGGTGTATTGCGCCAATAATCTTCCGATGAAAGTCCGCCGTTATCGCTCATAAACAGGATGATGGTGTTTTTGTCCAGATCATTTCTTTCCAGCCAGTCCATCAAATCGCCCAGGCTTTTATCCATCCCTTCGATAAGCGATGCGTAACCGGCTTCATTTTCAGATAATCCGGCGTCGCGGTATTTTTGGTAAAATCGCATGTCTTTATCCACCGGAACATGGATAGCGTAGTGCGACATGTAAAGGAAGAACGGTTGGTCGTACCGTTTGGCTTTGTCGAGTGCTTTCATAGCTTCAATCGTGAGCGCTTCGGTAGCAAAAATATCTTTTCCCCAATAGTCTTTCAGCCCCGGAATGGCTTGCAGCGGCGATGGTTTGCCATCGGTGCGATTACCGAAATTCTGTTCACCCAGATAACTTGCCAGTCCGCCACCGGCATGTCCGGCAATGTTTACTTCAAATCCGAAATGGTGCGGATTTTCTCCCGGCGTTTCAATCGCTCCCCAGTGTGCTTTTCCGCAATGGATGGTGTGGTAGCCGGCGTTTTTGAGCAGTTGCGGAAGCGATGTAACTTCGTAAGTAGCCGGAATGTTGGGGACTTGGCAAATCCCGTTTACGTTCCACGCGGGAAACGTTAGGACATCGCTTTTTCGGTCGGTGCTTTTGTTTTTTTCCAATGTCCAGTTGGTTACACGGTGGCGTGCGGCGTTCATTCCGGTGAGCAAACTCACGCGTGTGGGCGAACTCACGGGGCAGGCGTACGATTGCGTGAACATCATTCCCTGCGAAGCCAGCCGCTCCATGTTGGGCGTGTGGTAGCGTTCGTTGAGCGGAGTTTTTTCCGTCCAAAACGGCAATGAAGTGTCTTGCCAGCCCATATCGTCCACCAGAAAGTAGATGATGTTGGGGCGTGTGTCGGTGGTTTGTGCCGAGAGTGCAAGTGGAGAAAGTAGTAATGGAATAAAACTAATTGGTTTCATATCAATAATTTTTGAGAAAATCTAAAATAAATACGTGTTGAATGCCCTGATAGGAGTTTCCTTGAAAATTTTCTTCCGAAACTACAATCTTGGGATAGTTATCTTTTATCAAAAGCAGATTGCCAAATTCGCGTTCGATGGTTTCGGTTTTTGTCAGCTCCACCGCAACTTGCACGTAAAGGAGTTCGTTGCTTTTACGACAAACAAAATCAATTTCTAATGAATTAATACTGCCTACTTTTACATCATATCCTTTGAAAATAAGATGATTATAAACGATATTTTCCAATATTTTGGCTCTGTCTTTTATGTGATACCCCGTGATAATATTTCGGATACCTAAATCTTCGAAATAAAATTTTTCGCCAAAATCAAAAATCCGTTTACCAATAATATCAAATCGTTCTGCCCGATATATCAAAAAAGCATTGGCAAGATGCGAAACATAATTTTGCACTTGCTTAACCGAAACCGTAGATTTTTGCGATTTCAGATAATTGCTGATGCTTTGTGCCGAAAAAAGGCTTCCTATGTTATCGGCAAGATAATGTGTCAGTTTTTCGAGAAAATCGGTGTCACGCAATTTGTGCCGACTCACCACATCTCTGAAAATAATGGTGGAGTATATGCTTTTTAGGTATTCTCCCACCACATTATCCGTTAGTTTTAAATTCACGAGATACGGCAATCCGCCATATTTTGCATACAATTTGTAACTTTGGGAATCATTCTCCAAGCGGTGAAATTTAATAAATTCGGTATAAGATAATCCGTGAATTTTGAACTCTATGTATCTGCCGCTCAAAAACGTGGCAAGCTCGCCCGAGAGCATATTGGCATTGCTTCCCGTGATGTAAATATCGTTATTCTCATTTAATGCCAACGAACGTACCGCGCGCTCAAACTCGGTAACTTCCTGTATTTCATCAATAAAAATATAATTCTTTTCATTATCTTTAATCTTGGAAACGACGTATTCATTCAGTTCTTTGGCAGTTCTAATAAAGTCAAATTCAATATCTTCGCAGTTTATGTAAATAATGTGCGCGTCTTTATTCTGATGTTTCAATTCTTGCATCAATTGAAACATCAGATAACTTTTCCCGACACGTCGTTGTCCGGTGAAAACCTTTATAAGAGACTTATTCATAAAGGGTTTCACACGGTTAATATACTCGTCGCGTTTGATTATGTTTTGCATTTCTTTCACGTTTAAACTTATTTACGATTAATACTTTTGCAAATTTAGCAAAAAGATTGAATTATAAGTAAGACTTTTCCGAAAATTATCAAAACATTGAATTACGATTTACAGTTTCGGTGCATTTTCAACATTATACACGCTGAAATTCCTAATCTGCGGAACATCGATGTTTTTTTCCACCACCAAACGAACGCGGCTTACTTCCGTAGGCTCAAAAGTCTGGATGCGTTTGTGTCCCACCGATTCGCCTTCGCACAGGGTTTTCCAGCCTTTCGAGGTCAATCCTTCCACTTTGTATTTGCGGATGCGTTCGCCTTTGGAGATTTCTTCCTGAATGATGATTTGATTGATGGTTTGACGTTTATCTAATTTCAGATTGATTTTCTTGCCGATACCTTTTGTCGTTTTCAGCGGAGTGCCCGTCAGTTCTTGAATGCGAGCACCAAACTCTTCCAATCGTTTCACGTCGCCTTCGGGCATCAGACCGTCGGGGTCGGGCGTCAATCCCACAATCAGCGTGGCGTTGCGTCCCACCGATTTGTAATACATATTCATCAAGTCGTTGAGCGGGTAAACCGAATTTTCATCGCCCGGCTCCCAAAACCATTCGTGGCGACCGTTTGCTCCGCGGAGAGGTGTGTCTGCCATTGCCGGAACCCAATATTTTCCGTTCATATCGCCGTGTTTCAGCAATTCTAAATGCGCTGCTTCGGTGTCGCTTTGGCGGTGATGCGAGTAAGGTTGCGGAAAGCTCGACCAGCACGGATATTGCACCGTTCCGCTTTCAGAACCAGCCCAGCGAAAATCGGCACGTTCCACGTTGTGGTAAAACAGACAATCGGGGTTGTATTTCATCATAATCGGCTCTACGTCGGGCCCCATCCCTTTCGGATCATCGGCACCGCCATCGTACCAAACCATAAACAGGTCGCCGTATTTCGACATCAATTCTTCGGTCATTCGTTCGCAGAAATGACGATACCATTGCTGGCGGTTTTTGGCAAACTCACTGGTGCCTTCCGCTTCAAAATTGTGAATGCCGAAAAGCGAGTTCCAGCGAATACCGATGTAAATACCCGGCTGAATGTCGTATTTGCGGCACGATTTCACAAAATCGCCCACAATATCGCCTTTACCGTCGCGCCATTTCAAAGCCTTCAGGCTATAGGGATTCACATCGCTTTGGTAAATGGCAAATCCGGTTTCGTGCGTGGCGGTGATCACGGCAAATTTGGCGCCCATTGCTTTGGCAGCGCGAATCCATTGATCGGTATCCAACTCGGTAGGGTTGAAAATATTATAATCTTCCATCGGCGCAATACGATTAGCGGTTTGATTATACTTTTTCCCGTCGAAAACGTGCAAATCGTAATGAAAAATCACTCCTAACTCTGCCTCGTGCCATTTGATCTGGTGTGGTGCAGGGATGGGATAATCGCTCTTGGTTTGGGATAAAACCGATTGAAATGTAAAAGTTATAGAGAGAATTAAAAAGAAACTTCTTAAAATCATTTTGCTGAAATATAAATAAGATTGTCTTACACGCTTATGGTAAGTGCGAACAGAAATGAGATAAATGAAGTAAATGTATTTTTATGTTATTTTCTTCGTTTTGGAAAATTCATTTATGAGGTAATGGTGCAAGGAACTAAGCTGCACGGATTTTAATAATGCACGGATAATCTCTTGAGCTGTTTCGTTTATAGCTTTTGTTTCCGACAAATAATAGTCTAAAGCATCAAGGCTTTCCAAATCTTTCCGGCTGGATAAATATCCTATTCTTAATATATTGAAATTAATGTATTCGGTAATAAACAGTTTCTTTCTGTTGCCGAAAATTTCAACTGCATCAAGGCACTTTTTATCTATTTCTCCGTTTCGGATACCCTCTACATAATAATCTATTTTGAACATTGGGTAATCAGGAAATTGTTCAATATATTTTTTTAATTTTTTATTAGTATTGCCAAGGATATTGCTTTTTTGTAAATTGATGTAGTGCGTGTAAGGAGCATTTGGCCAATGCTTTTTGAAAAAGTTGTAATAATCCTTGCTTGAATGTTCGCTTTCGAAAAAGAGACGTTGTTCATCCGAGAAAACATAATCCTCCGGAAGACCGATCATTTGGGCTCCATACGTTTTATCCGAAATTTGGAACGTATCATCTTCTTCCCATTTTGCCAACCATTTGTCAAATTCATCATCATTAATAATTTCGGGGAGTAATTCTTCCGCGAGTGCTTCTAACTTAGGAAAAAACAGAGATGCATTTTTTTCTTCTTCGCTGCTATCTCCATGCATTTCATTCAACTCTAAATATATCCTGGCATTTTCTTCGAAACTATTATCGAAATATTCTTCATAGAAACTATATTCCTCATCATCTTCTTCGTCGCTCCAACTGCCGTCGCAATCATCCTCATCACTCCAGATAACAGTAAAGTTGTCTTTACCGAGCGTTTTTTCCAAGTGGGCGATAATCTGGCTTGCTCTTGCATCAGAATCCAGCGGGCCTCTTACATAAACGGGTTTTCCGTTTTCGTCTCCACATTCAATTTCGATAAGGGGAATATTGTCCAAGTCTTCTTCCAACATATATCGAGTAATGGATGTAAAGTCTTTGTGCGGTTTAAATCCAATTTCATCGGCAAACTCCCATGCTGCATGAATAATATTGCGAACCAAGGGATAGCCGGTCTCAGCCATTTCCATAGAATTACTAATATCTTCTATCAACTCGTCCAGTTCATATTCAGGTATATTAAATCGATACAGCGTATCTTTTATACCGAGGCAATCAGTGTCAACGAGATAGGTGCAAACGGTAATATTCCCGTGATGTGTTTGCGGGAAACTACGATATAAGCCAATCCTTGTTCATCCCAATTCGTATTTATGAAACATTTATATAAGGGGAGATTACGTGCCCGTTGACGAATGTAATTTTCGGGAGATAAGATTTGTTGTTTTGCCATAAATTGTTTTATTATTGAATTATTATCGCGTTATCATCCGACAGTTCAACTCTCACACCTTTCTCCTTATCAAATCCGAAATCGTCGGAGAACGTATTGTTCTCGATAGAAATGTTTGCCACCTTCTCGAAAAAGAACGGATGCTTGTTCCAATGAAACGGTTTAAATTCCGTGTTATGCTTGATGGTGTTGTTTCGAAAAATCAGCCCATCGGTAGACTTGGCGTACAATAGCGGACGGTCGAACGTGTCAAACGTATTGTTTTCGATGACGATGCCCGAGTGAAAAAACTTTTGCTGGTCTTTCAGGTTGGGTATTTCGGGATAAATAGAAATAATGGCATTGGTAAACTGATACGTAGCCGTAAGCGCGTTGATGAATTTATTGTTGCGGATAACCACATCTCGACAAGCCCCCGTTTCGAACCAGCCGTTGCAATCGCCACAAAGCAGAATGGCTGTTCCGTGTGTGTGATCGAACAGGTTGTTTTCGCAAATCACGCTGCGCGGTGTACTGAAAAGCGCTCCCCGAGCACGGTTATTGCGAATGGTGTTGTCCGAAAAAATTACGTTGGGTGTCCACGTCAGGTTTTCGATACCGAATTTTCCGGTTTCGGAAATTTCCTGCGGAAGCACGTCCATAAACGTAATTTCAAATTCTTTTGCTCCAACCTCTGTAGGTTTGTCAATGGCTTTTATCGATTTTATTGTTGTGTTAAACGGATTACCCACTAATTCCATTTTCTCGCTTTCCACAAACTGAACGCTGTCGCCCGTTTCGCCCCATTTAAACCCATAGGCCTGAGCGTGCATATAGCGCGCATGAAGCGTGTTGTCGCTAACACGTTTGATAACTCGAAGGTAGGTTCCGTGCACGTTAATGGCATCATCGGCCATGCCTTCATACAGGCCGTTTTTTGATATAATAGTGCCTTTGCAAGCCGAAAAATGCGTAGCATCGGCCTGTGTGGTAAAAAATCGCGGATTGTCATCGCTTTTCAGGCAAACCGAAAAGCCGTCCAATGTAATGTTTTCGCTCATCTGTGCCAGTAGTCCCATGCCTTCGGCATAGTGTACTTTTATGTTTTTGAAAACGATGTTGGAACATTCGCTGACGAAAATTCCGGGCGTGGGGCGATGCCACGAGCGCAACGCAAAGCGTTCGCCCACCGATGAGAGCGGAGTCTGTTCCCATCCGGTAATGTGTAAAGTGTCGGGGGATTGTTCACTGATAGTTTCCGGATTAAAATCCACATCGCGGCGCATGTATGTGAGTCGCTTGTCGGGACGGAACGCCATGGCCATAAAGAGCGGGTTTTCGTACCCTTCGCCAACAGCAAAAAGTTTGTTGCCGTCAATCCGATGACGCCCATGTGGATAAATTTCGGCTATCATTTCGTTCTTATCAGCGCTAACTTCCAGCACGTTAATCTGTCGAAAAGCGGGAATATCGAAATCGATAGAGACGTTTTTTAGCATAATGTTCTTGCCTTTTATAAGCGAAAACGGTATCATACGTCCGTGAAAAACAAATTCCGAACCTTGCCCGTCAAACGTTACATTACTCAGGTTCTCCAAGGCGAAGCCAACTTTTTTGGGGTTATCCTGATCGTGGTTGGAGATGTAATATTCACGCGTGAAAGCGCTGTCGGGATAGAAATCGTACCGACCTTTTGAGAAAATAACGGTTATGTGAGTAGTATCTGTGCGGGATTGAAGGTGCTTAATCAGATTGACAGCGGCAAGAGATACGTCTTCTTTTGTATCGGGCTTGGCACTGAATGTGAAAGCCAATTGTTGGGATGTGCAGCTTACGATGAGCGTGAAAGCAAGGACGAGGAGGGAAATGTTTTTTAGCATATTTGTTTTATTGTGAACTGCAGACTGAAAGAGCTGATATTGAATTTAAAACGAATTATTTTATTGTTATGTGATTTGAAATTATTTTATTGATTAAAATATTGCCTTGTGCATCCATATCATAAATAATGTACCAATCCGTGTTTGGTGTTCTATGATATTTATGCACCATTGTTCCAAATTGTTTATGGATGTGGTATGTTGTTGAAAAATGTTTAGGGATGACTGCTATTGAATAACACTCTACTTCGATATCGTTAACATATCGTAAAGCATGATTTATATCCAACTTCCCTCGCTTCCAGATAATAAGGGCATGAAAAATAGAGTTCAAATCTTCTATCGCTTGTTCCGATATATAAACGTTACTCATACAATGATTTCACATAATTTCTTACCCTATCCATTCCCTCTTTCAGCGATACGTATCCTGTGGGAATAGTAGCCTCTTTCTCCGATTGTTTTTTGACGTAAACAATGGATGGCTCCGATACGTAGTTACTGCTATCTCTTTTGTCCGATGGTTTATTCTTATTCTTCATCTTTACTAAATTATGAGTTTCCACAAAAATAAGAAATATATTCGAGAAACGACGATTGTATCTCCTCTTTTAGGGAGGAACGACCTCCGAGTCGCTTATGTATTAAGCGAGTTGGAACTCGCTTTACCCGTGTTTTATGCCGCCCTGTTCATTCCGTTCCCTAAATTACCGTCGCATTCATTGATGAGAATGGTTTTCAGGCGTTCGGCAATTTGCGGATACTTGTCGATAATATTGTTTCGTTCCTGTGGGTCAGTGTTTAAATTGTACAATTCAAATACGTTTTTGGGTGCATAATGGCGAAGTTTCCATCCCGAATTTTCAATGATTGCCGGACCTATATTGGAGCCGTAAACGACGTAACGACTTTCGGGCAAAGTTACAACGCGAAAGCAACCTTTTTGGGGATTGTGCTGATCGTGGTTGGAAATGTAATATTCACGCGTGAAAGCACTGTCGGGATAGAAATCGTACCGACCTTTTGAGAAAATAACGGTTATGTGAGTAATATCTGTGCGGGATTGAAGGTGCTTAATCAGATTGACAGCGGCAAGAGATGCGTCTTCTTTCGTATCGGGTATGTGGAACGCGATGACAGCTTGCTGATGGTACAACTAGTGCATAATATCAATGCGATAAAAAGAAAAAGATATTTTTTAGCATAATTTCAGTAACCTGTTTTAAATAACCCTATTAATCCGGACTTTTATTTACAAAGATAAAGAAATAAGCCGCTTCCTCTATAAGGTTTTTGCGGCTTATTTCAAAAACAAGAGAAAATAAGATCATTCTACGATATTTTTTTCAAGCTAATCCACTTCAGGCTTGCATGAAAATATCTTTCTGTCTATTTATTAATGGGAGCTACGATTATCGTCCATTCTTTTTTAGTGTTGCCATCAGCTGCGGTAACCAAATATTTATTTGGTTTTGACCAATCGCCGGGAATTCCTAAAACGGGAGCATTACCAACGGGTTGAATTCTTGCAGCCGTAGATAAATTTAAATTAACAGAGATATTTGCATTTGATAGTTTTGATTTTTCCTTTGTAGGAAAATTTGCAGGAACCTTTGCTGTAATATTAACTGTGGCATCCTCTTTGTTCACGGTGGCAGTATGATTAAGTATGACAAACTTTACAATGTTTTGTCCGCTGGCAGGGGATACTTCATCACTTATATAACGATACTCCACTCTACTGACAGAACTAATGAGTGCGTCGCTGAATTCGGGCAAGTCTTCCAATCCCCTATTCATGCAAGAAGAAAAGGAAAATATCGTTACCAATACTAATAAATCGGTTATTATTTTTTTCATAATTGTTATTTTTTAATTACCATCCTGAGTTTTGTTCGTCATAAATTCCGTAAATAGCTCTCTTGTCCAATTCTGATTGTGGAATAGGGAACAAATAGCGTCTTGTCGTAAAGTTCCGATTCCAGCTGTCAAGTAATGTCAATTGTCCAATTAATGCCTGCATGCGATCACGCGAAATTTGGATTTTATACACCGGCCGATTAAGATCTTTGATCACTTCTCCTGGAGTAGATCCGTAGTTAGCATATCCACCATATTTACCCCAGCGTAAATAACTGAAATAGATATCTCCATTCTCTTCAGCCATTTCAACACGACGTTCTCTAAGATAGTCTTCCCAAGCCTTTGCTTCAGTGGTTGCAGAAGAAGGTGCTAATCCGCCATGTTTAACTCGCGTTTCATTTAGTGCTTTTACCGCATCCGAAATATTTCCTTTCAGCAATTGAGCCTCAGCTAAATTAAGATAAGCTTCTCCCAAACGAGCAATTACATAATGATAATTTGTTTTTGTGTCGGCAGAAGCTAAGGATATATTTTCATAGATGCCTTTTCTCCAATAATAATTGGTTGCCGTAACATACCAACCTCCATCTTCTTTATCACGTACACCTTGTGCAAAATTACCGTTAAGATTCATTGTTAAATGTTCTCCAAAAAAAGTAGAGTTATCATGTAAAATTGTTGCATAAAAACGCTTGTCACGATTTTTATACATGACATCGGAGATGTTTTTTGTACTGCCTGACTTTATTTTCAGATGTTCCCGGAATAATGGATAATCTGTACGACCTGTTTTTAAATCCTGTGTACTGGGTATACTTCTTGACTCTCCGTTTGTTCTTTTGTAAGAGTCAATGGCTCCTACGGTAGTAATTGAATTGGGATTGAGTTTATCAACATTGTTTTTGAACTGCGATGTTTGATCCCATGGTAATGCTTCTTGGGTAGTTTCGTCAGTTACCAGATATTGGTCTACTAAATCTTGTGTAGGCCAATAAATACTCCATCCATGGAAAAATTTACCATTCGGATATTTTAACCGCGGTTCTGCTAAAGAAATATTATTGTCATCAGCATTCACATTGGCAAATACCCGTTGCATTTCATCAGCATGGGAAACATTAAAATCTTCCGCCAAGAAATATTTGGCTAAAATAATTTCATTGTTTGTAGGAGACTCATGATTAAATAAGCTTCCATAATTGGTAGTCAACGCATATTTTCCTGATTGAATAACCGCGTTTGCAGATACAATACACGTGTCTAAATACGATTTATTAGTTGTATAGGCATATGCTTGAAGAGCTGCACGACTGCGGATTAAATGAGCTGCATATTTATTGGCACGTCCTGACGAAGATGTTGCAGGCATGCCATATGCTGCATCGGTAAGGTCTTTCATTATGAGTTCATAGCTTTCAACCACACTTTTTGTAGCGTTTACTTTGAATTTTAATGAATCTTCCGGATTGAGGACCTCCATTATAGGTACAAAACGGCCCATTTTTCGGGTTTGATCAAAGAAAATACAGCCACGAAGGAATTTTCCTTCTGCGATTAATTGTCTTTTTACTTGTTCCGGCAATTTGGATTCTGTTGCTTTTTGAATAAGTAAATTACATGCACGTAATCGAGCGAAACGATTAAATCCGTAATTCGCTTTTGCACTTAATCCTAATTCAGTTGCCAAATGGTTAATTCCCTCACCTACTTGCGATACCTGACTTCCATTTGGAGTTGCGGACTCCCAATTAGCCCCTCCTCCGTATAAGTAGCCGATCGCTCCGTTATAAACCCCAACAGCGAAAGCATTAGCTGAAGCTTCTGTGCTCCATACTGCTTCTTCATCAAACGAAGCCTTGGGTTTTGTATCCATTACATCTTCGCATGACACAAATAAAAATGCTCCGAAGATGAATGTCAAACTGTATATTATATATTTTTTCATAATTCTTTATTGTTAAAATCCAAGATTCAAATTAATTGCAAAAACTCTTTCATTTGGATATCCGTAGTTTTCCATACTGGAATTTTCCGGGTCAAGTCCATACTTTGTAACGTCGGAAAAAGTGAAAACATTCTGTCCGGTAAATGATACTCGGCAAGTACTCAGCCAATTAATCTTTTTCAATAGCTTGTATTTAAAATCATAATTCAGATTAAAGTCTTTCAGACGAATATAAGCGCCATTTATTAACCAAAAGTCACTATATTGGTAATTATTATAACCATTAAGCCCCGTGTTAGACATTAAGCGTGGAAACATAGCATTCACGTTCTCCGGTGTCCAATAATTGGTCTGAAAGTCATAAATAACATTCATTCCTCCGGCTGTTTGGCCGCTACTCATACGCAAAGCGTCTCCCGCATACATATCAAATTTCGGAGCACCTTGTAACAGCATACTGAATCCCCAGCCTTTATATCCTAAATTTATGTTGATTCCATAGTTTGAACGAGGCTTGCTTGGATTGCCTAATCGCAAATGATCTGCATTATCAATCTTTCCGTCGCCATTCACGTCTTTATATTTAATGTCACCTCCTGTAAGATTATATGAAGCTTCCGCTTTAGGACTGTTTAATACATCGTTTGCATCTTTATAATATCCCAAATTGGTAAGCATGGTGCCATAATAATTGTAAGCTTGTGTGGATCGGGTGTAGGGATTCATTAAAGATGTAGGAGCTTCTGTCGGCTGTCTGTTCCAAAATTCTTTGTATCTGGTGTAATTGGCAGAGATGTCATATTTGAAATTTCCAATATTATCTCTCCAGCCCAACTGAAACTCTATACCGCCTCGGCGCAACTCTCCATTTGTTTTAATACGAGGTAGGCTCTGTCCTAGAGGATCGGTATATCCTGTTTTTAAAGGATCGGGAGCATAGAGAAATCCTGTGGTTTGATAATAGAAATAATCAAAAGAACCATACAGTCTGTTGTTTAATGATGCGAAATCAAATCCCATGTTGGATTGATTGGTGGTAAACCAAGTAATGTCGGGCGAAGGAATACTGCCTTCGGTAAACGAGGGCACATATTTCCCGTCCATCACATAACCTTTGGGGCTGTAGTTATAAGAAGTCAGATATTCGAAACGCCATAAGTGATAAGGGTCATTCTCGTCCCCCCAATTATCGAGCCCAACTTGCCCGTAAGATGCGCGAAGCTTTAATAAATCAATAATGTGTTTGTCTTTCAGAGGCGCCGTAAATGCTTCGTCAGACAAAACCCAGCCTAAAGAA
Organism: Bacteroidia bacterium; assembly: GCA_030538215.1. Taxonomy (GTDB): domain Bacteria; phylum Bacteroidota; class Bacteroidia; order Bacteroidales; family Dysgonomonadaceae; genus Petrimonas. Next base: position 38,345 of record JAUNUM010000017.1, read on the forward strand.
CCAGAGTAGAAAGTCCCCCATCTGCGATTTTTAGGGAAGTTGTCGGAGCCATCGTAACGCATACTTGCTTCTACAAAATAACGGTTGTCGTAATTGTATTTTAGTTGTCCAATCCAACCTGCGCGCCCGCTATCCCATTCATATCCACTGTTAGTTTGGGTACCGGCAGGACCAATATTCATCTGGTCAAAAGGAAATGCATAGTCGGTGCGTTTTTCCGAATAATAATCACCGCTCACAGAGGTAGATTCATAACCTCCTAATACGTTGACAAAATGGGCGCCAAATGTATTCTTGTACTCGGCAAAATATTGCATCGTGAGCGAAGCTTCATTTTTGGCGTCATGAAATAGCTGAGGTTGTGCCAAATAAATAGGGACTTCTGATTCCCAAGAATATAAAGCCGGATCTTTACGCCATTTTTTATGCGTTTCCGTATAATTTCTATAGTTCGCGCTTGTTCTTAACTCCAATCCGTCAACCCAAGGTATAGTCAAATCATTATAATATAACATATTTTTTTGTATCTTTGCATATGGCA
>JAUNUM010000125.1 GCA_030538215.1 Bacteroidia bacterium
GATAAGCCGGGTCACCCAATTTCAAAAACCCGTGATTGATTGTCAGATGATTATGCGTAAAAGCCATGGTAAATGATAAAAACCGAGGAAAACAGGAAAAAATGAAGTAATTTATTACGCAGTCAAAATTTCTGGTATTTATACGTGAATTTACCTAACTAAACTTTGCTACTATTTAGAATGATTATAAACTTTTATTGCTTATTATCAGCAATATGACTCCAAATTTAACCTATATTCACTAAATTTCCGACAAAGAAATTTTCTTACCAAAGTTACCTATACTAAGAACTATAAACTTTGGTAAGATGAATTTCATTAAACTCACCTCATTATTCAATCTATCGGAAGCCTTCCCAACGGAGGATAGCTGCTTAGAATATCTTGAAAAATACTTTTGGAACAACGTACCTGTTTCTCCTTTCGACCCATCGTCCAAGGTATATAACTATGGTAACTATAAATACCGCTGCAAAAATACGGGCAAGAACTTTACTGTCAGAACTCACTCACTCTTTCACGGCTCGAAATTATCTTTGCGTAAGTGGTTTATGGCTATGTGGTTAATAGCAAATCATAAGAAAGGTATTTCTTCAACCCAATTAGCATCAGAAATAGGAGTGCGTCAGGCTACGGCTTGGCATATACTACATCGTATTCGTAGTTGCTTCTTTTGCGAGAATAATCATCAATTAGATGGTAAAGTTGAATTAGATGAAACTTACGTTGGCGGTAAAAACCATAATCGCCACGCTAACAAGAAGGTTAAAAAATCCCAAGGACGTAGTTGTAAGGATAAAACTCCAGTTTTGGGCATGCTTCAACGTGACGGTAAAGTTGTATGTCGTGTAGTGAAAAATGTAAGCAAGAAATCTCTTACTCCTCCGATACTTCTTCACGTTAAACGCACGGCAACGTTATATACAGACGAATACAATGGTTATAATGTCGTTGGTAAGGTTTACAAAAGAAAAATTGTATGTCATAACAAAGGACAATATGTAGATGGCGATGCTTATACCAATACAATCGAAGGCTTCTGGTCTCAATTAAAACGTGGCATTATTGGTATCTATCATAAGACAAGCCGTAAGCACTTACATAGATATATAAATGAATTTGTATTCCGCTATAATACTAAAGACCTTAGTAGCGTGGAACGATTTAATTTGTTACTTTGTAATATCAATTATCGTACAACCTACCAAGATTTGATAAAATGAGTAAAAAGAAATTGACAGTAGAAGAAATGAAAAAGGCAATGGAAATAGAGATAACTCCCAAAGAACAAAAGGAGTTACAGAATATGTCTTGGGAGGAAATCATGAGCAAAGCTAAAAACTACAACCCAACTATACAACCACGAAAAACGAAAAAGAAGAAAAAATGAGAGACCACTTAATCTCTCATCATTTTACGCCACTGTTCTTCTTCCCAGATTTTTTCTTGTCTTTTCTGGTCTGTTTCTCCTAAGCATGCAAGAAAAATCATTCCCAATATCGGAGAAAATAAGAATGAGAATAAGAACCAGCCAAATTGACTACGACCACGCTTTTTAGCCATACTTGTAGGTATCATACACAATGCTATAAAACCAATAACAATTAGCAAAACAATAATAAGCACTATAAGACCTTCTCGACTCATAAGATTACAGTTTTACCTCTGCAACCTATGAGGTGATTAGCAATAAAAAGAAGTGGGTTGCCGTCCGCATTTAGTTAGGTATCGCCAAACACCCGAATGCACGCAGACGAGCAACCCACCCTATAAAGGTAAGTCACCGTGCCCGTGCATTCTAAGTTTAAAATTTGGCGATTTCAACTAAATTAGGCACTTCCTATATTTTCTAATAAGTCTGTTCCTAAGAACATTGCAAAGATAAGTAGATTTATTGTAATTTTGCGAAATAAAACTGGGAGGGTGCATTGAAAGGACTGCTCAAAAACTTCGGGCACTTTAAATGCCCAATAAAAACGATTGAATATGAAAACAGAAGTATTTTTATTCTCACGTTTGGAACGCACTAAGTCTGGTCAATGGGCTTTAGTTGCGTATTACGTTTAATTGTAGTTCCCTACCTCCCAGTTTTTCTGCTTATACTTGTTTATCTCTGACCGTATAATCGACATTAGCTTTCATTTTACTTCGGAGTTTAATATCATTAAGAAGTTTACTAATGCTTGGAATAGCCATATTTTCACCCTTAGCTATTCCGTTCCCATTAAGGAATTTATTAATCAGAAAATGTAATCTGATAGAATGTTTATTTTCGTCATTATAGTCGAATTGCTCCTCAAATAAAATCTGATTATTACGCTCTCCTGTTACGATAATAGTGGCATCTTTTCCACCATTGTCTTGTACTTCAATTGAAATTATTGTCTTATTCATATTTCTTAAAGTTTTATTTACGAATAAGATAACTTTGTTGAAAACTTCTTTATAGATGTTAAAGTTTTGGCACGGCATTTGTTTTGGATTTACCATGAGATTATTCTCAGGTTTCTACAGCCATAACTCGTGAGAGTATGTAGCAGGCTTTTATAGATTCTTCCCCTGTATAACTGAAGATAAGAGATATATACAATGATTGCGGTTATCGGGGCTACCTTTCTTTGTATTCATAAAGTCCTTAACATTGTAGAATTGAAATTATGACAGTATTTTTCATTAGTTATGATTTGCGAAAGGGTAAAGACTACCCAAAATTGTACGAAGAACTAAACAGACTCAAAGGTATAAGGGTTCTTGAGTCTGTTTGGAGTCTCAAACTGCCAGACACAAATACTTGCGTTAGCCTTAGAGACCATCTTAAAAAGTTCATCGATGGAGATGATGGCATAATCGTTTCAATTGTCAGTTCTTATGCATGGAGCAGAGTTGATAATGCTCCTCATAATTTTGACTAACGATTATCTCATGTTCTCACTCTAATTGCGTTACAGCACAAGAAGAGTTCTCTCAAGCGTGCAATTAAGCACATACGGTTTAATAATTCTGCTAATTTGCAGAGATAACGACAACCTGAAACATGTTGTCACCAAAATAAAAAAATTATGGCAAAGAAAGTTACTTCAAAAGCCGTTGCTACAAAAGCGTCCAAAGCATTACAAGACGGACGTTCAAGCGACAGAACTAAGAGTATCGCAGGAAGTGCTTTATCTCAACGTGAGAAAAAGAAATAAGAGACTTCCAACTCTTTTTAAAGATACCCTGACAGAGTTACAGCTCCGTTGGGGTATTTTTATGCCATAATGTCTTATTATATCTGCTCTCGATTAAAAACTCTGTAAAGTTAATAACAGTATAGATAATGACAAAGTTTTTATATTATAGATTCTTAAACAATGTTAATAGAGGCAGCTTTCCGATGTTAATTTGTTAGCAAAGTTATTTAGGGTAATAAAGCGTATAAATACCTAAAGTAATTGAGACAATGTACTTAAACCATTAAAACAAAAACGCCGCAGCCGGCGCCAAAAAAACCACTGCCTGCCTCCCGAGCCGCAAGGCTAATGAGAGAGCAGGAGCGGAAAACCTCCCTTGCAAGGAGCAAGCCCTTTTCCTAAAAAAGCATTTCTCTCTCCCCTGTGGGGAGAGCCGGAGAGGGACGGAAGGCGCTGCAAAGATAATAAAAACACGGTAATTTCATGCCAACGAGTTTGGATAACGATATTACCGGAAGCAATTGAAAGTGACAAGATGTTATGAGTAAATCGGACAGTAATTTCCAACCGGGAATATTCATCGGGAAACTGTATAAAACAATGGACGCGAACCTCGAAAAGCGATATGAGTAGAGAAAAAATAAAGATTTGAATAAAATGGAAACAAATAATGAAAAAAAACTTCCTATTGATAAATTAGATGAACTTAAAGATGAACAGATGTTCTCTATAAAAGGTGGACATTGCGATCAGGAAACCTCAAAAGAAGTAGAGGAAGGCTCTGGCCCTGGCTGTGGTTGTGGTTGTGGTTGCGGTGGTGGATGTTAATCTATTAGTGTGAATTTTTGATGGCAGGAATAAACCTATGTTTATTCCTGCTTTAAAATAATTTCAAAATGAAACCAAGTTATTACAATTTATATGCTGAGTCAGCAAAGGGGATGATTTGTTATAATACAATCACAGAAAATATTGGCCTTATGCCATTAAAAGTATTCAATTCCTTAAATGGAGAAGATTTTTCGTCAATAAACGCTGATATAATAGAGAATTTAAAGGAATTGAAGTTTATAATACCTGATGAAATCAATGAATTTGAAGAATTGAAAGAAGAATATCAAAATTCATTGAATGAGAAGATATTTCATTTAACATTATTGCCGTCATTGGATTGTAATGTGAGGTGTTGGTATTGTTTCGAAAAATTAAAACGAGGTAGTAGATTAGGAAAAGACACACCTGTTGCTATTTTGAATTGTGTTAAGAATATTTTCCGAAATTCTGACATTGAATCTCTTCGCATAGAGTTATTTGGAGGAGAACCATTATTATATTTTGAAGAAGAGGTTTTCCCTCTATTGAGAGATATCGACAATTACGTGCGTAGTATTGGCAAAAAGATTGCCATATTTATCGTAACAAATGCCTTGTGCATTGAAAGTCATATGTTTCCATTATTCAAATCCATTAATGCAAAATTCCAAATATCCATTGATGGATATCGTGATCGGCATAAT
>JAUNUM010000018.1 GCA_030538215.1 Bacteroidia bacterium
AACGCTCTATGCTCAACGCTCATAAAATATGGAGAAAATAAGAAAACTCCTCGCATCCTATAAAACCACCCTTGTTCTTTTGCTCATATACGCCTTTTTAATGGCGCTTGCCACCTTCGTGGAGAAGGAAATGACCACCGAGGCTGCCAAAGTAATGATTTACTATTCGCCCATTTTCTTTTTTCTGCAATTCCTGCTGGTAGTGAATTTTATTTTAACATTTATCGATCATCGGTTTATTAAAAGGCGCAGGTGGGCGCTTATTGTTATACACTTCGCCTTTATCGTTATTCTGGCCGGCGCGTTAACCACGCATGTACTGGGGAAAGAAGGCACCATGCATATCCGCGAAGGCGCGACGAACAACGTAATGGTCATGCATACATCGAAAGGCGTATTCACCGAAGAGCTTCCGTTCACGTTGGAGTTGGCGGAGTTCAGGCTGATACGGTATCCCGGTTCCACCAGCCCTTCGTCTTACGAGAGTGATTTGAAAATACACATCGATGGTGAAATACGCGAAGCCAAGATTTTCATGAACAACGTGCTGGATTTGAAAGGATACCGGTTTTTTCAGGCCTCTTACGATGAAGATGAACAAGGTACCATTTTAGCCGTGAATAAAGACGTGGCAGGACGAAACGTTACTTACGCCGGTTATTTTTTTCTGATCGTTGGGTTTATTCTCATGTTTGTTACTCCAAACTCACGCTTAAATAAACTCAGCCGCCAATTGAAAGAACTGAGAAAAACCGCCGTGTTGGCAGCATTTCTTTTGATGATCTCGTTTGGCGCTAACGCGCAGGAATTTACCAACCACGCAGTTTTTCAAGCTGTACAACGAAATGCCGTTCCAATGGAACATGCCGAAGAGTTTGGGCAGTTGCCCGTGCAATTTGCCGGCAGAACCATACCCATGAATACATTTTCATCGGAACTGTTGAGAAAACTGCACAAAAGCAACAAAATCGGCAAACTCAATTCCGATCAGTTCTTATTGGGCGTGCTTACCCTGCCGCAAATGTGGATGCAGGTGCCGTTTATCTCCAATTCCAACAACGAAGTAGCCCGCATGTTCCAATTGCCGGAAAAATATATTGCGTATGCCCAGGTTTTTGACGCGAGCGGAAATTACAAACTCATCGATAAGGTAAACGAAGCGCATCATAAACCGGAGTCGGAGCGGAACGAGTTCGATAAAGGCATTCTCAAACTCGACGAAAAGATAAATATTCTTTTCCTGTTGTTGAACTCCAAACTGATAGCGCTTTTTCCCAATGCAGATGATCCTAACCACACGTGGTACGCGTCGGGAGACGACCTTTCGGATTTTTCGCAAGAAGACTCCCTGTTTATTGCCCGCTCTTTGCCGTTGTATTTATCCGAAGTAAGCCGTTCGCTTGAGAGCGGCGACTGGCAACAACCCAATACAATTATCGATTCTATCGCCGATTTTCAGCGAAAAGCCGATGTTGCCGGGCACATAAACCCGAAGAAAATACGCATGGAAATCAGCTACAATAAACAAAATATTTTCGGCAAAGTCCGTGCAGGATATTTTCTCTTAGGTGGCTTGCTTCTCATACTGGCTTTTTTCCGGCTTTTCAGGGAGGCAAGGTGGACAAATGTTTTATCCGGCATATTTGTTGCGGGAATTTTTCTCGTCTTTCTTTATCACATGTACGGCATGGGCTTGCGCTGGTACATATCGGGATATGCTCCGTGGAGCAACTCCTACGAAACCATGGTTTATATTGCCTGGGCAACCATTCTCGCCGGGTTAATCTTCGGCCGAAAGAGCGACCTTACGCTTGCCACGGCAACCATTTTCGGCGGCATAATTCTTTTTGTTTCCGGGTTAAACTGGATGGAACCGCAGATTACAACGCTTGTTCCCGTGCTTAAATCGCCGTGGCTAATGATTCACGTGGCCGTAACGGTGGCCGCATACGGATTTTTCGGGATAAGCCTGTTACTGGGATTATGCAACCTTATTATAATGAGCATTACAAAAAAAGAATTTGCACTACTGCGAATCAAGGAATTAACCATTATCAATAATATGTCGTTGTTGGTGGGGCTGGCGTTGATGACTATCGGCACTTTCTTGGGCGGTGTTTGGGCCAACGAATCGTGGGGGCGCTACTGGAGCTGGGATCCCAAGGAAACCTGGGCGCTTATTACCGTTGTCATTTATGCCGTTGTTACTCACGTTCATTTGGTAAAGAAATTAAACAATTACTGGTTCTTTAACTTGTCATCGGTAGTTGCGTTTGGCTCGGTAATAATGACCTATTTGGGAGTAAACTATCTTCTAAGCGGTTTGCATTCGTATGGCCAAAACGAAGGAGTTTCGGCCATGTTTACCTATTTTTACGGGTTTTTCGCACTTGTATTGGTATTGGGAATTGTTTCATACAGAGGGTTTAAAAAAGCGAAGGGCAGTGGGCGATGAGCAGAGACAAGCAGATGAAATATTCTTCCGTCATCGGTCATCCGTCTTCCGTCTTCTAACTTCCAACTTCTAACTTCTATAAAATATGATTAACTGGGGTTTTATCGGTTGCGGAAACGTAACAGAAAAGAAAAGCGGGCCGGCTTTCTGCAAAGTCGATGGTTCGGACGTGGTGGCGGTCATGCGTCGCGATGAAGCGTTGGCGAAAGATTACGCAGAGCGGCATAATATCGGTAAATGGTATTCCGACGCGTATGAATTGATAAACGATGCAGATGTAAATGCCGTATATGTTTCCACTCCGCCCGGATCACATGCTGAGTACGCCATAGCCGCCATGAAAGCCGGAAAACTGGTGTATGTGGAAAAACCGATGGCTGCTTCGTACGAAGAATGCGTGAAGATGTCGGAAGTGGCAAAAGAAACGGGTGTGCCTTGTTTTATAGCGTATTACCGACGTACTTTGCCTTATTTTCTGCGGGTAAAACAGTTGGTGGATAGCGGTGAAGTAGGGGAGATCAGCGAAGTAAAAATAAAGTTTATTATCCCGCCTTACGAATCTAATTTAAGCCGTGAAACTCTGCCTTGGCGGGTGAAAAAGGAGATTGCCGGCGCCGGATATTTTTACGATCTGGCATCGCATCAATTAGATTATCTCGATTTTATTTTTGGTGAAATCACCGAAGTGAGTGGAACGGCCAAAAACGTTGCCGGGCTGTACGATGTGGAGGACACGGTAGTTGGTGAGTGGAAGCATAAATCGGGTGTGAAAGGCAGCGGGCACTGGGAGTTTGCTGCTCCCGTAAACGAAAGAACCGATGAAATTGAGATCATCGGCTCAAAAGGTACTATCCATTTTTCCACGTTTCATTTTACGCCCATTATTCTCAGCAATGCCTCCGGCGAAAAAGTATTTATCGAAGAAAATCCCGAAAACATTCAGTTTTATCTGATACAAAGTATTGTAAATTACTTGAATGGCAAGGACGATTATCCCGTAAGCGATTTCCAATCCGCCACACGCACCAATTGGGTAATGGATAAGATGTTGGGGAAAATAGGTTGAGTAATTACCGACATTAGCCGGTAGAGATGATTGCGATCTTGCAAACGGTATCTATCGAGACTATTTAACCCCTCCTTAATCCTCCCCAAAAGGGAGGAAGCGGACTTCGATAAAAGTAAAATCGAAGTTGTCACCCTCTCTTTTGGAGAGGGAGGGGGAGAGGTAGATTTTTCACTCCGCAAAAAAACAGGAACTGTCTCAAAAGAGATACGGAAGGCTGATAACACGAATTTTATTTCATTGATAATCAATCTAAGTAATAGATATATTCCCTATCGATCTGTGGAGATCTGCCTTATCTGAGTCATCTGTGTACTTATGATACAGCCCTTGCTTGGTATAATTTATCAAAATCTCCTTATTCTCTCAGCAACTCTTCAATCGTATCATTTACTTTTTTGCTGTTCCAGTCCGCAGCGCCTACTTTTCGAATGGCGATATCTCCGTTTTTCCCGATTAAAAAAGTAATGGGTATCGTGTTGGATGCCAATAGTTGGGGTGGGGCAGATTGCACATAATATACCGGTAGTTCATAACCTTTATCGGCCATAAATTTATCTACCGTAGGTTTTGGGTCGGTGGTGGCAAAGACAAATACTATATCGGAATTATTTTCGTATTTGTTGTAAAGTTCCTGTAATACGGGCATTTCGGCAATACATGGCGGACACCAGGTTGCCCACGTATTCAGAAAGATTACTTTTCCCTGTGCCTGGCTTAAATCGAAAACTTGTCCGTTATTATCGGTTAATTGCCAGCGATAATCCGTGAGAGTTTCACGCTTTTCCACTTTTTGTACCGATGGACTGAAAGAAGCCATCAGTTTACTTGTCCATAATTTCAGTTTACTTCCAACCGGTGTAAACAAAACCAGGGCGATTAACCCGATGAAAATTATATTTGAAATCCACGATTTCTTTTTGTCGGTTTTTTTAGTTTTTTTTTCTGCCATTGTTACTTCCTTAAAATTTTCTCCATTGCCTTTCCTTTTGCCAACTCATCAATCAACTTATCCAAATAACGAATTTTCTGCATCAGTTCATCCTCAATATCTTCCACGCGATATCCGCAAATTACACCGGTAATTTTAGAAACGTTGGGATTCAGTTGTGGAGACTGATTAAAGAAAGTTTCAAAATCAGTTTTTTGCTCTATATGCTGTTGCAGTGATTGTTTGTCATACCCGGTCAGCCAAAAGATAATGGTATCTACTTCAGCTTTTGTACGGCCTTTCTTTTCCGCTTTTTGGATATACAGCGGATATACATTAGCAAAAGGCATCGAAAATACTTTTGAGTTGCTCATATTGTTTTATTGTTGTTGGGTTTCCATTTCCTTATCTTCTTTCTGCTTTGGCAAGATGAGATTAAGAAGCACACCAACCATTGCAGCCAATCCGATTCCGGCAAATGTGAAATCACCAACTTTAAAAATAGCTCCGCCAATTCCGGTTGTCAGAATAAGAGATGCAATAACCAGATTGCGCGTGTTGCTCATATCGGTTTTGTTGGCAATCATATTGTTGACGCCTGTTGCGGCAATCATACCGAAAAGCAGCAGCATAATTCCACCCAGCACGGCGTTGGGAATAGTTTTCAAGAAAACACTGATCTTGCCCACCAGCGAAAACACAATGCCCGTAATGGCAGCAATTCTAAACACAACTGGGTCGGTAACCTTGGTGAGAATCATTGCACCGGTAACTTCGGAATAGGTGGTTACCGGAGGCCCGCCAATTAAACCGGCAATACTGCAAGCGATTCCATCGCCGAACATCGTTCTGTGCAATCCGGGATCTTTCACAAAATCTTTTCCCGTTACCTGATTTACAGCGTAAATATCACCAATATGCTCAATAACAGGGGCAATAGCTACCGGAGCCATAAACAAAATGGCCTGCCACGAAAACTGAGGGGTAACGAATTTCGGGAAACTTATCCACGGTGCAGCAGCAATAGCTGAAAAATCGATTTTCCCCATCGCTATAGCCACAATGTAGCCAACAATAATTCCGCTGAATATCGGAATCAGTTTTAACAAACCTTTGGCAAACATGCTCACAACAATAGCGGTTGCCAACGCTATAAGCGCAAGAATCCAGTCTTCGGATGCCATGTTAACACCTGTGCTTGAGAGTGAAAGCCCGATAAGCATAATCACGGGGCCGATAACTACCGGCGGAAATAATCGTTTAATTACTCCGATTCCCTGCCATTTTACAAGTGCACTCATCAGAAAGTAAACGGCACCAACGGCAACCAATCCCGACAATGTTCCGGGTAAACCGTATAATTCGGTGGCTTTAATAATGGGCGCGATGAAAGCGAAACTACTGCCCAGAAAAATAGGAACAATGCCTTTCGTTACCAAGTGAAAGACCAATGTTCCGATTCCGGCGGTAAATAAGGCGGTGGACGGATCCATGCCAACTAAAAGAGGTACTAAAACCGTGGCACCGAAAGCCACAAAAAGGAACTGCACGCCAACTACGGTTTTTGACAGGGGCGTGAGTGATTTTACATTTTCCATGCTAAAAAGAATATTGTTTTTTTGATTCGTGCAAAGTTAACTTTTATATTGATATTTTTAGTTAAATACAGGAGCAATTTGTGAAAAAACATGCCGAAATATTACAACATTTCAGGCATCATAAAACTTCCGACTTCCGACTTCCATCATCTGACTTTTTTTAGTTACTTTTGTGGATTAAAAAGTTATTTATGCAGGAAGACAAAAGTCAGTTGATGAATTATGCCATGTATGCCGGCATTTTTTTGGGTTTATTTTGGGTGTTGAAGTATCTTTTTGTAATGGGTTCGACCCAGATTCCGGCTTTAAATCTCATCGGGTCATTTCTGACGATTGGTACGCCGCTCATTCTTTTTTATTTTCTGGTAAAATACAAAACCGATATTGTAAGCAATAACTTGAGTTTTTGGCACGGCATTCAGTTCGGTATAATGCTGTTCTTTTTTGCATCGCTTTTAGAAGCTGTAATTGTTTTCGTACATATCACGTGGATTGATCCGGCATTTGTGGGAAAACTTTATGAAAATATGATTGAAACCATAAAAGCGATGAATTTGGGTGAAAAAATGGTAAGTTCTTTTGAAAATCAACCGTTGCCGACAACTGTAAATTATATTTTTAGGAATGTGATTATGACTGATATTTTTGTTGGATTGATTTTGTCGTTATTTATCGTTCCGATAGCAATTCGGATTACTCCTAAAAGTATGAAAGAAACAGCAAATCAAGCTAAAGAGAATTGAGCAGACAATCGTAATTTGTAAAACTTGAATTAATTAATATGGATATTTCTGTTGTTATTCCGCTCTACAACGAAGAAGAGTCGCTTCCCGAATTGCACACGTGGATAAAGCGGGTAATGGAAGAAAATGATTTTTCGTACGAAATTATTTTTGTGGATGACGGAAGTACCGATCGTTCGTGGGAGGTGATTAACGAACTTCGTGAGCAATCGGATAGGGTGAAAGCCATAAAATTTCAGCGAAATTACGGAAAATCGCCCGCCTTACATTGTGCATTTCAGAAAGCGAAAGGCAATGTGGTCATTACCATGGATGCCGATTTGCAGGACAGCCCCGATGAAATTCCCGAACTCTACCGAATGATAAAAGAAGATGATTATGATTTGGTTTCGGGATGGAAACGCAAGCGTTACGATGCCACGCTGACCAAAAATCTGCCATCGAAATTTTTTAATGCTACGGCAAGACAAGTATCGGGAATAAAACTGCACGATTTCAATTGTGGATTGAAAGCCTACAAGCGTTCGTTGGCAAAAAGCATAGAAGTGTACAACGATATGCACCGCTACATTCCTATTTTGGCAAAAGATGCCGGATTTAAAAAAATCACGGAAAAGGAAGTAAAGCACCAAGCCAGAAAATATGGAAAAAGTAAATTTGGCGCTAGCCGTTTTGTGAACGGGTATCTCGATTTGCTGACGATTTGGTTCCTGAATAAATTCGGAAAGAAACCGATGCATTTTTTCGGTCTGTTGGGCAGTATTATGTTTGTTCTTGGATTTTTTGCCATTATTGCTGTGGGAGCTATTAAGTTGTATGATATGCATGTTGGAAATCCATATCGGTTAGTAACTGATTCACCGTATTTTTATATTTCACTCACGATGATGATTTTGGGAACATTGCTCTTCCTTACCGGATTTTTGGGTGAGCTTATTTCGCGTAATTCGCCGGATAGGAATAATTATCGGATAGAAGAGGAGTTTTAAATAGTTTTTTAGCCCGCCGTAACTCTCCCCTTTGATAAAGGGGAGTACCGCCGATAGGCGGGGTGGGGTTCTAAAACCAATAAATAACACAACAACGATGAACTTAGACCAAATAATTCAACAACGCAAATCGATACGGAAATTCAAAGATCAACACATTGATAAAGAAATTATCGAGAAGATTATCGAAAGTGCCCGATTAGCACCTTCGGCGGTGAACTTTCAACCGTGGAAATTCTACATCTGTCAATCTGAAGAAGCTAAACAAATCGTACGCGAGAGTTATCCGCGGGAGTGGTTCAATGGAGCTCCGTTGTACATTATTGCCTGTGGCGACCGTAGCGAATCGTGGAAACGTCCGTTTGACGGGAAAAATCATCTTGATATCGATATTGCCATAGCTGTGGAACATATGGTGCTGAAAATCACTGAACTTGGATTAGGAACCTGTTGGGTTTGTAACTTTAATCCACAGATTATAAAAGACGGATTAAAACTAAGTGAAAACATTGAACCGATAGTGCTTTTGCCTATTGGCTACCCAAAAGACAATGAGGCAGATCCTAGAAACAAAAAGCGAAAATCACACGAAGAAATTACAACTTGGATATAATTAAAGTTATGAAGTCAATAAAAATATCGGTACTATTTATATTATCAATTTTATTAATTGCTTGTAATTCAGGCAAGAAGAAAGAAAGCTGTGTTTATCATCAAAATAGCGGTGAAGTTTTTCATACCTCTTACCACATTAAATACGCTTACGACAAATCACTGGAAAGTGAGATTCTGGCTGAATTAGAGAGATTTGAACTATCGTTGAATCCTTTCAGGGAAAATACTATTATTACCAAGATAAACAATAATGTACCCGTAAAACCCGATTCTATGTTTATGGAAGTATTCAACAAATCTATGGAAGTTTCACGGATGTCGGATGGTAAATTTGATATTACGGCTTCGCCATTGATTAACGCTTGGGGATTCGGTTTCAAGAATATGGACAGTATTACTCCCGAAATTATCGATAGCCTGAAAGAATTTGTGGGATACGACAAAATCAAAATCGACAGCGAAGGAAATGTTACAAAAACCGATTCGAGAGTGCAGTTGAACACTTCAGCCATTTCAAAAGGATATTCCTGCGATCTTGTTGCCCGATTATTTGACAACCTGGGAATCGAAAATTATATGGTTGAGATTGGTGGCGAAGTTGTTGCTAAAGGCGTAAACGACAAGGGAGTTTGTTGGCGCATTGGCGTGGACAAACCCATTGATGATAGTACCGGATTGCAGCATGAACTGCAAGCAATTTTGTCCCTTTGCAATAAATCGTTGGCAACATCGGGAAATTACCGAAATTATTATCTGAAAGACGGTAAAAAATATGCTCACACCATTGATCCGCAAACCGGATATCCTTCGGAACAAGATATTTTGGGCGCCACCGTTATTGCCGATGATTGTATGACTGCCGATGCTTATGCCACGGCATTTATGGCTTCGGGATTGGAAAAATCGAAAGAAATTGCCCAAAAGATTCCGGGATTACACTATTATTTTATTTATGTGAAACCCGACAGTACATTAGACATTACTTATTCCGAAGGTTTCGAACAGTTTTTTGCAGAGTAAAAAAGTAACAATTATGAACAACACAATTTCAATTATTCCATTGGAGAAAAAAGAGGTAAAAAACTTAGTTATCAACTATTTCTTCTACGAAACACAATATGGTTTAGCTATTATTGCTTCCACCCAAAAAGGAATTTGTTATGTAGGTTTTGGAGAAAAAGAGGCGATGCTTATATCGTTAAAAAAGAATTACCCCAAAGCCGAATTTCAGGAACAAAAGATGGACTCACATAAATTTGTGTTGAGTTTCATTAAAAACGAAAAAGTTTCGAAACTTCCATTACACATATCGGGAACCGATTTTCAGATGAGTGTCTGGAAAGCGTTACTCGAAATTCCTATCGGAAAATTATCTACTTATAAAAAAATTGCCGATACCATAAACAATCCCAAAGCCGTTCGGGCAGTAGGTTCTGCTATTGGCGATAATCCCATCTCATACATTATTCCCTGCCATCGCATTATCCGCTCCGATGGTGGATTGGGCGGATATTTTTGGGGGCTGGATATCAAAAAGAAAATGATAGATGTAGAGACACACGGTCGTGTGTCTTCAGAAACAAAGAAATAGAAACATAGAAAAATTAAAAAATCAAATAGTCATCAAATACCAAATTCTAAACGGTAACAATTTATGTCATTAAAAAATCAATTAATCATCATTTTTATGATGTTTTCCTTACTCGTATCGGCACAACAAACCGATTCCGTTCGCTATCCGACTTTTAAAGTAGATGGAGTAATGAAAAATAAATTTGAATACGCTTCGGAAACCGGAAAATCACGATTTTCGGTACGAAATTCCAGGGTTGGTATTCGCGGACATCTTACAAGCACTTTTACTTATCGTGGGCAATTGGAGTTGAGCGATAATGGCAGTTTTAAAGTACTGGATCTTTTTGGCTCTTTTGAGCCCATCAATGGTTTAACTTTATCGCTGGGGCAAGCGGGCATTCCTTTGTTTAATCCATATACTGTTTCGCCCGGTAACTTAATGTTTGCCAATCGACCATTTATAGGTAAATATTTTTTGAGTACACGCGACATAGGTTTGCTTGCCAATTATAATTTTCAGGCAGGAATAGTTCCGATTTCCATAGAGTTTGGTGCATTTAATGGAAATACCATTAATGATCCGGTTTGGCGCGATAAGTTATCGTATGGTTTTCGTCTTGGATTAGGTAAAATGAAGGGCTTGCGATCGACATTTAAATTATACGATTACCTAAACACGCCCAAAGTGCATTATCTTTTTTATGGAGCAGACTTGCGCTACGAAGCCGAAAATTGGAAAATAGAAACGGAGTTTATGAAACGTGACAATAAAGAAGTAGCTGAAGATCAAATGCTTTCTTACTACGTGCAAGGCGCTTATGTTTTTCCGTTGAAAGAAACTTTCTATTTTAAAAATATTGTACCGGCTATACGATGGGATGCTATAGATAAACATTTGAAAAAGAGTGGATTTGATGTAAATAGGTTAACTGTGGGGCTTGGATTAGGACTCACGAAAAAATATTTTTCATCGATATTACGGTTCGATTACGAGTGGTATTTCGTAAATAAAAAGCTTGATATATTGAGTCTTTACGAAGAAATGGACTCTGATAAATTTACTGTTGAACTGTTATTGACTTTTTAGAAATTAGTAACCGGATCTTGTTAAAATAATTGAAAATAAAATCGGCAGAGCCATATTAAGTGCTCTGCCGGTTTATTATTTCATAATGAAAACTTCTCGCGATGCGACTATTTCAATTACTCATCCTCTTATAATCCCTTGCCAATCCACCTTCACCGGTTTCTTTGTATAGCGATGGCAAATCGTGTCCGGTTTGTTTCATTACCTCTACCACACGGTCAAACGATACCAAATGTGTGCCGTCTGTAAACGACGAATACAGATTGGCATCCATGGCACGAGCAGCAGCATAAGCATTTCGTTCGATACACGGAATTTGAACTAATCCGCAAATTGGGTCGCACGTCATTCCCAAATGATGTTCCAATCCCATTTCGGCGGCATATTCAATTTGTGCAGGACTACCACCGAATAGTTGGCTGGCAGCTGCAGCCGCCATTGAGCAGGCAACGCCCACTTCGCCTTGACAGCCGACTTCTGCACCCGATATTGATGCATTTTGTTTCACTACATTTCCAAATAATCCGGCTGTGGCTAACGCACGCAAAATACGGATTTCATTAAAATCACGACTCTCCTCCAAATGGTATAGCACGGCAGGTAACACACCACAAGAACCACAGGTGGGTGCAGTAACAATTTCACCACCTGCTGCATTCTCTTCCGAAACCGCCAACGCATAAGCAAAAACTAAGCCGCGCGATTGTAGCGATGCTTTATAACCTTTGGCTTTTATAAAATACGATGCCGCTTTACGCTGTAAATTTAATGGGCCGGGTAAAACTCCTTCATTTTCCAATCCGCTTTTTACGGCAGTTTTCATCACTCGCCACACGTTGCGCAAATGATCCCAAAGATCAGGATCTTCGTGCATTTCTACATATTCCCAGTATGTTCTGCCATTTGCTTCGCACCATGCCTGAATATCGGCAATGTTTGTCATTGGATAAATATCTTTCTGTGCCGATTCGGACAACCCTACAATATTTTCTCCATCACTTAACGTACCGCCACCTATGCTGTAAACCATCCACGAGTCAAAATTCTTGCCTTCGGCATCAAAAGCGTCGTATTTCATGGCATTGGGATGGAATGGTAAAAATGTTTTGGGTAGCCACTCGATAGTGGTAGGTGCGTGTGGTTCCAAAACTTTCAAAATGGCAGCATCGGTTAAGTGTCCTTTTCCGGTAGCTGCTAAGCTTCCATAAAGAGTTACCACGTATTTTTTAGCTTCGGGCGTTCTTTCCAAAAATAGCTCCGCAGCTTTTTTGGGACCCATCGTATGACTACTCGACGGTCCATTACCAATGCGATATAATTCTTTTAATGATTTCATTTATTTCAAAGTTTAAAGTTTTCAATACGTTTCTCTCACATGTTTCACCGTTATCGGCGTTTTTGCCGAAGCTTTAAGTTCGGGAGAAGTGATTTCGATAACTTTTTTCTCATTCGGCAACAAATTTACGAAGTTATCCGAGAATTTTGCTCCCATAATGGGAATTTCCACAAAAACATCTTTTGCCAACTTTTTGCTCGTGAGTGTAACGGTATATTTTCCATCGGCATACTTTATTGAAGTCCTTACATTTGTTTCGGGCAAATTCAATTTATTAGGCCAATAGAAGAAATAATCTTTGGTAGAAATTACTTTATCTTTACCATCGCTCAGCCACGCGCGAAGCATGGTATTGGTTTTATCCGTTTCCGACATCAGCGTGGTAATATCGATTGTTTTTACAATATTGCTTGAATTGGCTTTAGCATTTATTTTTTCTTTAAATTGTTTTATTACGCCTTTCGTAAAATCCACTATTTGAATAGTTAGTTGTAGATTATCCTTATCGTTGAGATAATCGGACATTGTATAGTAATTAAGCTGATTGTCTTTGAATTTTACGCCCAGCGCTAATGGCGCAAACACGTTGCGCATGCGGTAGTGCTGCGCTTTCCAGTTGCCGTAATAATCGATGCTCGACCACGAAACCACGGGCCACGAATCGTTTATCTGCCAATAGAGCGCGCCCATGCAATAAGGACGGCCGCGACGCATGGCTTCCACCGATTCTTCCATGCCGTTTCCCTGCATTATAAGACCGATATAAACAAAATCCTCAAAGTTTTTGGGCTCGTGATAGTACATATCCATATATTTTTTGATGAGTGAATTGCCCGTGGACGCTTTTTGGTGCACTTTCATCACTTCGCTTTCCAAGTGCCATTGAGCAGAATCAGGTGCGAAAGAGCGAATGGTTTTCATTTCGGGAAACGACTGGAAGCCAAACTCGCTCGCAAAGCGTGGCAAGCGGTCGGCTAACGCTTCAAACGGCATATGTCCATACCACAAGCCCCAATCGTGCACATCGCTGTGGGCAAATGTTTCGGGTTTTCCCCAGTTGGGAATGTAGGGCGATCCGTGAATGTAGCTGCGTGTTCCGTCATATTGGTTGAGCAAATCGGGAAGGAGTTGGCGGAATGTTTTTTCGTATCCATCAAACCACATTTTCATCACTTCGGGTGGATATTGTTTGTCCCAACCCCAGAATTTCAGTCCTTCTTCCACCTCGTTGTTGCCGCACCAAAATGCGAGTGACGCATGATTGCGCAGACGTTTAATATTGTAAACGGCTTCTTCTTTCACGTTTGTTAAAAATACATCGTCAGACGGGTAGGGCACGCACCCGAAAATAAAATCCTGCCACACGAGGATGCCGCGCTCATCGGCTTGGCGGTAAAATTCATTATTTTCATAAATGCCGCCGCCCCAAACGCGAACAAAGTTCATGTTTGCTGCTTCAATATTATCGAAAAGTTTGGTGTAATATGCCGGGTCTTGTTGCGAAGTGAATATTTCGCCGGGAATATAATTAGTTCCTTTGGCAAAGAGTGGCGTACCGTTAACCTCGAAATAAAACGAATGTCCGTGTTTATCGGGTTCTTGTACGAGTCGCACCGAGCGCAAACCAATTTTTTCTGTTTTTTCATTAATAAGCTGATTATTAGTGGTTATTTCTACCGAAAAATCGTACAGATATTGTTTGCCCCAATTTACAGGCATCCACAACAAGGGATTTTCGATAACTAAGGGAAGCGATATTTTATTGACACCTTTTTTAAGTAAAATCTCTTTTGAGTTTTCGGCATATTTTATTTTTTTATACGAAGCGGTAACTTTCACGGTAGTGGTAATATCTTCGTGAGCAACAATTTCGATGATATTTTCCGTTTCGGCTTTTTTACGCGTAACGCGGTTTTGCTTCACGTAGAAATCATCGATGCGCGCCGTGTTGTAAAACGTGAGCAACACGGGTTTCCATATTCCCATTTGCACAATGCGTATTCCCCAATCCCAACCGAAATGATACGGCGCTTTTCTGTTATAAACACTCAACTTTTCGTCACGATGGTCGTTTCCGGCTGGATAATCATAACCTACGGTTAAGCGTGTGGGCATCATGGATTGTATGGGAGAGTAAAACCTTATATACAAACTGTTTTCGCCCTCTTTAAGTATGTTTTTTACCGATATTTTGTGTCCCACAAACATGTTTTCGGAACGCAAAATGCGTGAGCCGTTCAGAAAAACATCGGCATGTGTGTCCAATCCTTCGAAAAAAATAATTACGTCATCATGCTTAAGTTGCTCAGCAGTAATGGTAAATGTTTTCCGAAAATCCCAGTTTTTGTCTTCCACCCATTGAATTAGTTTTTCGTTGGTTCCGTAAAACGGGTCGGGTAAAACCTTGTGACGAACTAAATCGCGCTGTACTGAGCCAGGAACTTCGGCATTGTACCATTCGTTTTTATCGGTTTGTGAAAATTGCCAACCATGGTTCAGAGAAATTGTTTCGCTTTGTTGGGAAAACAAAAATAAAGGAAAAAAGAGTAGTAAAAAAGCTATTTTTCGCATAAAAACTTTAGGGTGTAATGTAGCAGCAAATATACTCAATTTGCTGCTACAAATCCAATCTTACACTTTCTAATTGTATTTTTTGTAAAAAATGTAATTTTGTTTTATAGAAAAGTTGTTGAAGTATCTAAATTTCCTCTAAACTGTATTTATTTTAAACAATAATTGTAATTTTGCATTTTAAACCAGTCTTTGGAATGACAAAATGAAAGCTGAACTCAATATCTACATAGACAAATATATTTTTCTACATCGAAAGTTGTATGCACTATTTCGACAGAAGTGGAGTATGCAGAAAACAAATCTATTGAAAACAATATTGAAAGATTCTCTGCAAAAATCTATTGCCGAAACTTCTGGAAGCGCGTTGAATAATCTTGTCTTCGATATGAAAACGGCAGTGATTTTGGTTGATGAGATTGGATTGAAGCAGGCGGTAGTTTGTGCGGTTTTGCTGTTTAGATCCGTTTTGAATGGGCATTTAACAATAGATGATATTAGAAAAAATTTTGACGAAGAGGTAGTGGTAATTGTTCGAGGATTGAAAAAGGTGAACGATTTAGCCGAGAAGAAATCGCGTGTTGAATCGGAAAACTATATCAAACTGCTGCTTTCCATTGCCGAAGATATTCGGGTGGTTTTTATCCTATTAGCAGAACAATTGCTTTTGATGCGCGATGCAAAAGAGCTTGCCTCAGAACAGCGATTGAACCTGTCCGTGGAGTCTGCATATTTGTATGCGCCTTTGGCACACCGATTGGGTTTATATACTATCAAATCGGAATTAGAAGACTTGTCGTTGAAATATACCGACCGAGAAACTTACGACTTTATCGCCCGAAAACTTAACGAAACCAAGCGTTCACGCGACAAATATATCGAAGAATTTATCAATCCGTTGAAAGAGCAGCTCGACAAAACTAATCTGAAATACGATATTAAAGGTCGCACCAAATCCATCCATTCCATCAATAACAAGCTCAAGAAGCAAAAAATTGAATTCGAGAATATTTACGACCTTTTTGCCATTCGCATTATTCTTGATTCTCCTACGGAGATGGAAAAAGCGCACTGCTGGCAAGTATATTCCATCATCACGGATATGTATCAACCCAACCCTAAGCGATTGAAAGACTGGCTTTCCATTCCCAAAAGCAATGGATATGAGTCGTTACACATTACTGTGATGGGACCTGCTTCGAAATGGGTGGAAGTGCAAATTCGCACACGCCGCATGGATGAAATTGCCGAACGCGGATTGGCGGCACACTGGAAATATAAAGGAGTAAAAGAAGAATCCACGCTTGACGATTGGTTGAAATCGTTGCGAGAATCGCTTGAAAACAAAGATGTAGATATCAAAGACAAACTGGGTGATTTCAAGCTTGACTTATACGATGAGGAAATTTTTGTTTTTACACCCAAAGGCGATCTTTTTAAATTGCCCAAAGGTGCATCTGTACTCGATTTTGCTTTTGCAATTCATACAAAGCTGGGAGCAACCTGTATTTCGGGAAAGGTGAATGGAAAGAATGTACCGATAAAACACATGCTCAAAAGCGGTGATCAGGTTGAGATAAATTCATCATCGCACCAATCGCCCAAACAAGACTGGCTGAACTATGTGGTAACTTCAAAAGCCAAAACTCGAATCCGCCAGTTGCTCAAAGAAGAAGCCGGTAAGCAAGTTGACATTGCAAAAGAAATGTTATTGCGCCGAATGAAAAATCGGAAAATCGATTTGGAGGATTCGCTATTGATGCAGCTGATAAAAAAGCTAAAATATAAAACCGTAACCGACTTTTATATTGATATTGCCGCCGAAAAACTTGAAGTAAATTGGGTGATGGATCGTTATTTGGAACTTGGAGATAAGGAGCATGAACACAAAGATTTATCTTTTGCTACGAGTGCAGATAGTTTTATAATGAAGCCCTATTCGCAAGAAGTAAAAAGCACTGATGAACTTATTATCGATCAAAACCTGACGGGAGTGGATTATCGGTTAGCAAAATGTTGTAATCCTATTTACGGTGATGAAATTTTTGGATTTGTATCATCACAGGGCATAAAAATCCATCGAATAAACTGCCCCAACGCTCACGATCTTTTTTCTCGTTTCGGTTATCGGATTTTAAAAGCCCGTTGGTCGGGAAAAACTTCGGGAACGGCAAGTTATACGTCCGTTTTGCGTGTTATTGGCAACGACCAGTTCAATATTGTAGCTAACCTAATGTCGATAATTTCAAAAGAAAACGGAGTACAAATGCGCTCTATTTCTATCGACTCAAACGACGGCTTGTTTCAAGGAAACATTGCTGTAATGCTGGCAAACACATCCATGCTGGAGCAATTAATGAAAAAACTAAGAGCGGTAAAAGGTGTAAAATCGGTTGAAAGAGTGAATTAAGGTATAGAGTGCAGGCTATAAAAGAGGCAAATATGTTTTTTAGCAAAATTAATGATACACTAATCAGCTTTATCCATACTTATTTCTTTTAATAGTGTTTGCACATATTCCTTTTCATAGTCTTCGGGGCGAAGTATTTGGTCTCCGTATTGGAGTAAATCTATATCAATAATAATTTTTCCCATTTCTTTATCTTTGGGCTGTCTTCCCATGGCAAATTCAATAGATTTCAACTTCTGAACAATTTCTTCCGGCGGTAACTCGTTATTGAAAACCGCTAAAACATTGCGAAACGGAAAAAAGTTTCTCTCATCTTCCTCAATAGTTATTACTGATTGGCTAAACATTACATCAGGGAAATAATAGGCAAGCATCCTTTTTGCCTTATCTATATTTTGTTTTGAATATATATTTGAGCCTAAACTGACTAAGATTTTAAACATAGTAGATTTAAATTTAAAAAGACAAATATACTTAGTTTTTTTATAAATCGAAACATTAGAACTTAAAAACCGCTATCTTTGTAAAAATAAAGCCTCTTAAAAAAATGAAAAATATCAAACAAATCTTCATTTTATTCTTCATTTTGTTTATCAATGCGATTTACGCTCAAGATTCTAAACCTCTGATTTACAAAATCAATATTAAAGAGAATATAGGAAGCAATACCTGGGTGTATCTTCAAAACGGCATGCACGATGCTTTGAATAAAAAAGCCAATTGTCTGCTGCTTCATATGAATACTTATGGAGGTGCGGTTGTGGAAGCCGATTCTATGCGAACAGCAATTTTGAATTTTCCGCTTCCGGTTTATGTTTTTATCGATAACAATGCAGCCTCTGCCGGAGCACTTATTTCTATTGCTTGCGACAGTATTTTCATGCGGAGCAGTGCGTCGATAGGTGCAGCAACTGTGGTGAGCGGACAAGATGGATCTAAAGCGCCTGACAAATATCAATCATATATGCGCGGAATGATGCGGGCAACAGCCGAAAGTCATGGCAGAGATACAATTATTCAGAATAAAGACACGGTAGTGGAGTGGCGGCGAGATCCGAAAATAGCTGAAGCTATGGTGGATGAACGAGTAGTAATTCCGGGTTTTGCCGATTCTACGCAAATTTTGACACTTACGGCAAGTCAGGCAGTTGAACTAAATTATTGCGACGGAATTGTGGAAAATATCAATCAAATTGCGGTTCAGCATTTAGGTTATACGGACTACAATATTGAAACATACAATCCGACATTTTACGATAAGATAAAAGGTTTTTTGATGAACGGTGTATTACAAGCCATTCTGATTATGCTGATTATCGGTGGTATTTATTTTGAATTACAAACACCGGGAATTGGTTTCCCAACCGCTATAGCGGTAACGGCAGCCATTTTGTATTTCACGCCGCTTTATTTAACCGGCTATGCCCAAAACTGGGAAGTGTTGTTGTTTGTACTGGGTTTAATTCTTATAGTCTTTGAGATTTTTGTGATTCCCGGGTTTGGAGTTGCCGGAATTTCGGGAATAATTCTCGTGTTTACTGCACTAATACTTGCTTTAGTAGGCAATATTCATTTCGATTTCAGTGGTTTGTCCGTTCGACAATTATTCAGGGCAATAATGATAGTTTTTGCAGGAATAGGAATGGGATTGACTTTAATAATTTACTTGTCGAGCCGAATTGGTCGGCCGGGTATTTTCAGTAGAGTAGCTTTGGTTTCCGATCAGGAAGGTTTTGTTTCTGTACCGATGGAACCGCTAACTTTAGTTGGGCAAAGCGGAATTGCATCAACTGTACTTCGACCATCGGGAAAAGTTAGGGTGGGAGATCAGTACTATGATGCAGTATCGTTGAAGGATTTTATAGAAAAAGGAGATGAAGTGGTCGTGAAACGATATGAAAACTTCCAACTTTATGTTTTGAAGAAATCGTAAAGACGATGTATGTGTAGCATCTTATGTCACTGTCTGAACGCTTGAAGCGGTTTGACGGATTTATAAATCTTGAAATTTTGGGATTTCAAGTAAATAATCGAACGACATATCATCGTAATTCATTTTACAGCAATAGTGCGATATCCCGTTCGAAACAATCAAGTATTTCACTTTCAGCACTATATTGTACCGTATCACTTGATCAAAAACTTGTTGTGTAATTTCCACCTCCGGCTTCTTAAATTCACAAATAACCAACGGTTCAAGATTGTTATTATAAACAACTGTATCGCAACGTTTTGTGAGCGAGTTTAACTTAATCATTGCTTCATTTGCCATTAAAGAAGCGGGATAACCTTTCTCCGAAATCAGGTAATGTACGAAATGTTGGCGCACCCATTCTTCGGGTGTCATCGACACATATTTTCGACGTAAAGGATCGAAAATATCGAAGCCGTTGGGAGTTTTTCGGATTTTTGCATCAAAAGTTGGCAAATTTAATGCGTACATATATTATCTTTGTTCATTAGGAAAGAAAGCGATTAGACAAAAGTAAATGAAATATGAGAACTAAGCAAGAAATTGTTGAAAATTGGCTACCACGTTATACAAAACGTTCGTTGGAAGATTTCACGAAGTTTATTTTGTTGACTAATTTTCAAAAATACGTTGAAATTTTCGCCAATCATTTCAATGTTCCCATTTTGGGATTGGATGCTAATATGCCAAGCGCATCATCCAATGGCGTTACCATCATAAATTTTGGTATGGGTAGTGCTAATGCTGCTACCATTATGGATTTACTGAGTGCTATTTCGCCAACGGCGGTTTTATTTCTTGGAAAATGTGGCGGTATAAAAGCACAAAACGATTTGGGCGATTATATTTTACCTATTGCCGCCATTAGAGGCGAAGGAACATCAAACGATTATTTTCCACCCGAAGTACCTTCACTCCCGGCGTTTAGCCTTATGCGTGCCGTCTCGTCTAATATTCGAGATTTTGGACGCGATTACTGGACAGGAACAGTTTACACCACAAATCGCCGAGTTTGGGAATACGATGATGAATTCAAAAACTACTTGCGAAAATTGCGTGTAATGGCTGTGGATATGGAGACGGCAACATTATTTACGTGCGGTTTTGCCAATCATATTCCAACGGGAGCGTTACTGTTGATTTCTGATCAACCGATGATTTCTACGGGAGTAAAAACCGATAAAAGTGATAAAATTATTACCGAAAACTTTGTAGAAGAGCATGTGAAAATTGGTATTAAATCGCTCACTACACTTATCAACAAAGGTTCTACGGTAAAACACCTGAGATTTGACTGGTAAGGAATACGACTGTTCGCTGACAGTTGAATTATTCTAATGATTTATGCGAAGCAATTAATTATTTTATGGCTAACGTTACATTTGATACTTTAAAAAAAGATATTTTCAACCGGAATTTTGCTCCTATTTATTTGCTAATGGGGGACGAAGCCTATTTTATCGATCAATTAACGGAACTATTGTCTGAGAAAGTTTTGACCGAAACCGAAAGAGATTTCAATATGCTTACTTTTTATGGCGTAGATTCTGATGTGAATAATATTGTTGCTGCTGCACGTCGTTTTCCAATGATGTCTGAATACCAACTTATTGTTGTAAAAGAAGCGCAGGAATTGAATAAATTTGAGCTGTTGGATTCTTACGCAAAAAATCCATTGAAAAGCACTGTTTTGGTTATCAGCTACAAACACGGTTCGGTAGATAAGAGGAAAGCTGTAATAAAGAATATTGAGAAGAACGGTGGAGTAGTGTTTGAGTCGAAAAAGTGGTACGAAAACCAAATTCCTGCTTTTATCAAAAACTATTTCTCAGAAAAGAATATTAAAATCGATGAAAAATCGGCTCAAATGATTACCGATTTTGTTGGAAATGATATTAGTAAACTGATTCAGGAGCTTCAAAAATTGGAAGTTTCCCTTCCCGAAGGCTCCAATACGGTTACTTCTGAACTCATTGAAAAAAATGTAGGAGTAAGCAAAGATTACAACAATTTTGAGTTGCTGAAAGCAATAGCTGAAAAAAATATTCTAAAAGCCAATACAATAGTTGATTATTTTGGCAAAAATCAGAAAGATAATCCCAATGTTGTTACTTTATCGGTTTTGTTCAATTATTTTAGTAATTTGTTAGAATGCTATTGGTTGCCACAAAAAAACGAGCAAAATGTGATGTCGGCTCTTAACTTGAGATCATCGTTTTTTGCTCGCGATTATATGTCCGGTTTGCGAAATTACAATGCCGCCAAAGTAATGGATATTATCTCATACTTACGTATTTTTGATGGAAAATCTAAAGGGATCGACAATATTTCGGCTTCGCCTGGTGAGTTGATTAAAGAATTGGTTTACAAAATAATGCATTAGTTTTTTGCTAACCATTTAAGAATAACCTTACTTTTGGGGCTTTTCATTGGCATGACAACATTTACTAAATTTCCTTCTTCATCAATCAGAAACTTTTGAAAGTTCCAGATAACTTTCCGATCGACTTTTCCATTTTCCGATTTTTTAGTCAACCACCTATAAATAGGAGCTTGATCGTTTCCTGCAACACTTATTTTTTCCATTATCGGAAAAGTAACGCCATAGTTTAGCGTGCAAAACTCCTTTATTTCTTTATTTGTTCCAGGCTCTTGTCCTCTGAAATTGTTTGCCGGAAATCCAATGATAACAAAGCCCGTATCTTTATACTCTTCGTACAATTCTTGGAGTAATTTATATTGTGGTGTGAATCCACATTTTGATGCAACATTCACTATCATTACTTTTTTACCTTTGAGTTGTGCTAAATCAAATTCTTTACCATCAATATCGTTAACTTTAAAATCATAAAGATTTTTTTGTTTACCGGTCTGCGCATATACAAATGCAACAAAAACGAGAAGTAAAATTGAAATTATACCTTTTTTCATTTCTTTTTATGTTTTAGAAATTGTTTTGACGGATTCAAAGCAGTTGCTTATAGTTCCACAAATTAAATCATTTTTCTCAACATTTCATACTTTACGCTATTCTATTTTATCTGACTACTTTTCTCAACATTAATTTTATAAGACAAATAATTGATAATCAATAATTGTACAGTAGTTATAAGTTTATGAGAATTGATTATTTTTTACTTAAAATAATAGAGTAGCTGTTTTTTTGTTTTTGGAGATATTCAGACAAATTCTGTGGATTAATAAAGTTTTTTTTGAAGCATATTTGATATTTATGTTGCCATATTAATATTTTTTCAACTGTTGTTGTATAATTAGTTACAATTTTTCCGACAAAGTTAATTTACTTTTGTATATCAAAATAGCAATAATGGAATATTTGTAAGCCCTTGTATTGTGATTACAAATGTTTATATAAGTATTGCAATTGTTTACTTTTACTTTTAACAAATTATTAATCAAGCATTTTGTTATATGTATTTCGCATTAGATCAAGTATTTATATCATTAGTTTAAAGTGATTGATTAAAAAATGAGTTCCAAGAATTGATAATATAAGAATTATTCGTTAAAAAACAAGTTAAGCAACTAGCTATATCGCTATTTATTAGATAATTATAATAATAATGTAAAGTTTTTATTTCACATATTATTAATTAAATCACAATTGTGCTTTTACATTTGATTACAAATGTTTATTACCAAGGATGCCATTACTGTTAACAAATATATCTCACGATAATTTTCATTTGTAAATATTATTTTATACATTTGTATTGAAACAATAAGGCGAATATTTATTCATAATTTTATATTCTTATATTATGAGAGAGCGAATTAAACAGATTATGGAGAATGAGAATCTAACACCGGCAAGGTTTGCCGATAAACTGCAGATTAATCGTGCTAATATTTCTCATATTTTAAATGGAAGAAATAATCCGAGCCTTGATATTGTTTCTAAGATTCTATCAGAAATGCCGCATATTAATACCGAATGGTTGATAAATGGCTTCGGGCAAATGTATAAAGATGAATTTGACATCAACTCTATACCCAAAGAGCACGATTTATTCAATCAGAACCCCATTATTTCGCCCCAAGAGCGCGATGTTGTTGCAAAAACAGAAAGAATTGAAGTTAATAAGCCTGAAAATGATACTCAAGTAACAGAAAATAAAGTTATTAATATTCAAAAAAGTTATAACAAAAAAATTAGTCAAATAATTATTTATTATAACGACAGCACTTTTGAAACCTTCATTCCCCATTCTGCTCAATAAATACAAATCTGGTTTTATTTAAAATGCCTGCACAAGAATTGAAAATTATCGTGTAACTTTGTGCTCATAAAAGATTTTTTGAATGAAAGTAGTCGATTTCATAGTTATTTACAACGAACCGCTGAATTATCAGAATAATCTGCTAAAAGTAAAACCCGCTAATAACGAACCGCTTCCGGAAATGTTTCCCGGACAATTTGTTCAAATTTTAGTTGAAAATTCGGCAAATGTGTTTTTACGGAGACCTATTTCCATCAATTTTTTTGATAAGAAAAACAACGAAATGTGGTTGTTAATTCAACAAGTTGGAGAAGGAACACGCAAAATATGTGAAACACCGGTTGGGCAAAAATTGAATATTGTTTTTCCATTAGGAAATTCTTTCACTATTCCTCGTGAAAATGGCAATTTTTTGCTCATAGGCGGTGGCGTTGGCATCGCGCCCATGCTTTTTCTTGGTGAAAAACTCAGTGAAAAAGGATTTTTACCCAATTTTTTGTTAGGCGGACGTTCACAAAAGGATATTTTACAGTTAAACGATTTCGAAAAGCTGGGAACTGTTTACTGTACCACGGAAGACGGATCGCATGGCGAAAAAGGATTTGTAACGCATCATTCTGTTTTACAGAAAAATAAATATGATTTTATTTACACCTGTGGACCCAAACCCATGATGGTTGCCGTAGCAAAATATGCTCAGAAGAATAAAATAGCTTGTGAAGCATCTTTGGAAAATTTAATGGCCTGTGGCTTCGGTGCTTGCTTGTGCTGCGTAGAAAAAACAACAAGAGGAAACCTTTGCACCTGCACCGAAGGACCTGTTTTTAACATCAACGAACTCAAATGGATAGATTAAAAGTAAATATTGGAAACCTGGAGTTGCAGAATCCGGTAACTACTGCATCGGGAACCTTTGGTTACGGTACGGAATATGCCGATTTTATTGATTTAAACCGCCTTGGAGGAATTTTTGTAAAAGGAACAACATTGGAGCCACGACAAGGGAACAATTATCCAAGAATGGCCGAAACTGCATCCGGAATGCTTAATGCTGTTGGCTTACAAAACAAAGGTGTGGATTATTTTGTTGAGCATATTTATCCTACGATAAAAGATTATAATACACGCATTATTGTTAATGTATCCGGCTCAACCGTAGAAGATTATATTAAATGCACGGAGCGGTTGATCGATTTGGAGAAAGTTCCGGCTATTGAACTTAATATCTCCTGTCCCAACGTAAAAGAAGGTGGTATGGCGTTTGGAACTTCTTGTGCTTCAGCAGCACAGGTGACACGTGCGGTGCGAAAGATTTATCCTAAAACATTGATTGTTAAATTATCGCCTAATGTTACAGACATAACGGAAATTGCTCGTGCAGTAGAAGATGAAGGTGCCGACTCCGTTTCGTTGGTGAATACTTTTCTAGGAATGGCTATTGATGCTGAAACGAGAAAGCCGAAACTTTCTACAATAACCGGAGGTTTATCAGGTTCTTGCATTAAACCTATCGCGTTGCGAATGGTTTGGCAGGTGTATAATGCTGTAAAAATTCCAATTATCGGGATGGGAGGAATTTCAAATACTGCCGATGCTGTTGAGTTTATACTTGCCGGGGCAACTGCCATACAAATAGGAACTTATAACTTTGTCGATCCCACAATTTCCATGAAAGTGATCGATGGAATTGTTGATTATATGGACAGGCATAATATAAAATCAATCAGCGAAATAGTAGGTAAACTTAACCTTTGATGTGCTTTTTTGTTTTTTACGCTCAATAATCAGTCAAAATGGTTTTTTATATTTACTATTTTTGACTAATTGAGTAATTGGTGTATCTTTGCGAATTAATTTATCAAAAAGATGGATCATGTCAAATTTAATTATCCCAAAAGGCTATAAACCACTTCTAAATTTAAAGAGAACTGAGCTTGGTATTAAAAAAATAAAAGACTTTTTTCAACAAAACTTAGCATCAGAGCTGCGGTTAAGGCGTGTTACAGCGCCACTTTTTGTAGAGAAAGGAACCGGAATAAATGATGAACTTAATGGTGTAGAGCGCCCCGTGAATTTTCCCATAAAAGACATGAATGATACGCTTGCTGAAATTGTACATTCGTTGGCAAAATGGAAGAGAATGACACTTGCCGATTATGGAATTGAAAAGGGATACGGTATTTATACCGATATGAATGCCATTCGCGCCGATGAAGAGTTAGATAACCTGCACTCGCTATATGTTGATCAATGGGATTGGGAATTAACTATAGATAAGCAAGATAGGAGTATTTCTTTCTTGAAAGATATCGTAAAACGAATTTACAGCGCTATGCTTCGTACCGAATATCTGGTACATGAATCTTTTCCCGAATTAAAGCCCGAACTTCCTCGCGAAATAACGTTTATTTCTGCCGAAGAGTTGTTGCAAAAATATCCTGATATGACACCAAAAGATCGTGAAGACGCCATAACAAAAAAATATGGATCAATTTTTATTATAGGAATTGGTGGAAAATTATCTAATGGAGAGCCTCACGACGGGCGTGCAGCCGATTATGATGATTGGACAACACTTAATGAAGAAGGTTTTGAAGGATTAAATGGTGATTTACTTGTTTGGAATTCTGTGCTCGAAAGAGCGGTAGAACTATCATCAATGGGAATTCGAGTGGATAAGGAAGCCTTGAAAAAACAGCTAAAAATCAGAAATCAGGAAGAAAAACTAAACCTGTTTTTTCACAAGCGATTAATAAACGATGAACTTCCACTTTCCATTGGCGGCGGAATAGGGCAGTCTCGCTTGTGTATGTATTATTTGCGTAAAGCGCATATCGGTGAAATTCAGGCAAGTATCTGGCCGAGAGAAATGAGAAAAGAAGCTGCGGAAAACGATATTTTTTTGATATAAGATTTTAGAGCCAAGCATTCCAGAACGATTTTACGTTCAAAAAATTAGATGAAACATAAAATAAGATAATAAGGTTTGTGTGGGTTCTGTGTCATATTCCTACTAAGGTATTTGGTTGAAAATAAGGTTTTATAGATTTTATAAACCTTATTTTTTGTTTTTAACCTTAGTAGCTTTGAATGCGCATAGAATGCGACCTTATTAGCTTATTTTTAGTCATATAATTAGTTTTTTGCTAATTTGTTCCTTAAGAGAGTAAAGAACAAAGACTAGGCAGTTGTTGATGATTGAAAAAACTATTTTTTAGTTATGCCTTAATAAATTACAATCATTTTACTTCTGTCCTTGTTCTTGGCTCTTGGTTCTTTTGTCTAATCAAGACTTTTTTTATACTTTTACATATCTAATAAAATCCTGTATTATGTCTGTAAAAATTGAAGAAAGCTGGAAACAGAGGCTGAAAGATGAATTTGAAAAACCATATTTTAAATCGTTAACCGATTTTGTTCGTCAAGAATATTCCACAAGAACTATTTATCCACCAGCGAAGCTGATTTTCAACGCTTTTGATGAATGTCCATTCGATAAAGTAAAAGTGGTTGTAGTAGGACAAGATCCTTATCACGAACCTGGACAAGCACATGGATTATGCTTTTCAGTAAATGATGGTGTGCAAATTCCACCATCGTTGGTCAATATTTACAAAGAAATTCACGAAGACTTAGGCACGCCCATTCCTAAATCCGGAAATCTGGAACGGTGGAGCAAACAAGGTGTTCTTTTACTGAATGCTACGCTCACGGTTCGTGCTCATCAAGCAGGCTCGCACCAACATAAAGGATGGGAAGAATTTACCGATTCTGCCATTTATCACTTGGCCAACGAACGCGAAAATCTGGTTTTTATCCTTTGGGGCGCATACGCGCAACGAAAAGGAGAAAATATTGACACAAGCAAGCATCTTGTGTTGAAATCGCCACATCCATCGCCGCTATCTGCGCATCGGGGATTTTTTGGTAATAAGCACTTTAGTAAAACAAATGCATATTTACAGGCTAACGGCATTGAACCGATAAATTGGTAACTAAAACCTTCAAAAACATCAGAAATGCGACAAAAAATTGCTTTTTCTTTCTTTTTATTTTCTTATTTGTTCATTATTTCTGCTTTCACACAAGAAATAGATTTTGAACCGAAGGATAAAATTGTTTTCGAACAGTACACGAAATACATTGAATTTTTCAAATCAAAATCAAAAGAAGAGGTTCTACAAAAAACAGCAGAGTTTTTTCTCGATAAACCCTATGTAGCAGGTACATTAGATAAAAACGATACCGAAAAATTAGTAATAAATTTACGGGAATTTGATTGTGTGACTTTTATAGAAACAGTTATTGCTCTTGCTAATACAGCTGTATCTGACGATTTATCGTTTGATAATTTTGCCTCGCAATTAAGGCAAATCAGGTATCGAAATGGAATTATTGATGGCTATGATTCACGGCTACATTACACATCTGATTGGATTACCAACAATGTGGAAAAGAAAATTTTATCGGCAAAAAGCCAACAATTGGGTGGAGTTTTGGAAACAAAAATCATCGATTTTATGACATCTCACCGCTCAGCCTACAATGCCTTGAAAACCGATGATGAGATGCTTGAAAAAATCAAGAATATTGAAAATGAAATAAATAAAAGAAAAGGATTTTACTACCTTCCCAAAGAAAAAATAGTATCGAAAGCATCGCAAATTCCACACATGGCAATGATTGCGTTTACCACATCAATAAAAGGTTTAGACACCACACATACAGGCTTCGCCTATAAAAAGAAGAATGGAAAGTTGACTTTTATCCACGCATCAAGTGCAAAAAATAAAGTGGTAATTGATGAAAAAACGTTGAGTGGCTATTGCAAAGTACAAAAATCGTGCACAGGAATTATAGTAATGCTCGTTCTATGATTTTTTTATTCAAACGGACGTTCATTCTTATCAGACTTATTTTTTCTTTCGCCCATAAACCATTTATCGGCTTTTTTGAACGCGGTATTTACAAGAATGATCAATACGGTGGAAATCAAAAGTTCCATATATAAACCCAATCCGGCAAGAGAACCCAAAGCGGCACTACACCAAATGGTTGCCGCAGTTGTAAGTCCTTGAACATTAATGCCTCTATGTAAAATAACACCGGCTCCCAGAAAACCGATTCCCGTTACAATTTGTCCGATTATCCGCGTAGGATCACCGCCATTTTCGGTTAGCATTACGTTGATAAGTACGTAAATACTTGCACCAACCGATACCAAGGTATTGGTACGAAATCCGGCACTTTTGTTGTTTATCTGGCGCTCCAAACCCACGACTCCTCCGGCAGCCATTGCCGCAAGCAGACGAAAAATAAATTCTAATGTTGGCATAGCTTAAAAAATCAATTTTTCTTTCCAATTATTTTATCGGCGTTAGTTGCAAAGATATTCATTTTTTGCAATTCAGATGAAGTCAGTACCGGAATTGCCGTTTTTTTGTGCTCTTCAACCGGAATAAGTGTATAATTCAACTTCTCTTTTTCGGTATATTTTCTTACCCAAACTAATGAATAATCGCACGATTCTATCTTTACCGGACTGTTATCATCGGCTTTACTGATAACGATTTCAGCCAGTGCGCCACCATCGGTAT
Organism: Bacteroidia bacterium; assembly: GCA_030538215.1. GTDB lineage: Bacteria > Bacteroidota > Bacteroidia > Bacteroidales > Dysgonomonadaceae > Petrimonas. The sequence continues at coordinate 29,187 of JAUNUM010000018.1, forward strand.
TTACTTTTTGTTGGTTCGAAATAAAATTACCAAGCGAATAATAAACTACTGTCTCAATTTCATCATTAACTTTGTTGAAAACCAATGGCTGCACTACGTGCGGATGATTTCCGATAATGATTCTAACGCCATTTTTGAAAAGAAAATCGGCAAGTTTTTTCTGCTCTGTGTTTGGATAAGTTCTGTATTCGTCGCCCCAATGCATATTGGCGATAATAATATCAGGATTATATAGTTGAGTTAGCTGTAAATCGCTTTTTATTTGAAGCGTATCTATAATGTTTACAATATTGGGTGCGGTAACCGGAATTCCATTTGTACCGTACGTATAATTTAAAAAAGCGATTCGGATACCATTTTTAATCACCATTAACGGATAATTTAAACCCCGTGTGTTTTTCGATTTAAAGGCTCCGGTATATTTTATTCCAATGGAATCCAGTACATTGAGTGTTCTTTCAAAACCTTTTCTTCCTTTATCCATTACGTGATTGTTTGCTAAAAAGAAAACATCGAATCCCGCATCTTTCAGCCCGAAGGCAAACTCATCGGGCGAAGTGAATTGCGGATAGCCGGAATACGGTTTTCCGCCCAGCGTGGTCTCAAAATTAACACAAGCGATATCTACCGATGATATTTTTTCTTTCAGTAAATTAAAGCAAGAGTCGTAGTTATATCCTGTTTCGGTTTGTGCTGCGCGCACTTGCGGAAGATGTTGCATAGCATCGCCGGCGAAAAGTAAATTTACTCGTTTTTCTTGTGCTTGGGAAAGCGAGAAAACAGATAGGAGAAGAAAAATTATGATAATTCGTTGCATGGATTCAGAAAATATTTCTCTGGCTTAAATCTCTGGATGAGTGATGAACGGTTAAAATATCAATACGTTGTTTATGAACAATTCTGTATATGATTCTGTAGTTTCTTTCTATTAATTCACGGATATTTTCATCACCTTTTTCTTTGTTAGTTTTACCGGCAAAGGCAAATTTTTTTAAAATTTCGGTCCTTTTCCTGATCCGTTTAACTTCAAGTTCGGCATAACGTTTTGAATCTTTAGCTATGTAATCCGAAATTTCTTTCAAATCAACTTTTGCCTGCTGTGTCCAATTTATTTGAACCATTCTTCAATTTCTTTATCCAATTCTCCCTCTGCTATAACATCATTATTATCAGACTGTTCTATTCCATTTTCTATTTTTTGCAATAAAATAAGTCTTTCGACTAATAAATCCAACGAAAATTCATCGGGAAATAGCTCAATTTGTTCTTTGACTTTATTTTTTGTTAATAACATAATTATTTAGCTTTTTACGAATATTGATTTTCTAATTTTTCTTTTATTTCTTTTGCGGGTGGCATATTTGCCGGCTTTGGGTGAAGTGTGTAAATATAAAGCTGCTTGTCTTTTAGCACTTCTTTTGCTTTTTTTAATGCCGGATCATCTTGGAGTTCATATTTTAATACACCTTCTTTGTAGTAATAACGTTGAACAATTTCAGTTTCAATCATTTGCTTAATGTCTTTCTTGAAAAGCTCCAAATCACGATTGAGATTGGGTTGCAGCTTATTTTCCAATGCTTTAAATTCATTCGAAGCAGTGTCAAAATATCCTTCGAACTCCATAATGTTTTTCAACGATTGCAGTGAGCGATTACTCATTTGGTCGTATCTAAAATCTTTAGTTTTCACAAATTGCTTAAATTGCTCATAATCAGCATCAGATAGATGAAAACTTTCGGGCGATGCAATAGTCTTATGTTTTATTACCCAATTGGTTACGTAATCGAAAATAATATTCTCGGTAATTAAATAATAACCAATTGTACCGCCTTTTTCTTGTGGAATAACGTAATCCGGAGTAATACCGCCGCCATCGCGAACTTCTCGTCCGTTCTTGGTTTTGAAAACGTTGGTCAGGCTATCTGGAACACGTGCAACGCTTCCATCGGGGTTGCGGTGCGAATAATCCAGTGCTTGGATACAACGCCCGCTCGGAATATAATATTTCGATGTAGTGATTTTGATGTTTCCACCATAAGGTAAATCACGCGGTGTTTGCACCAAACCTTTTCCAAAGGAGCGATTACCGATAATAACAGCGCGATCTAAATCTTGCAATGAGCCGGCAACAATTTCGGATGCGGAAGCCGATCCCGTATCAATCAGTACAATAATTGGCATAAGCGTATCTATTGGTTGATTTTGAGTGCGGTACGATCTGTCCCATTGTTTTACTTTTCCTTTGGTAGAAACAATTTCTAAGCCTTTGCGAACAAAGAAATTGACAATATTAACGGCTTCGTCCAAAATTCCACCACCATTTCCACGAAGGTCGATAACTAACGATTCGGCGCCCTTTTTCTTTAAATCCAAAATAGTTTCTTTCACCCGATTTGAGCTTCCGTTGGTAAATCCGGAATAATGCAAATATCCAACTTTATCGTCCATTACGGTAGAGTAGGTAATTGGATCCATTTCTATTTTTTCGCGAACGATAGTTAATTCGCGGGGTTTGTTTTCACCCGGTCGCTGAATTTTTAGTTTCAACGGTGTTCCCGGAGTTCCTTTCAGTTTATCGCTCACATCTTTCACCGTGGCTTTTCGCATATCGGTACCGTCGATTTCCAAAATGGCATCGCCGGCTTTCAATCCTGCTTTATCTGCCGGAAGCCCTTTGTACGGCTCGTTTATAATTACCTGATTGTTGTTGTAGGAAATTATCGATCCAATTCCTCCATACTCGCCGGTAGTCATAAATTGCAGGTCGCCGATATTCTCTTCGGTGTAATATTCCGTGTACGGATCCATTCTTGCCAGCATGTTTCGGATGGTTCCGTTCACCAAACTATCCACTTTCAGGCTGTCCACATAAAACATATCCAATTCTCGAATCACGGAGTTGAAAATATCGATGCTTTTGTTGATATCGAAATATCGTTGATTTTTATCGGTTTGCGTAGTTTGAGCTTTAACATTTATCGTTAAAAACACGATTAATAAAAGAAAAATATTTTTTTTCATATTCAAAGTTATCCGAAAACAATCGTTTTATATTGTTTTTTATATTTAGTTGACAAAGAAACGAATTTTTCAGGAAATTATAAGATTGTTTTAGTTATATGTTTTTAAAATTGAACGTGAAGTGGTGTTTTTCAATTATCTTTGAGACGTTTTTTATAAAATATTGTTCGTGTATGAATAATTATCTTCGCTATATACTTCTTCCTGCTTTTGTTGGATTTTTAATTTTTACCGTAACCTGTTTGATTAGTTCCGATAATGTTCCTCGGCTTCCGCAAATTATTCCTTGGGATAAAGTTGCTCATTTCGGGATGTTTTTTGTATTGTCGGCTGTCTCTTTGTTCGATTATTTTCGATTGCATAACGGCAAACCTAAAATTAAACGTTGGATTTTTTGGGGAGTTATACTGCCTATAATCTATGGAGCCGCTATTGAGCTGATGCAGAAATATATTTTTCGTTCACGAAGTGCGGAAATGGCTGATTTCATAGCTAATGTTCTTGGTTCTTTGGCTGCATTTTTTATCGCTTTATTTCTATATAAAAAATTCCAAAAACGAGAAAAAAAACTATCTTTGTAAAAGAATAGGCAAAGAGCTTAGAGTAAAAAAACTTAATTTTGAAAACTATTATAGTGTTATGCTTAAACAATTACTTATTACCTTTTTAGCTGTTTCGTTATTCACAGCATGTAATTTTTCCGCAAAAAAAAGCAGCGATAATGCAACTAATCAAGACACGGCACAAGTTGTTCAAGAAACTGACGATCGCCAATATTTGGTGAAAGTGGGCGACATGGCACCCGATTTTGAAATGGCGCTTCCCGAAGGCGGAAAAGTAAAATTATCGGATTTGCGCGGAAAAGTGATAATGTTGCAATTTACAGCGAGTTGGTGTGGAGTTTGTCGAAAAGAAATGCCGTTTATCGAAAAAGATATTTGGCTGAAATATAAAGATAATCCACAATTTGCTTTATACGGAATTGATAGAGAAGAACCGGCTGATAAAATTCAGGTTTTGCGCGATGCAACAGGCGTTACTTATCCCATCGGAATGGATTTGGATGCGAGCATTTTCGGACTTTATGCTGAAAAAGATGCGGGAATTACGCGTAACATTATTATCAACCGTGATGGCAAAATTGTGATGCTTACTCGCTTGTTTGAAGAAGAAGAATTTAAGCAGATGGTATCGGTAATCGATAGTTTATTAACCCTTTAATTCCCATATTTATGAAATACGAAGATTTAAAAATTTTAGATGAACTTCGTGAAAAAGGAAGTATCACTGAAGAGGAATATCAGCGTGAGAAAGAAAAAATTCTCAACGATACAACTACATCTTCATCATCTATCGGAGCTAAACCACTCTTTGGGCTTGCCGAGAACACTTATTTGATGTTGATGCACTTGTCGCAATTTTTGGGTCTGACAATTCCATTGGCAGGATTTATTGCCCCTGTGGTAATGTGGATATTAAATAAGGATACTAATGCCAATGTTGACTTGCACGGTAAAAATATTTTGAATTTCACCATTAGTTATCTCATTTATACAGCAGTTTTGACAGTAACCCTTATCGGTATTCCGTTGCTATTTGTTTTGGCTATTATCTACATTATTTTCGTTATTATGGCCGCTCTGAAAGCTAATAACGGTGAATATTGGAAATATCCTTTTATTATTCAATTTTTAAAATAATGAGTGACGAGAGTTTGATAAAATACACCGGAGTACAGCTTAACAGAGACGAGAACATTATTTTACGCGATGTAAATCTTGAGGTTAATAGAGGCGATTTTCTGTATATTATCGGGAAAGTGGGGTCTGGGAAAAGTACATTGCTTAAAAGTATGTATGCGGAACTTCCGATAGAATTGGGAGATGCTCGTGTTTTCGATTATCACTTGCAAGACTTGAAGAGAAAACAAATTCCGTATCTGCGGCGAAAAATCGGTATCGTTTTTCAGGATTTTCAATTGCTTATCGACCGTACGGTAGAAAAAAACCTGGAGTTTGTGCTTCGGGCAACAGGGTGGAAAGATAAAATGCTTATCAAAGATCGTATTAACGAAGTGTTAACACAGGTGGGAATGCAAAATAAAACCTATAAAATGCCACACGAACTTTCGGGAGGCGAACAACAACGTGTGGTTATTGCCCGCGCTTTACTCAATTCTCCGTTACTGATTCTTGCCGACGAACCTACCGGAAACCTTGATCCTGAAACAGGAAGTCAAATTGTGGATTTATTGCAGGATATTTCGGAAAAAGGTACGGCCGTTATTATGTCCACACACAATTACTCCATCGTGCAAGCTTTTCCGGGACGGATTATTAAATGTGAGAATGCGGAGTTGGTGAGTTTGTGATTTTTATGATTTACGATTAGTTAATAATCGGTTATTTAAACAATAATTCAAATTTTGGTTTAGGACGCAGTTTTCCAAACATATCCTGTTCCCAAACCATTCCGCCTTCTACTCCAAAATTTTGGTTGAACCAATATTCCAGTGTGCCGCCAAAGTACGGTTGCGGCATCATGGGATGCATTGGCATACCTTGTGCGCCCGTGTTTTTATAAAATGGCGTTCCGCCGTATGCATTTATATACAAATTATCGGCGATTTGATAACGTATGCGGAGATTAAGCATAGCCAGCTCTTGTTGCATATTGAATGGCAGTAGGTTGAGATTACGATACGAAGCTCCACCGTATAACTGCAATCGCTCGGTTGCCCGATAATTCATATTCAAATAAGCTCCGGCCATAGGTAATGGCATTTCTAAATTGGAACGATAAAATACACCTGCATTTCCTCCCATTGTTGGGCTGAGTGAAAATGCTCCGCCCACATCTATGTTGTAATAGTTAATGTTTCCATACATCAGTGTTTTATGTACGCCAAGCGTTGCAGCAGAATAGAGTGTGAGATGTTGTGACGTACCAACCGAAAAAGTCGCCGTTTGCTCCACGTTATTATAAAAATCGTGTCCGTATCCACCGATATTTACGTTTTTAGGAAGATTGCTTTTCGCCGGTGTGTTGTTTATGAGGGAGAATTTCATCGGACGATGTTGTATAGGTAACTCAGGATATAACTGAGGACGAAAAAGAGCTTTTGAAGATATTTCAGACTGAGTTTTACCGATATTTTGCATATCGATATTCATTTGAAATTCGGGTAACTGCTTATGGATGGTGTCATTGGTCTTAACTTCCTGCTCCTGTGCCACAATCGGAAGTGTGAAAAAAATGAATAGAAGACTGTAAGTTCTAAAACTGAATTTCATGAAAACACTTTTTTATTACATTAATGATACAAATATAAAGAAAATTTTGTTGAAACCTGAAATTGATAGTTTAGTTTTATTCTGAGACAAGAAGAGATGCTCCAAAATAAATGGAGTTTCGCAAGTTATTAATGATTTCTCATTTTATTTTCAGAAGTTTTTAAGAATTAAGTGGTGTAAATTTCTTTTTGCACCACTTTTTTACTGATTCAAATTAAACCTCAAACTCCTTGTCGCAGGCTTCGGTAGCCATTTGCGCTTCGGCGGTTTCTCTCTTTTGCGTTTCTTTCAGCTTTTCGAGTTCGGCAATCAGCGTAGCCACGTTGTCGATACCGGCTTGCGAAATGCCCCTCTTTTGCGCTTCAGCAAACAAGGGCGCGTTTGGCGTTGGATTTACCCGTTTCAACATACTGTTCGCTGTACTCTTTTTGCTGGTTCAAATCGAGGTTTTCCACGTTAAGTACCTCTTCGTGCAATGCTTGCAGGTTTTCCGGAGTGTAGCCTGCGGTTGCGAGGTAATCCGATACGGGCGGATGTTGCGCGTTGGCGGTGGCGATCTTCATTTCGGCATCCATTTCTGAACGGCCGGGAATGATTTCTGAGTGGTCGGGAGCCGTTTCCGTATAGTCGGATAATGATTTATATATGGTGGGGATTCATTTCTGTTATTGTTTGATTTGTTTGCGGTTTGACGGATGATAATCTCAAATCTGCCAAACCGATTTTGGACGCTTAGATGCATCGTGAACTTTTTAAAGTCGATTTAACTCATCGGTTGCAGCCGATTTTCCTTTATACGATTTTTTATAATTGTTGAATCGCCACGTCAGATGAAGACTGAATAATCTTCGGTCTTGATCTTCGTGTTGCCAAAAATAAATATTGTTGATGCGTCCGTCATAGATATCAATTTCTTTTCTGAAAATATCTCTTGCTTTCAGCGTAAGTTGGACACGGTCATCTAACCATGATTTTGAAACGCTCGCATTAAAAACATGAGTGGGATTAAACGTGAAGAACTGAATGCTTCCTTTACTGCGAAATTGATATTCTATATTGAACAGAATTTTGTGAGGTAAATGAAAGTTGTTATTCCATTGTATCATCCAAATGGGTTTATCTGCTGTGAGAATGCCTTTTACAGATTGCACTTGCTGGATGTTTTTCATAAACATAGTCATAAGCGAAGGGTTGTAAGCTCCAAAACGTTTATCCAAATTAAGAATGGCAGTCAGTTGTTGCTGTTTGTCGAAATTCTTCCACGTATTAATGTATCTTTCGGGATTTTTAGAATCCGTGTAATAATACGCTCCTATGTAATCTTTGTTATATGTGTATCCTAATGAGAAATACACAAACTGATATGCAAGTGAATACTGAATTTTGTGCGAAATTTGTGGTTGTAATAGAGGATTACCTTCTTGCTGCGAAAACTGATTGAGGTAATAAGAGTAATTATTTAAACGCCCAAATTGTGGGCGATTGATTCCAATGCGGTAGCTGAACGTTTGCGAAATTTTATTATTGTACGTTATACCGAAGTTGGGGAAGAAATTATTGTACGTTTTTTCGATGCTTTTTTCGTGCTGCTTCAAATCGTTGAAGTTGTAGCGAACATGCTCAAATCGTAGCCCACCATTGACTGAAAAATTATTTTGCTGAAAATAGTAAGATAAATAAGCAGCTAATTTATGTTCGTTCGTTGTTGAACGAGCACCATTAGCGGCATTGTCTTTATACTCCAAAAAACTACTCCCAAGCACTTTGCTCCAATCGCTACCCAACACAAATGAGTGATGTTCATTCACGGTATAACCCAGTTTGCCGTTTACTGCATAAAGATCGTATTTTGCTCGATTGTGGCTATTGATTTCTTTTCTTCCGAATTTATCTGAGTTCTCAGTTACGTCTTGATTTCGGCGCGAATTGGTGCGGGCATAATCAGCCAAAACATCCAATTTAATTTTATCACTCAATGTCCCCGAATAATAGGTGTTGACGTGATGTTGTGAGTACTTGTCTTTCAAAAAAGAATTACCGTCGATAGTAGAAAAAGCTGCATTGTTTGCTAAAATGTTGGTTGTGTAAGGTGCTTCGTCGTCAGACTTATAAAAATAGCCATCATACACAATTCCAATACTGTGATCTTTACTGATTTCGTAATCTGCACCTGCCGAATATTCGTAATATGGCATCGACATATCTGTTTTAAGTTCGGTTGTTTGGAGCCAAACAGTATCGGGATTGGTAATTTCGGTTTTCATTAACTGATATGTTTTTCTGCCGTAAGAATTATATCCGAATGTACCAAAAATGTTTAATGACTCTTTTTTATAGTTCAATTTTACCGCTTCTCCGTGCCTCCATTTATGATTACGGCTCATATCGGCATCCAATTGCAACGACCAACCTTCATCTTTTTTTAGCGTGGTTATTTCTAAAACGGCACCTACCGAAGCGTCGTATTCCGCACCGGGATTGGTATTCAGTTTAACTTCTTTAATGTTTTTTACTTCCAGGCGATTAACTTCACTCATCGACTGAGCTTTCTTTCCATTAATATAAATTGCAGGTTTTCCACCCGAAAAAGAAGATAATTCTCCGTTTTTGAGCATCATTCCGGGTATTTTTCGCAACACGTCTAATACATTTGTTTCTTTGTTCAACACAGAATTTGTTACATTGACTACCAATGCGCCACGGTTGAGTTTCAACATCGGTCGACTTGCCGTAACTACCACTTCGCCCAATTGCGTGCTTTGCGGTTGCAGGCGAATGGTGCCGAGATTGTTGTTGTCCGAAATTTCGGCGTGATAACGCTCATATCCCAAAAAAGTAATTTCCAAGAGTACGGGTTTATCGGTTGCGCGTTCCACAGAAAACCGTCCGTTTGCAGCAGTGCTCACGCCGTTGATAAAAGTAGAGTCGGGCAGCGCGAGTTGTACCACGTTGGCAAACGGCACGGGTTCTCCGGTTTCGTCCACCACCGTTCCGGTCAGTTGGTTGGCGGGCGCGGTAAATTCCGTTTTGGTGATTACGATCAGTTCATCGGACTGCAACACAAACGTCAGTCCCGTATTCGCGAGAATGGTTTGCAGCAGGTTTTTCACGGGCACGTTTTCGGCG
>JAUNUM010000126.1 GCA_030538215.1 Bacteroidia bacterium
ATAATTCAATATAATAATATGAATTGTTAATGATTTTATCCGGACACTTGTGGTGTGCACACCGTCTCTACAACACGAACCGCATCCATAAAACTATCCTTTCAACTATGCGCCACGCGGTTCCAACCGCAGGGCGCGTATGAATTTTCTCTGTGCCCCTCTGTGTTTCTCCGTGTTCTCTGTGTCCTAACATCATTTCGGTGTACTGCACCTTATGTCAGATGTTTACAACTTATTGCATTTTTCAAAGAAACCAATTGCTTCCAATTCTTTTTTGATGATGATTTCTTCTTCATCGGTAATGTTTTGGAAAGGGGTGCGATTAATTCCTAAACCCACGCCGATAAGTTTCATGATGCGTTTTCCACAAACGATATTGCCCCGATACTTGGCGATTACATTAATTACATCTTGTGCATAATTTTGCAGTTCGCGCGCTTTTTCGGTATTTCCGTTGTTGTACTCGTTGATAATACCTACCAAAACATTTCCGATATAACTTCCGGTTCCGCTGATTCCACCTTGGGCTCCGCCCATTATTAAACCATTAAGAACGGTTTCGTCTTGTCCGTGGAGCATATCAAATTTTCCGTTTTCGTACAGCATACATTGATTGTACTCGTAGAAACTTTCGTACGTATATTTTATTCCGGCAAGGTTCGGAATACGTTCGTCGGCTGCTTTCAAGAAAGGCAGCATAGGCAGATACACACCGTTTAGTACCGGAATATGATAAAAATAGAACGGTAGATCGGATGCGCCGCAAGCGATTTCTTCGCAATATTTTACCAACTCTTCCACGCGTCCCGCTTTCGGAAAAGGCGATGCCATGGCACCCGTGCCAAACGCGCCGATTTCCTGCGCATGCTTAGCCATTTTGTAGCTATCTTTTATACAGGTTGCGCCCACGTGCACAATTACTTTGAAGCCTTTTGGAGCAACCGATATCCATTTTTCGGCAAGCTTCATGCGTTCTTCTACAGTGAGCATATAACCTTCGCCTGATGAACCATTGATAAACACGCCAATAAGACCGTTTTTCTGTAGTAATTTTGCATAATCGGCAATAGGCGATAAGTTCACTTCTCCTTTTTTATCGAAAGGTGTAAACGGCGCTACGATAAGTCCTTTAATTTTTTCGAACTTCATAATTGTATATTTTTAGAGAGTTTTTTGTTGATTGATGACCGATGTCCGATGACCGGTGCCAGAAATTACTTCCGACATCCGTCATCCGTCTTATTTATTCTTTAATTCTTCCTGTGTATAAGTTAGTTCGTGTTTCGGTTTCAAAAACACAAGCATTAGCACAACCGCAGCAAGTACCACGATAGCTAATTTACTGAAATCGGCGCCTAAGTTGCCGGCATCGGTAGAACTGCCAAGCATCAGAGTAACGGCATATCCGGCAAAAACGCCCACCATGTTCATAATACCGTATGCGGTGGCACGATATTTTTGTGGGACAATTTGACAGAGTATCGGCATATTATTTGTGTCGAACATACCAAATCCAATTCCGAAAAGCATGGCTGCGCCAATTAATCCGATGTAGGAATGCCCAAACCCCAATAATACGAGTGATGGAATGGTAAGCCCTAAACCGATAGTGCTTGTGTAAATACGTCCCCGTATATTTTTTTGCACCCATCTGTCGGAAAGCGGTCCGCCGATAAGCACGCCTATAAACGATGCTATAGCTATGGAAATGGTTGCCATTGGTCCGGCTTTTGCCATTTCAACACCCAGGTTTTCGGAAAAAAGTGTTGGAAGCCAGTTCTTGGTTGCCCAACCGGGGAAACTTGGCGCCATGAAATAGAATAGCATTATCCAAAACGAAAGAGTTCCGAGAATTAATCCCAGTGACTGAAAAAGCGATTGTTTTTTTACGCCTGAAACAGCTGCTGGTTGTAATTTGGCTGTTTTTGTTCCGGCATGTTCTTCTTTATCGTGCAACACGAAAATGAGAATCAGGGCATAAATAATTCCTACAATTCCAAACCAATGAAAAACCGTTTGCCACGAATAATTGGTGGCAATTGTTGCTCCAAATCCACCCAGCGCTTGTCCTGTATAAAGTCCGGACATGTGAATTCCAATGGCAAGAGAACGGGTTTTCGATGTGTGGAAATCGGCAATCATTGCCAATCCGGTAGGCAGATAGAGCGCTTCGCTCACGCCCATCAGCGCTCGCAACCAATATACCTGATTGTAGGTTTCCGCATGTCCCATTCCGTAGGTTACGGCAGACCAAACGAACAAACTGCCCACAATAAGCCATTTTCGATTTACACGGTCGGCAATTATTCCGGCCACGGGGCTCATTAATCCGTAGATAAGAAGAAAAATCCCCATTACACGCCCGAAATTTTCGGCAATGGCTAATTCTTTAATATCCATCTGCATGGAGGATTGCATGGTGGAAAGCATTTGGCGGTCGAGATAGTTGAGGAGCGCCACAAACCATAACAATCCAACAAGTACCCAGGGATAATATTTACTATTTTTCATTTAAAAAAGATTTTGAGAACCAAGAGCCAAGACTGTTAAAACGATGGATATTGGTTGATTGTATATTTTATATAATTTTCTCTGTTTTAAAAATCACATAAGTGCTTAAGTATCGGACAAAACTTAGTTTATATTATTTGTTGATTATATTTCTCGTTTTTTAACTCAACCCCCTCCCGACCTCCCCCGAAGGGTGAGGAGCGTACTTCGATGAAACAACTTCAAATTTCTGCATCGAAGTACGCTTTCCCTCTCTCGGAGGGGATTTGAGGAGAAGTAAAAGAGAAGATGCGAACCGATTAAATATAATCAACCAATAACATCAACTAATTTGTATTCACTACTCAAATACTCTTTCGTTACCATATTCTATGCACCTATGTGGTTTATTGATTTTTGAATATTATTTCTCCTTTTATTGTTACTGCCGAACGAACGCCCGGTTTCAATTCGCCTTGCACAGCGAAAAATTCTTTTCCGTTGAAAACGAGCGTTGCACCGGCACGGGCGGTATGCGGTGTTACGTTAATGGTTTTCCAGTTGCCTGTGAACGTGTCAAATATACGACATTCGGTGTTGAATTTGTAATACTCAATGGGTTGAGTCATGTAATTTTTAGAAAATTCCAGATTCAATCGGGCTTTTTCTTCGGCAGACGTTGTGGTGTCGTTTCCGATGTTGTATTGTGTGGTAATGGCATCGAGAAAAATATCGTGATTAACGCCACCAAAACATAAAATATATCGGTTGTCGAGCGGCATTGCTGTTGCACCACCCAGAGAGAAAGGCTTTTGTGTTGTGACATCGATTTGTTCGCCTGCTTTTTCCCATTTCTGTTCTGCTACATCGTATCGAAGCACATCGGTTGCCATCGCCGGTTTATTTTCCGCGTTTCCGCCAAAAAAACCGCCCAAGAGATACACGTATTTTTTGCTGTCTTTTTCAATAGCTGCCAGAATGGGCTGTACGCGCGGTGTCCCTGGAAAATCGGGAAGTTTACTCCATGCAGTATCGGTTTTTATATTGATGCAATAAAGACTGTTTGATGGTTTCCCGTTCTCAATGCCACCGCCAACGAAAACCAAATCGCCTGACACGCATCCGGCAAAGTTGTCCATCGGAGCGGGTAGGGCGGGAAAATCATCGAGTTTTACGGAATCGTTTTCCGTTAGGCTCACTTTATAGCACTTGGCAAGTGATTTTGAAGCCGTGTTTCCGCCAATCCACAGTGCGCCGCCTATAACGGGAACGGAAACGCCGTACGCCGATGAGTCGGGTAAATGTCCGATAAGTTTCCATTCGCTTCTTGTTTTGTCAAAAAGCATTATTTCGTTGTAAAATGCTTTGGAACCGCCTTCAAAACCGAGTTTCCTGGGAAAGTTAGCACCGCCCGCAACGATGAGTTTATCGTCAATAAGAGCGGCGTAAGTTGCCGAAACGCCTTTGGCAAGATTGCCGGATAATCCGGTGACAGGTAATGAGGTGAGATTGAGTTTCATCTGTTTATTATTGTGACTGCACGAGGCAATTGTTCCGATTAAAAATATCGAAAGTATAATCTTCGTCAGGTTTTTTGTTTTTTCATTCATTTCTCCGCTATCTTCTTTTATCGGGACTATAAACCAATCCGTTCACGGCATTTTTGCCGTCAGGCGTTACAAATACAAAGGTAAACATCCATTTTTGTAATCGTACTTCGGACGAGCTGAACTTTCCAAGAGGAAGTTTCAACAGAACTTTGTTCCAACCTTTGTTTAGTTTTACCGAAATGGGTGGACGAGCCGAGAAATTCTCGTTTTTTAACGTTATTTCATTCGATTTTTGTGTGTGGGTGTTTTCCCAAACCGGAGGAGCAATTTCGGCATCATTTACAAAAATACGGCTTTCGCGATAATCCCATTTGCCTTGCGGTGGTGCCAAATCGGCTTCGGAACGGCTGTAGTCCTGCGTGCTTGCCCATAAACCTACGATTTGATTTTTGGGCGAATAGACCCACGTGTAAGCGTATGCGGTATGATTCTCTTTTGGTTCGGCGTAGAATGT
>JAUNUM010000127.1 GCA_030538215.1 Bacteroidia bacterium
AACTCAATCTATCATCACCGACATAATGAATTATATCTTTTAATTGAGAGTAAATATTTTGAAATACAAACAATATGGCGAAACTATAAATAAATCTTTTCATATACATTACATTTAGAAAGAAATTACCTAATCCGTATTATTTAAAATAATCCGGCCCCCCATATTGATATCTAACGCCACTCCAGCCAAGTACGTATCCAGTTATACCAAAAATTCGAGACAATAACAAATCAGCACCTGATGGTGGACTATTATGTGGGTGGGTGTGTGTTTCAGAATAAACTCTAGCCCTTTGAAAAATATTGCCTATATAAAAATAATCTCCATCTTTATCAAAATAAGTATATCGGTAGGCTTCATTCAAAGAGTTTCTTTGTTGACCAATATTTAAGTTGTAGTCATGGGGTGTAAAATTCATACTATTATCCCATGCAACATTTTCCGGCCCCCAATCCACATTATATGCTTGTCCTGTTATTCTCTCAAAATAAAAACCCCGACTTGTTTCATAATATGATGTTTCCATACCTAACTTTTTACTCAAATATAGAGTTATATCATCTGCTTCTTCTCTCGTTCCAGTAAAATAGTCTCCTTCCCATTTTGGTTTTTGAGGCTGTTTGTATTTTGGAGCCGACTCTTTACGATTTTTAGACATTTCTGTTGCACCAGCCAATTGCCCTAATACGCCACCTAATGTTGAACCTATAATTGCTCCCCTTTTACCCATTTTATGGGCAAAGTTTGAATCTCCATTACTATGCAACATGCCTCCTGCATATCCGGAACCATAACCAATTGCCCCCCCAATAACTCCACCGGTGAGAGTGTATGCCGCGACAGTTCCACTTGCTCCAAAATGAGTGAAAAAAGCCGTCTTTGCCAATGCTGGCGCACCTGCATAAAAACCATATCCTCCAGCTCCACCGATAACTGCTCCTATTCCCACTCCAAGCCAAGTTTTTCCGCTCCAACTCCATTTAAACGGATTCAACTCCCCCCCCCTCTGCTGATGAACCTCCAATATAACCTCCAATTAAAGCTCCGACGATTACGGGTATAAACCAAGCTAACTCCCCATCCTGATCAATATATACCAATGGATTGTTCATCGCGTAAGTGTATCGGTTGTAATTTTGAGTCATAAAAGGATTTTGCACATACGGGTCAGGCGATAAAAATCTGCCGAGCAAAGGGTCGTAAAGCCGTGCATTCATATTCACCAGCCCAAACCACGGCAAATGCTCATGTCCGGTATATCCTCTTCCCAAGAATAGAGCAGGTTCTCTTCCCGGTACATACGCTACTTGAGTAACCGGGTTTCGTAATCTTCCCCACGCATCGTAACTGTATTCGGCTTTCAAAGAACCGTCACTATTGGCAATATGCGTAATGCTGCCCAAATAATCACGACAAAGGTAGTGAAAGCTGAGAGAAAAGTCAAACTTGTTTGAGTTTTTCCGAGGCGCATCCTACATTATCAAAATATAATACATTTTCCACACATTCGCTTCTTTTACATACACGGCGGGAGCAGAATAAGCGTCGCCACCCAGATACAAACGTTCGGTATTGGTTTACGTGTCCAATTCATATTGTTTGCCGATATAATATCTTGTCAACAGAGCCTTAGTTGCCTGCATCACGTGCATTTTCACACGGTCGCCCCGCTGTTGTAGGCGAAAGTTGCCGTAATGCAGTTTGAGCGTTGGGAAAAGCCACCCTGCCGCTGCGGGATAGCTATTGATTTCAATTTATTGCAGTTAAAAACTGCTTGTTGTTTTGGGTACAAGTTACAAACTTGCATCAAATGGGGTTTCTATTTTTCTTTATATGGTGGATACATTTTTATATCCCTCATTTTGGGAGATGGTGGATAGCTGATTTCCCATTTTAGACTCTCTAGCTCCCAGTATGTAATATCGTAACGTTGAAGAATCATATTCTTCAATCTAATAGAATCCCACGCAATAGCGTTAGCCAATTCTGTATCCCAAATAAAAAAGCTAAGTGTATCGGATTTGTTTCTCGAATGAGGGTAATTGTATATATATGTTCTGTCTGAATATGGCTTTATTTCTCCGTCTAATTTAATAGGTGGTAGTAGAGTATCTGGATATAGAGATCCCCCATGTTCAGCAGAGATTACCCCCATATAAGTTGTGATACTTTTGCTCGAGTTGTTTTTTACAAGAACTGAATTGTAGGTATTTACAGGGCATGCGGTAAAAGCAATCAAACAAATTAACAATACTGCGCTTAATTTAATAAATTGTCTCATATTTATCTCCTTTATTTTATTTGAATGGATTTTTGGTAGGATATCTTTTAGGATAAACATCTTTTTCCCAATTAATTCCGTAATGATTTTCAAAGTATTTTTTTGCTAATCTATTAGCTCTCATCTCCGCCCAGTGAATGTCATGCTTATTTAGTCTATAAGGGTTTGATACACTTTTTCCATTCCATTTTATTATCGCATTATCATCGCCTAAAGCACTTATTCCACTCGGAACACCAATTGCAAAAAGATATATTAAGCCCCAGCGTTGGCTGTCTAAATAATGTCCATATTCGTGCATATACATTGGATCATGTTGGGTAATATGGATCATAAAGTCATGTTGTATTTCTCCTCTAATATTCATATTAATATAACTACCCAAAGTAATACCATTATGTTTTTTAGAATTTTCATTGGTAATGAAAGTTGCACCTCCCAGATAATCTACTCTATCTACATTGTTCGTCATATTTCTAAAATGGGAATACGTATTGCCAAACACTGTTTGTGGGAACTCTCATGTCCATCTTGAGAATATCTGCCAGGCATTTCCTTTAAATAGTCCGACATCTGCACGTACGGACCGGGGTATCAAAACGTCTCAATTCGGTTTACCTAAAAAAACATTGGTACTGTCCGGCTTCTCAAATTTACGAAAATGGTAGTATTCGTTCTCATCACCTCTTTCCGAACCATCGGAACGGTACGATACCGTAATATGAAAAGTACTGTCATTTAAAATACGACCTTCTCTGATGTAAGACGCTTTAACTAATTGATCAGTGATATAGTAGTGCTCAAACTGAATTTTCCTTCCTGTTATAACGAATATACCCCAACAAGGCTTATTAGAATAACAAAAATCTCTTAAGATAAATCGTTGTTTAATATATTCATCGACCTCTGATATACTCGATTTATATCCCCCCATATTCAGTAAAACACCATTTTTATAAAAACAGTAGCAACTCTGATACCTACCATCCTCCCCCAATTTATAATAGTAGCCATTTATTTTAAGTTCAGCGCCATCATATCGTGTTTGCTTTAAGGCAAACTCATCCCATGTAACAAATTTACTACATCCATTCACTAAAAGCATACAGACTATCAATGCTGTTCTAAAAATTTTATTCATATTTTTGTTGTTTATAGGTTTTACCACAATGTGTTTCCTGAACCAAAGCCAAAATACCAATACCATTTTGCCGGGATACCCAATACTTTAAATAGTGGAGAAGGCGGATTTAAGTTTTTATGTATTAACTCATTTTGAAAGATATTTCGAATTGCTTCCGAGTTTCTACCTATACGTAATGGCCCGAAGCCAATTGATAAAGCGCCAACTCTATACCTACGTTCATTTGCAGATCCTCCTGTATAAGTCCACCAACCATCAACATCTTGCTCTTTGGGACGATTTTTCGGATCCAACCCCGGATCTCCCGTAAACATATTTAAATTTACCGATAAAGGTCCGTAGTTCATTTGAACGGCAGCCGTGCGAAACCTGTCGCCATTATCTGCTTTTGGAATAAAAGGTAAATAAGCGTCCATTCCAAACATAAAATCATTTTCATAGAGGATGTTTGAAAAGGGATCGCCGATAGAAATTCTGCCGGTGGTCTGATTGGGTATAGAAAATTTTGTAGCGGAGTAATTAATCAATGGCAAAAGTTCCCATTCGCCACCTTGGCGGCTTTCCCAACCGCTGAATCCGCCATGACTACTCCAGTAATACGTGCCGCCATAATTAAATCTGTATCCATGACTACCTTTCAGCATTCCGACCGAGACATCAAATCCAATACCGTTTTGATGTGATCCAATTCCAAATGTTGGCTTAAAAGCAATAGGCGATATGTATTTTTGTAACTCATACGAAGCATTTGTCATCGGAAACATAGCGGCATACATAGCTGTACCAGTAGTTACAGCCGTAAAAGATAGTAATCCTCCCGTCAGCACCTCCCCCAGCAGCCAAGGCCACATTTTTTCGCCGGTGGGGTCGGTGTATTTCAGCGGATTATTCAGCACGTAGCTATACCTATTAAAGTTCTGCGTAAAATCCGGCATTTGCACGTATGGATCGGGATTTAAGAACCTGCCCAGCACCGGGTCATACAACCGCGCGTTCATATTCACCAACCCGAACCACGGTAAATGTTCATGCCCTGTATATCCTCTTCCCAAGAATAGAGCAGGTTCGCTTCCCGTAGCATACGCCACTTGTGTTGCCGGATTGCGCAACCGT
>JAUNUM010000019.1 GCA_030538215.1 Bacteroidia bacterium
ACGTATATAAGTAACACCATAATGAAGAATAACAAAGCATTAAGCAGAGTTCCGCAATCACTTTCATTTGATAATAAAGCGTTAAATCGAACATATGGCGAAGAAGCAGCTATAATACGTGACATCATTGTATATGTAGCAAACAACCAAATGATAAATCTCTTTGGCGAAGTTGAATTTTCAATTAGCGAATTTTGCGACGTGATGGGTTACAACAGAACCACTCTCGCCAGAACATTAGAAAAATTTCGAGAGGGAGATGCTCCACAGATAGATGAGCACAAATTTGACTCAACTTTTGAATATGCACTATTCAGGGGATTAAAAGAAAATGTAGTTTTCAAACGAAAAAGAGACGGTAAAGAAACCTTTGAATCCGTGCAAATAATTGAGAAATTAGATGTTCTATACGATAAAACAACTCGCAAACTGAACAAACGAATTTACAATATCCGATTAGGAAGTAAGATATTGGATTATTTATTCACTGAATATAATCTAATTGACTTCAACGAATACAGAAACATCCGAAGTCAACAGATTTCTGTAACCGGGTCCTTAAGAAACTTCTATATTTTTATGGCACGTGTAATAACACAAGTCAAATACAACAAAAAGATTGGCGCCGGAGACTCCTTTATAATTTCGATTGACGATTTATGTGGGATATATGGCGTTGAAATAGAAACTGCCAAAGACAAAAAAAAATACATTACCCGTATACTTAACAATATGAATAAGGAACTATCTAACTTAAAATACGATTGGCAGTATGTAAAGAATGGCTACCGTTATGCGTATTTCGTGGAATTTAAATTTACAGATAAGACGTTAGAATACTTCGATGAACAATTAAAATCAGTATTTTTCAAACAATTGTACGGAAATCTAAAATACATTTTCCTACACGCTGGCAAAGATGCATCAATAGAGAATTACAAAAATATGTCTGAAAAATATGCCAATATGGATAGAGAAAAATATATGGAGTGGTTTTTCTCGGATGATGAAGACAAAGCAGAAAAGCTAAAAGCCTTTCACGATACTTACTTAAAAGTATACGGCTGCCATTATAATGAAGAAAACAACTTTTTGTTTTAGCGGTATCAAAAAAACAACCAATGCCAGGCTGCAGCTCCAAATAATGGTATCATATATTCCTTGGCCACAATTGGATCTTTCCAATAAACGACACCAAAAATAAAAATTCTGCCATCGATAGACGGCAGAACCCGGGTAACATCAGCATCAATAAACCTTATCAATTATCGTTTAAATGTGTGTCCTGTGTCGTTTTCCCTGAATTGATGTTTAGCCGGCGCAATATCATTTATCCTTTCTATTTGCCTGTTAAGAAAATAATCGGCATACAATTCATATTTCCCGGTCTCGTAAAAGGAAACAAGTCCTTTTCTGTAGTTCAGTATATCTGAGTCTTTAGATGAATATACCGGAATGATATTGGCGTTCATAAGGGCGATGCTTTCCACCAATCTTGCAGTTCTTTTATTGCCGTCGATGAACGGTTGAATTTTGGCTATATTACAATGCAAATAAACGGCTTTTTCCAATGGATTGGTGTAATTGTCTTGATTATAGAACACTTCGTTTAAAAGGCTCCTAATCTCTATTTGTTCCTTGGCTGGCAAGTAATTCGTTCCGCTAATTCTTACCGGTCGATTTCTAAATTGCCCCTTCTCCTCCGTAGAAACCAAATCGGCTGAAATGGTTGTGTGTAGTCTTAAAAGAGTGCGTTCATCTATTACCTCTTTGTTCTGTCTCATATTGATGTATTCCAATTCAGAAATAAAAGTATTGTAAAGATTTTTCAACATTTTAGCATCTTCGTATCTTTTTTCCGATGTGATGTTGTCTTTGAGCAATGCTTCTGTTTCAACATACGTATAAGTATTGCCCTCAATCTTTCCGGAATAATAACACCAAACCACAGCCAAATCTTTTATTTCGGGTGGTAGTAAGTCTGAAAGTCGGGCATACAGACTGTTTAGAATAAATTCAGCCTGTTTAGATTGTTTATTATTGAAAATAGGATTTGACATAATTATACTTCTTTTCTTGCAATTTTCATCACAACATTATCGACCTTATCTAGCTGCTCCTTGTTTAAAGCATAAATAGCACTAATTAATAGCTGTCTTGCTGCTATCTCTCGATGCGTAATTAAAAAGTGCTTATTGACGCTTGTGTTAAACACTTCTAAAGCTTTACGGACACTCTCTGTGAGTTCCTGTGTTGCAACAATATTCTCACTTTTGGCAAAAGCAATAATTTCTTGCACCGCCTTTTGTTCTAAAATATCTTGTTTTTCGCCCAAAATGTAGTAATATGAGTTACTTATATTGCTCAATATTTGATGTTCGGGAGAAAATTGAGATTTTAAAAAATCAAAATCCGTGGTGTTGTGTACGTGATGGAGAGGGGTCAATGACCGGGTGCTTTCTGTGTAATTTTCGACAAAATAAACATTGTTTGTATCAAAAATTATTTTATTGCCGTCAGATACTTTTACTATTTTCATAATTCTTTCAATTTATTTTGGTGGATTGTTTTACATCTCTTGCATAAATTTTCAAGGGAGAAGGCTTCTGCATCGGTAAACTCTTTGACTGTTCCGTTATAATCGCCGTCTATTGTAATATAAGAGTAATCGAAGTTACCCGCAAAGCTACATCCGCAAATAGAATGTTTTGATTTGCTTTCATCTACTATATGAAGTACTATAGGAGCAAAATATTTATATGTAGCAAAAAGTTTCATTATTACGATTTAGGTTTTCTCACTATCTTTAAAACCAACCAAAGCACCAAATAGAATTGTTTCGAAAGTAAGGTCCTGAAATTGATGAATTTTCTACATTATCTTTAAGTTCGTCAAATTTTTGTTTGAGTTCTTCGTTTGGGGTTTTCACAAAAAAAACTATACTTTCCCAACCGGAATCCAATTTTCTATCCCATCCATATACACGGTTTAGTTCTGGGTTTTTCCTTTCTTCATTAGTCCAATCCCCCATATCTTCCGGGAACGAATTAATTTCTAATTCGGGTAAAACCGTTCTTTGGATTTCATTGAATACCTTATAAGCATTCTTTACGTTTTCAAAATTTAAAGCCATAGTTATCTCAATTTAAAATTATTTTAATCGGGTATTTTCACGCTCTCCGGTTCTTCGGCTTGGTACGCTTCAAAATCGTTAATAAGTAGCTGTAAATCGTCTAAAAACACGTTAGAACATCCATTTTCAACGGCTAACCGTTGATATTCTCTTAATGCTTCTAATGCGTTCACATCAGTTCCGCAAAGAACAAAAGCCGGAATGTCATTCATCAGGCATTTTGTCACTAATTTTCGCTGGTCTTTCATCTCACTAATTATTTTGCTAATTTAGATAAATTTTTGAACGCAAGCACAAAAGTATCGATATAATCTTTCATTTGTTCGTTACTGCGCTTTAGTTTAAAGTTTTCACTTTTTAAATCTTCAATCTCACGCTTCATTTTGGCGTGATTTTCGATTAAGTGTTTAATTGTTCCCGCATCTGTTGTCGAATTAAGAATTTCTTTCAACTCCTGCAATCTGTCATTTTGCAAGGGATTCAATCTCAAAGTAAATTGTCTGTTCATAGCTGTATTATTTTTTGCAAAGATAAACAAAAAAGTATTAGTAAAAAAGTATATTA
This sequence comes from Bacteroidia bacterium, assembly GCA_030538215.1. Taxonomy (GTDB): domain Bacteria; phylum Bacteroidota; class Bacteroidia; order Bacteroidales; family Dysgonomonadaceae; genus Petrimonas. The sequence goes on from JAUNUM010000019.1 coordinate 3,698, forward strand.
GTAAATAAGTAATTACTAATATTAGTAAAGCAGTAAAGTAGTTTAAAGACTTGCTTAGGTCTATACACTTCTACAAGATTTCAACAGATTTATTCTGGTAATCTGAGGGGAAGAGCTTTTTTTCTCTCTCCCGATAGGGGGTTTAATTTGAAACCTTCCTTAGAGTAAAACGAACAGGCGAATATCAAAAACGTCTGTACAAAATGCAGCGTTAAGAAAAATCCTAAGGGTTCCGGCGTTAGCGGGTCCCGTAAAGGATTTTTTAGCGGAATGAAAGTGCAGTCGTTTATTCGCCGATTTTCAGAAAACGTGTGAGGGCAGGGAGTCCCGATAGGAAGCGAACGAACCGAACAGGTTTTATGAAATTTGGTTTACGGTTAAAAATGAACTCGGTTTCATTAAGACAAAAAACAATTTAGTCTTGTCCGGCAGGCAAAGTTAATTGTTTTTACCGCTTGTCAGGAATGAAGCGTTAATAAAAAATGATAAATTTCCGGCGTAGCGGGGATGTTCGTTTTTTATAGCGGAATGTACAGACAATGGGTTTTAGCCGTTTTTTTCAAATTGTGTGAGTGGAGTAGAGCGGAACGAGCAGGATTTGGTAAATTCAATTTGTGAAATTCGGCACGTTCCGTATCAAAAACAGCGTATATATTCTGATAATTCAATTTTTTTCCGTATCTTTGTACATAATAGGATGTTACTGTTTGCAGTACAGTTGAAGAAGCTATCACTCATTTAAATTCTTTATGAGCTACTAAAATGAGATTCGGGATGATGAAATGATGATTGTAATAACATCCATCGAAGGGCATTACCAAGACAAATAAACCTATATAAGCAATGATTAGTATCGATACCGCCACCGACATAATAGGTACATTGAAAGCGTTAAAAATACAAGGCAAAATAGAATTTCCGGAAGCGATGGAAATTTTGGACCTGGAAGAGAATCTTCTGTACAGAATTTCCGGTACCACAGAAGAACAAAATACTGCCTACAAACGTGTTCAAGACTATTACGCCCCTTTATTAAAAAATTACTATGAACAGTTTAACCCGCACCGATGCAGAGAAGTTGTATGAAACATACCGGACACAGTTTTTCAACCATATAACCAAGGACAACAACCCTATGGCCGTCATATTGGGAGGTCAACCGGCAAGTGGTAAAAGTTCATTGGTAAGCAGAGTATTAGCCGATAATTTCGATAAAACTTTTTTGAAAGTAAACGGCGATATCTACCGCGCCTATCATCCCGACTACGAAAAACTTATTCATATACCGGACAGATATACGTAAGAAACAATATCGAAAAATTTCCTGAAGGTTATTGTTTCATACTTCAAGGTGCTGAAAAAGAGTATGTGGTCAAAAATTTTGACCGCCTCGAAAGCATTAAAAGTTCAACCGTTGAACCAAGAGCTTTTACAGAGCGTGGGCTGTATATGTTGGCCACGATTTTGAAAAGTAGGAGAGCTACCCAAACGACAATTGCGATTATTGATTCTTTTGCCAAACTTCGCGAACTTTCCCGAAACATAACGGAGCTTCACAACGAACCGGATAATACTAAACAGAAAGGGATTGTAGAGCGTACGGGGGAATTACTTTCCGATTTATTGGTAGAAGATGGAGAAACCACCGAAACGGAATCAAGTATAGAATTAAACCTGATGGCCATCAAGTTTAAACATACCGTAAAACGAACAAAAAAACAATAGTTCGTACTGCAAGCATCCATCAGCGCATCGGAGTATGGTTTCATCCCAATTACCGCCAAAAATTCCGAGCAATTTTTTACAATCGTCTGCAGTTATTTTTATACAGCGATAATGCTTTTTTCCAAACTCATAATTGTATCTCTAACAGCTCATTAATATCAGTTGTAAATTTCCGGGACAAACGCTCCTGTTTCATTTTATGCTTTTTCGCAAACCCGGCCGAGTGCACAGCGTTGGGATATTTAGCGTTCAGCTTGTCAATGGCACCCATCAACTTCGCGTGCTTCGGATTTGAATTAAAAAACAGCGATGGTTGATAATGGTTTTCTTGTACTAAATCGAACAGGATCACACCGGCACGTTTATATCCATACCCGGGCCTAAACATTTTTTTTACGACTGAAACCGCAAACTCAATCAATTCAAGGGTGGATTGGGTAGGGTAGGGCAGTTTGATTTTTTCGGAATTTGCATATAAATACAACGGCTCCTCAAAGCGTGATGTCTCAATAAAAACCATCATTGCCCGGCACATCGACCGTTGCTTTCGCAGCTTTTCCGCTCCAATGGTTGTGAATGCCACAATACGCTCTTTCACATTCGCAAAATCGAAATATTTTTGCTCAAATGTACGCGTTGTCGCAATAGATTGTTTCAGTTGTGGCAATTCCATTTCTATAGAGGGAATACCTTTCAAATCGCGTTGCAGATTCAAACCGACAATCGTCATTAAACTACGCACAGTAGATTCCGGCAGAAGTGTAAAGTCATACGCCGTTCTTACACCCACCGTCATTAGTTTTTTCGCGTATCTTCTGCCCACACCCCACACATCTTCAATAGGAAGCCATTTGAGCGCTTTTATACGCAGTTCTTCGGTGTCCATCACGTGAACGCCCCGGCATCGCTCCGGGAACTTTTTGGCAATTCTGTTGGCCACTTTCGCAAGAGATTTGGTAGGCGCCATTCCCACCGAAATAGGAACTCCTGTCCATCGAAGAACCTGTGCACACATTTTACGCCCATAGTCGGCTAAATTTACGTTCATTCCTGAAAGCGACAGGAAACATTCATCAATGGAATAAACCTCCTGTAACGGCGAGTATTGGGCTAATATGGACATCACGCGCCTACTCATATCGCCATAGAGGGCAAAGTTGGCCGAATACACCTGAACATTGTACCGTCTAAAAAGCTGCTCGTATTCAAAAGCCGGCGCACCCATCGGGATACCCACCGCCTTTGCTTCGTTGGAACGTGCAATAACACACCCGTCGTTGTTGCTTAAAACAACAACAGGCCTGTTCATCAGCTCCGGGTTAAATACCCGTTCGCACGAACAATAGAAATTATTGCAATCTACGAGGGCGTACATTCGGTTTATGCAAAATCCACGTAACAATTCCCCAAATACTCACATTGTTTGCCTTGTTCATATCAATAACCGGAAAATCATCACTAAAAGGAACTAAAAACAATTTATTGTTAACCTTCTCTATCCACTTTGCTGCGAATTCGCCATCCACAAAACAAATGGCTAATTCATTGTGCAACCATTCTTCAGCTTTATCGATTACAAAAAAATCTCCCGGATTAATCAACGGATAATTCGACAATCCTTTGGCACGACCTAAAATAGTTGCCTCAGGATGCTTTATAAGTACTTTGTTTAAATCGATTATCTCTTGTACAAAATCATCTGATTGCGCCGGAAAGCCGTTGGCTATTTCTCCGACATACCGAATATCAAGTTTTTTATCTTCGAGTTTGTAAAAGTCAAAATCTCTCGATGATATAATTTTATTCATAGCGCAAAGATAAAATAAATGGCCGGAAAAATCAATCTGCAAAAGGTGTTCAACTAAAGGTATCAAAAAAACAACCGGCGCCAGGCTGCAGCCCGAAATAATGGTATCATATTTTCGCGGGCCTGTGGCATTCCCGGAACAAAATAGGTGTCAAAAAGAAAGGTTCTGCCACCCGATAGATGACAGAACCTCAATTTATGTGATATCAAAACTTATTGCATACATACACTTGCTGAATTTTCTTGTTTAAACAAATACTCTTTTTCAAAGAAAATTACGCCTTCATCCGTTTTAGCCGTGATAACTTTTCCTATGAAAGGATTATTTTCCACATCAATAATTGTTCCTTCTACCCAGTCGGCATACCCGGTTACTTGTGGACTGATTAAAACTCTTTCTCCTTTTTTCATAATCTTGATAATTTATTACTACAAATATATAAAAAATTCGATTAACCTATACATCGAGAGGTAAGTAATTTAGTGTTCACTGGGAAGATAAATTACTTTATCAAAAGTTGATACAAACACTTTGAATGTATCAAACTTAAAATCAGAAAACGGAATTTTCTGTTTATACAGGATATTCAAATCGTTTTCTTCTTGGGTTAAACCCTCGAAATCTTCGATGTTTTCAACCCAATTGCCGTTTGTTGCAAAAACTACAAATTCATCGTCCCGGATACGGTTTAAAACCCAAACCTGAAATTCTTCGTTTTTGACTTTTGGTTTTAATTGAGCGGAAATAACCACATCGAAAAACCAAAAACATTGTTCGGTTTTAGCCACGTCCATAACACCATCAGTAAAATGATAACCTAAAATGTAGCGATAATAATGTTCAGTACAGGTGTGTCCATTGTAAACTAAGTTGCAATTTTTTGTTTCCATAATGAGAATGTTTTAAATGATTAATAATTTTTTGGAAGTGTACAATGGATTAGACGAAATAAGGCGTATTAAAAAATGTTCAAATACTACCCGTAAGGGTGGAGATTTAATATTTTTTGATAGGCTGTTTTCGGAAGTGCAGCCAAAGCAAGAACTATGACAAAATGAAGAATGAGTTTTGGCGTATGTTGTTGCCGGGCTAACGGTAAGCCATTAACTTGCAAAAACATTATTAATGCTCAGCGGTAAAGAGTAGGGGAGAGGTATTAGAAAATGGCCTGCGGTTGCAAAGAAGGTTTTTTTAGCCATTGGAAGGGCACAACCTATCAGTATTATTGATTGAAATGCTTGTAGGAGAGGATGAAAATACGTATATTTGTAATACATAAAAAACAAATTATGTTTAGCGACTGGAAAGAAAAAACAGAATTTACACGTATCCATCCCCGCTTTTTGTGGGAATATGAATATTCAAAAATAGACTGGTATAAAATGAGACATATTGTAGTCTCACGTATCATTGAGCGAGGTTGGATTAACGACTATTACGCTGCCATAAATTTATATGGAGGGATGGATAATTTTAAAAAAATTATCACGGAAATTCCCCATCTCTCCGACAAGGATATGGATTTTGTTTGTAAATTGTTTGACTTAAAAAAAGACAATTTGTTATGCTACACCAAGAAACAGTTGAGAGAAGCACATTTGAACTCTTAAAAACGCTTATGCAGGATGAGAAACTTAGTCAATTTAATTTGGCTGGGGGTACTGCCTTGGCATTACACATAGGGCATAGGAAAAGCGTGGATTTGGATTTGTTTACACAAAAAGATTTTTCTGCATCCGAATTATCGGAATATTTAACTACGAAATACAACTTTATCAATGACTTTCAAAGTAAAAACACCTTAAAAGGGTATATAGACAATGTGATGATTGACTGTATTGCGCATAAATATGAAAATGTAAAACCCATTATCAACGAACAAGGCATACGGCTCTACTCAATAGAAGATATTTCGGCTATGAAATTAAACGCTATTGCAGACAATGGTACACGTTTAAAAGATTTCATCGATATAGCGTGTTTATCCAATCAAATGAGCTTTAAAAGAATGCTGCAGGCATACGAACACAAATATCCATCCAGTAACCCAATGCGAGCGGTGCGAGGGTTATTATATCACAATGATATCATAAAAGAACCCATTCATCTGTTAAAAGGAAGATACGACTGGTCGAACGTGGAAAGTCGCCTAAATGAAATGGTAAAAAACGAAAATGTAAAATTCATTTCATACCCTTTTGATGAAGGACTGAATTTATCGAGAAAAAGATAATCAGCCACAGCAAAATAATATTGATACCAAATAGAAGATCCTGGATGGGCTGGCCAACGAAAAAAAGGTATCACTTTTCGGCGGAATAGCTACAGATCTACGGGATATCAATTACCAAAAAAATACCATTTTACAAAATACCGGAAGAATCGATTTCGATTGATGTATTTTTTTGATACCTAAATCTTCGTTACCGGTCGCCTGCAGCTGAAGAATTATTATTGAAATATTCAAATATTTGAACAAAAGTTATAAACAAAAATCCTGTAAGGAGCAGGACATAATCACAATCAAAGAATGTGCTTTCTAAAATAAAATGAAAATATTCACAGCCTAACAAATATCACGACGTGTATATCAAACACTTAACGAACATTTCACAATCAATTTCGTTATAATTAGGTAATCAATAAAAACAAAACGTTTATGGAGAAATGTAAAGTATTGCTTATATTTTTATTTATAGGATTGGTAATTTCGTCGTGCTCAAAATCAGAAGAAAATTATGAATCGAAAATAATGAGCACGCGAGCTGCAACAGCCACTATTATTACGTACCCAACGGTATCAGAAATTGCATCTAACTATCAAGTGATAGCATCAATGGAAGCTGCTTGGAATAATACAATTTATTCTGCAAATAACGGACATAGGCAGGAATATGGTTTTTTTATTTACTATGATTATAGTAATAATAAAATTTATCCAGGAACAATAGTCGCTGGCGGTTCAATATCAGGGTGTACTGGATATGCCAGTATTAGTTTGGGAGTTGCCACTAACAATTTACAAGTATGTGCTTTTTTTCACACTCACACCCCATTGAATAATTGCTCATCAACTTATAGTCGAGTTGTGGGGCCTTCTGGCACAGATACTCAGGCATACGATGGTAAACTCCCCGGTCTTTTGTATGATTACGTAGGTACAAACGGAGTTTTATACGGCGGACATACTGTTAGCGCTCCAAAAAAATTGTATACATTTGGACCGACAAGAAAAGCATCGATAAGTATTTAGTTATTAAAATTTAAAATAAACAAATATGAAAACAAAAATATTCTTCCTCCTACTCTTTATCTTATTAGCAGTATTTAATGTGGAATCTCAAAATGTTGAGCTGAGTAAAATGTGCGATACTCAACGAAATCAATTTCTTACAAAGCTTGGTAAAGAGTTAACACTAACATTCGGGCCAGGATATTATGACATAATAAATGACGTTCCCAAAATATCTGATAAAAAAAAGTTTCAGGTTGAAAACGATAATAGACTTGAAATTCTGAAAAACAAGAATAGAGAATATTATGAAATAACATTTCCTTATGATACAACAAAATTAACCCTCGATTGGAATTATGCATCGAAAGTTCAAATTTGGAGTGATACTGGTACTCCAATGGGTATATCATTTGGGAATGGTATGGGAATAAATTTTTTGTTTGATAGTGTAGATGCAATTAAACGGATGAAAACAACAATCCCTTTTCAAGTAGCACCTAATATAAATAATCAAGACTTAAATCCAAGGAAAAACGAAATAAAAGAATTCAAAGAAAAAATGAATCAGAAATAAGGCTATAATATAGTCAAGTAAACAGAAAGGAGAACCCGAAAGAAAAACGAGTTCTCCTTTTAATCAAATCAAACAATGGTAACAATTTGTTTTTCATCGTTAATAACAAGTTTGCCTTTGTAAGACTTGTTGTTGTCTTTGGATTTAAAGTTTAGGGTTCGGGTTTCTCCATCGGAACAAAGTTTCAACACATCCTTAAAATTGAGATTTGTTGCTCCGTTTTGTTTTTTCCAAACGGTAAAATCTTTGTTGCTGCAGGCATAACATTTCTCCCAGCTTTTTATAATTCCCTCTCCACAGATCGGGCAACTGCAAAGTTCATTATTGAAAACAACTTTAAATTCATCATCAAAAATCAATGCAGATGTAAACCCGGTACCGAATTTCGTTTCAAAATCGTAAAAATCAGTTTTACCGTCCACCAATAAACTTTCTAAATCGTTTTCGGTCAATGTGTATCCGGCAACATTTTTAAACACGTTAAAATCGCATTCTTCGTTTTCGCACTTAAAAGACTGCGGAAACTCTTTAATGCCTGATTCACATTTCGGACATCTGATGTTTTCGTTTTCCAACGGTTCTACATCCGACCAGGCGTAAATAGTTTTCGTTTCTTTGTTTAAAACCAGCCGGGCTTGGTATTCCTTACCTTCTTTGGTTGTCAACGTCAGCTTGTCGGTTTTACCGTTTTGGCATAACTGCAAAACGGGTTCTTCGTCCAGTTCAACTCCGTATTGTTTTTTCCAGATTATAAAATTGCATTTATCATCCAACGACTTAAAGTAGTCGCACGTAAAAGAGGCTTCCCCCTCTCTTAATTTTCCTTTTTCACAAATAGGGCAAATAATATCCATAATCAATTAATTATAAAATGAAGTAAATGTTTCGATGGTGTTCTTATTAACAGTATGCGTTTTCGTTTCAATCAACTTATTATCTTTAAATACTTTAATGGTACACGTGAACGGGTATAATTCCGTTTCTGAATCCGCACTGCTAATATCAAATAAAAATCCTAGAGAAAGAGAAATACTGCTTACAGCCTGTTGTGTTTGCAAAGAAAAGGCAGCACTTCCTTTTCGTGTAGTCTGTAACGTTTTAGATGCTACAGTAGATAAAACGGTCTCAAAACCGCCCGTATTGGTAACAACTACATTATCTACCTTATCATCTGTAATTTGCAACACAATGATTTCATTAAAAAACTTCACATTTTCAGAGTTTGTAACTTCAACTTTGAAAACACCTTTTTTAGATTCAACTTCCGGTTCATTCTTTCCGCAAGAAAGAAAAACAACGGACAAAGTAAAAAACAGAAATAGAACTTTAGTTTTCATACGCTTAAAAAATTAATGAGATTAAAAATGGTTTATTGATAATACTTGAAATTTTATATAGTTTCCAATAGTCTGTATCTTTTTCGAGCTTCATTTATCAAAACCCTCAATGTCATAAAGAAAAAATCATCATCACTTTGAATAGCCTTTAAAGTAACTTTTTGCTGGTTGATATCGCTTGTGTGCAAGTGATAAATAGCCAATTTAAACGGCCGTAAATAGAACGGCTCTTTTTTTTGTATATCGACTATTCTAAAGTACTCAACGATGTCTTTGGAGCGATTAAAAACGCCTTTTTCAATAAAAAAAGAAAACTCGTGAAAAACGAACTTTATTTTCAGCAATTTAAAAATGGTGTAAACAGCAGTTAAGGAAACAACCAGTTGCAATCCGAAAGCCACCACGTAATTGAGCAAAATCAAAAGCGAAGCGAAATATACACCGCTCACAAAGTAAATTAAGCCGGATGCAAAGACGTAAATAGGATTTATCTTGTAAATTTTCAGCAACCTATTTTGATTCGATGTAAAGTCTGTTAAGTGCATCATACATATTTTGAGGTATTGTGTCAGTGTATTGCAATTTCAGCGTAGTAAACTTATCAATATCGGATTGATAAGTATCGACTCGCACTAAAGAACCGTTATAATCTTTATCGACTAAGAAGTTGAAAGAGTATGGTAAATTTTGTAACGTTGTATCAATGTAGAATACCGAAAAATCTTGTTCATTGCTGATATAAAACCGTTTGACGAATTGGGTATTGATAACTGTATCTTCCATATTCACACGGTGGGCGTAATTGTGAATGGTGTCATAAACGAAGATAGCTCCAGTGTTTTTTTCTGCCAATGCTTTCATCGATGTATTAACCGTTAATCCGTTTAAACTGTCTGAAACCATAAATTGGCCGTCATAAATTACACTGAAAGGTTTAGAAACGGAAAACTCGTTCTCAGGTATGTGCTCAATAATTAAATCATTCCTGAAACACATATCGGATAACTCCAGTTGGTATGAATCGTACACGTTAACGGAAGCATTGTTATAAACGTTTATAAACGTTTTCAATCTTCCGTAAGACACAACTTCTTTTTTCTTGTTTTTGGCAATGAAAAAAGCTGCGATGGAAAGGAAAACTATTCCGATGAAAGTAAAAAGTAATATGTTCTTTTTCATTCTGAAATATTTAATAATTGTTGTCTATGATATTGAGCAAATATTTATAATCCACGAAAGAAGGCTTGTAGGCCTTATGAAAGAAGAATCGACCCCGATATACTTTTTTAAAACTCGACAAATTAAATTCTCTTGGGGTTAATTTAAAATTCAAATTATTAAAGGAAATAGTCAGATTTTCGTTCTCCATATAAAAGCGTGGATGACTAATATTTTTCCAAAACAACAGCGTTTTTATGTCGTCAATCAACCCATATACGTTATCGGGAAAAACCATACAAATTCGCTTCACGAACGGATAGAGAGATTTTATATAATCGATGTACGCTTTAGGGTAGTGATTGGCAATAACAACAAACACCGTTGAATCAAGACAAATAAATGTATTTATTTGTAAAAAAGCTATAGCGGTAGTGTGCGAACTAAAGATATACAAATCGGTTTTAGGAGCATCGGGATTGAAATCAATAATGTTAAAAACGGTGTCAGGCAAAATATGAGTAAACCCGGATATCTTCTCGAATGAGCAAGGGAATTTTTCCCTTGCTAAACCCGACTGAAGAAATACAACTTCTCCATTTTGAACATCAATGTAATTCAAAAAAAGCTGTTGTGTTTCCGGCTTGATATTTATTTTGTCCAAAACACCCATATCATTTACATTTTTCTGCCGTAAGAACGTTCTTCATTCATTTCAACACCAACCTGCTTCTCGGCATCCATTTCTACCCGTTCATTTGTGGATTGTTCGCCGGCATCCTGTGCCATTTCTTCTCTCTCACGTTTGGCATCTTGGTACGTGTCCGGGTCGTGGACATTCAATTTTATATCTTTGGCTTTTTGCTCTTTTGCAGCATCAACCGTTTGTGCAATAGGTTTTGTATTGACTTTTGAAATTTCTCCTGAAACAATATTCAAATCACGCTCAATTCGTACATTGTTCGGGTATTGAGCCTGTTTTTGCAATAATTCTGCTTTTAACTTGTTCAAAGCTGCTACGTACCCTTTAGAATAAATATTATCCTTTTCTATCTTCTCCTTGCTCACTTTCTCGGCAGTCTTGATAAGCAAATAACAAATTCCACCATCGAGCATCAAAGAAGTAATAAGCAATGCTTTGTTGCTAATAAAAGACTTGCCTTTTTTCGGGGAAATTTCGACACTTGTTTCATCGTCTAACTGTACCATTTCTCCTTTTTTAAGGCGTTCTTTTTCTGTTTCGGAAATTAAATGTCCGTTAATTTCAGCCACTAAGTCCACTTTATCCGGGTTAACCTTTTTAAAGGATTTTGTTTCTTTGTCGTACTGAAAAAGAACATTTTTGTCTTTCAATTCCTTGTGCGCTTCTTCTTTATATTCACTGATGGCAAACAAATTTTTGTTAGAACGCTTGTAATCGTAACCGATTTCATTGCCTTGTTTATCCCTTTTGGCCACTTTTACAACCACGTTTTCTGTTCCCTTATTTTCAAGCACTATTTTATCGCCTTTCACTTTTCCGCTCAACGAAAGCGTTTTAGCTAATTCAATTCCCCAAATAGTTGAAAGCTGCCCATTTCTTTTTTGTAACGTGATAAAATAACTTTCCTGATTTTCAGGATTATTTTTATACGGTGCAGAGCCATAATCGGTAATGGTTCCCACAGCAATGACATCTTTGGAATGGACCTTTTCATCCCGGAAGTACTTGTTTTCTTCATTAGATAGTTGAGATGAATTTTGGTGTTCTTTAAATACCGGATGAACCGTTAAACGGGCTTCTCCGTGCTCATCTTCGTAAAGGGAAAGTTTGGCGTTAAAATTTAAATATTCTCCGTCTATTTGCACATTTTCTAACTGCACTTCATCAGTAATTCCACCTTCTTTCAAGCGTTGGATATTGGCATCGCTTAGTTGAATATTGTTGTTTTCATCCAACAAATTCAACTCTTTAAACTGTTCGATTTGGTCTAATCTGTAATTCTGCATTTTGATTATTATTTAATTGTTGTTCACTAGTATAAAATTATCAATGGCTATATTGTTAGCCTTTAAAATATTATTAATAAACGTAACCGGATTAATGTGTAACCCATTTTTCTGAACAGAAAAATGCAAATGCGGTGCAGTTGATTTTCCTGTATTTCCTGTAATACCGATAGGAATATTCGCATCAACAATATCATTTTTTTTATAAAAATAGTGTTGTAAGTGTCCATACGTAACAGTATAGTCGAGAAAGGCAGTTTTGATGTAATGTCCTAAATCTTTACAATAGCCGGCATCAATAATTTTCGAATGGTAAATAGAAAAAATGGTGTCGTTATTTGCTCGCAAATCGATACCGTAATGAAACTTATGCACTTTATCAATAGGGTGTAACCTGTTTCCGTAAACAGAAGTAATGAAAATATTTTTTAATGGCAAAGAAAACAATACCGGTTTATGGAGTTGAACACTCTCGGTTATTATGGTATCAATGTTCAACGGGTTTGAAAGGGTATCAATCAATGGTGTTGAAATCACATCTTTTTCAAGGCGTAATGAAACACGCTCCATCGGAACATCATATTTTAGCGAATTGAATTGCGCAAAAATTGAAGTGAAACAGAAAATCTGAAAAAATATGAAGCAGTATTTTATCATTATCTTTAATTTAAATCGTTTAGAATTTCATCTACTAATGTTCTTGTCTCCTCAAATATTTTGTTGTAATATTCTTTTAGAAAAACGTTTTTATTCTCTTTGAATTTATGGTACTGCGGTTTCTTTAAGTGCGGTTCCGCTTTTTCCTCTGCAAAGACTTCATTCATATTAATGTTGATTTTGCAATGCACAGCCGACGGAATGTATTTATCTCCATAAGTGTTATTATCAATATCCATCGCTACCACTCCCACCATTTCTCCGGTTTTCAGATTGGCTATTTTCCCTGCCGGAATCAAGTTGTCTAATTTTTCTGAAACATTAATGGATGTTTTTGTTCTGTCGATACTTAGACTTTCACCCATTTGTTTTTTCTTTCCTGCCAATGTTTGCAGCCATTCTAACGTCTGCTTGCTACGCGCTGAACCGGATAAAACATTGCCAATGACTGAACTTATTGTATCGGCTGTTTCCTTGCCGTATTGTTGCTGGAACTGGGGTAGTTCCTGCAATCCCAGAACAACACCCACCTTATTGCTACGTGCGGTAGCAATAAGGTTTTCAATTTTATGTAAATAAATTGTAGGAACTTCGTCAACGATAATCCCTAATGGCAAATTGCCTTGCCTGTTTACCACATTTATTATTCGGTTTACAACAAGTGAATAGAGTGTAGAACTAGCACTTTGCGTGTCCGGGTCAGATGCTAAAATAAAAACCGTTGGATTTTCAGGGCTGGAAATAGTAAGTGGAACTTCGTCTTTACTAAAGATAAAATATGTCTCTTTGGTAGCCAATTTACTTAAATAGATCTTAAGTGTCCCAATTTGTCCCTCGAGCTGATCATATGCTTTTTTTTCGTGTGCGGAAATAAAAGGACTAAGCATTGGAATTAACTCAGTATTAGTAAAAAGAATCGGAAAAATTTTATCATACGGCATTGTGATAAAAGAGAGAATGTGGGGCAAAGTAGAATACTTGCCATTCTCATATTGATTAAAGAAATAAATACAAGCGGCTAAGAAATTAGTCGCACTCTCATCAAAGAACGCTTCGCCTTTTTCTCCTTTCTTCAACGCTTTTACAAGGCTTTCTGCCACCTCTTGTGCTTGTATCAATGAACCAATATATTTCACGGAAAGTGGATTAACCCTCACGCTGTTTTCCACGTTATTGACATCGATTACGTGGTACTTGTAATCAGGAAATTTTCCATTTCTCTTGTTGCTGATGTAATGATACAAGGCAATATTGGCCAATGTTGGAAATTTAAAATCGTACACACAAAGGGTAAATCCTTTCTTTATCATTTGACGAATGCAAGGATTAATCACGCCAAAAGATTTACCAGATCCCGGCGTTCCAATCACGAGAATACCCCGAAAAGGATTCATATTTATCCATCCATCATACACTTTTCTTTTATAATAAAACTTTGTAGGGATATTCACACTGGTAGGTGTTTCCAGCAACTCCGTTTCTTGCATAAAACTTTCTTCTTCAACATTCCAAACATCTTTACCGAAGTTTGATTTGATGATTTTGCTGATGTTGCTAACACCGATTAAAGTAAGCAATGCCCCCAGAACCGTGAATATTACGTATAAAAGTTGATACAACGGCGTGTACGGTAGAATAAAATTTCCGGGAAAAGAAAATTTGGGAATAAAAAGCAGTGAAGTAAACATTAAAATGATACCGAAACACAAAGGTATAACGATATGTGTAAACACATTAATATCTATTTTCTTCTTGGCTTTAGTTCCTATCCCTACTAAGCAGATGATTATTAAAGTAAGGATTTTGGTATGAAGCGGAATTTTAAACACATCAATTTTAGCAAAATTAATCAGCAAATTTTTAAAAATACCTTCAGGGATGAACAGCATATAGCAGTTTGAAACAATGTCAAAAGCTGCAATAAAAAAAACGCTAAATTGTAAGAATGAATAAATTTTCATTTGTTCTTTGCTTTCTTCCATTTTTACTGCTTTATTAAGACTTTACTCTAATTTTAAAATATCTCCCGGCAAGCATTTTAATTCTCTACAGAGTTTTTCGAGTAAATTAAATCTTATGGATTTCACTTTCCCGTTTTTCAAATTAGACAGATTACTAGGAGTAATATTGATCCTATCTGAAAGTTCATTAAGAGAAATTTTGTTTCTCGCCATTTCAACATCTAAATAAACTACTATCATTATCTTTTCATCCCAATTGATTGTTCATTATCGGATAACGAATGTTCATACTTTGACTGAGCCAATTCAATTGTAGAAATTGACTTATCTTTAAACAAAGCCTTTGTTTCGCTATAAGAAAGTATTTCAGGCTGTTGTTCTTTTCCGTCAATAAAACATTGTACTGCATACTGCCCGGTATAATGTTTGAAAACGTGAACATCAGTTATTCTTTCAGCAGAATGTTGTTCTTTGTCGTCAACAGTCTTATCCGCTGTTTTTTTTTCGATTTCAATTAGCTCGTTTTTATTGATAGCATCTACAAGTTTATCGGCGTATTGTCTCGGAACTTCGACAAATGATTTACCTTGATCAGCTTGAGATATTATTGAATCGTACCCGTTTTTCAATAAATACTTATATACGTCTATACTCAATTTCGTATCAAAATAAACATTGTCATAGTTAAATCCACTTTCTTTGTAAGCTTTCATTTCTGTAGGCGCTTGAGTGGCAAAAACGGTTTTTTCTTTTGAATGGATTTCTGCAAGCGTTTCTTCTTTATCCTGATAAATTTTTAGTTGTTCTTTTTCCACCACGTCCAACACCATATTGGAAGCCTTGTTAACATCGTTCATTATATTCAGTAAAAAATCAGGATACTCTTTGATTGATTTTAGCCAGGCTTTCAAATATTGAGCATTTTCGTCACGAATAGTTGTAGCAATACCGACAGATTGTGCACTAACGGCAGCTGTAAGCTCTGCAACCAATTCTTCTCGGCCATATTCCCGACTCCCAAAATGATCTCCCATTTCCCTGTTTAAACGTTCGGGATGTCCGGTTGAATGAGCCATTTCGTGTAACATTGTTGAATAGAAAGACTCTCCATTAACGAATTGATTTTTTTGCGGTATTGCGATATAATCAGACGTTTTATTGTAATAAGCACCGTCTTGCACTTTCAAGTAAATAGGAACCGCCCAGGAATTTCTTTTTACCATATTATCTAACGCTTCTGAAACGAACATCTCTTTTTCATCGCGCTTAATTTCCGGGGTAAATTGTTTTTCTAATTTCTCCCATAATTCCGGCTTAGCTTCACGAATATTCGTCTGTTCTACATTAAATACATTATAATGCCGCATATATGGGACCACATTATATTTTTCTTTTTCTTTATTGGAAAGATCACGCCAATCTTCTATGGTAATTTTTTCCCCGAAAACTTTATCTTTTATAAAATAATTCCAATAAACAATAGGAGTTGATTCCGAACCTTTGTTGATACTTAACCCATTTTCTTTGGCCTGTTTGAAAGTAGTATAAACAGGAAGCTCATAACCATTTTTCGCAGCAACAAAATACAGAACTAGAGAATTTAGCCCCCTATAATTTCGTCCGTCTAAATTCTGAGGTAACCCAACTTTGCCATTGGTGTTTATCCACGGTTGTTTCCAATCCTCTGATATATCTTTTATTCTGTTAATCATTAAATTGGTAAATGTAGATAAGAATTTTTCATCAATATTTTTTTTCGCCATAGTTACAGCTGTGTTATTGATTATACATTATTTGTTTTTCTATGTAATCAAGAAAAGAAATTGCATTGTCATTGGAACGCTTAAGATTTCTTTTCCTTAAGAAAGCAAGATATTCTTCTCTGATATCTTCCTGTTCAAATACAAATTCATCAATTGTAATTTTTCCGTCCTGGCATAAAGAAACCAATTCGTCGTGATTCATTTTTTTATTTTCCATTGTTATATAATTTAGATTTATGTACTAAAATCTAACTTTAAACCCACATCCGATTGAAATTCTCCATCTATCGATCGGAGAGTTTATGTAGTAACCGAAATCGGAAAGTGCAAAGAAGTCTAAGCCGAAATCGACAGTTTGAGAGAGTTCAAGCCCTGCTTCCGGCGCAAATACAGCTTTTGAGAAATCACTCCCACCTAACGCACCTAAACGGCCTTTAAATGTTGTATTAATACCCTTGTAAATAACTGGTTTGTAACGAACAACTAAAAAAAAGCTCTCATAATCTTTTTTAAAATAAGCCTTAAGCCCAAAATCCCAGGAATGATGGTATCGGTTCGGTAAATCCAAGCCGATTGAAACATTGTTTCCACCGTGATTAACGGTATATCCAAAATCAGCATACATATATTTATAGCCTTGTTGTGCTTTGGAAGCAAAAGGTACTAATGCTAAAATTGCCATTAAAAGAAGTGTTTTTTTCATAACTCATTAATTAAAAGGTATCAGCATTGAGCAAGTCCCTGTATTCAACCAATAAATCCAATGAACGCCCACTTATTTGCCTTTCAGCGAGCCGTATTCTTAATACTTTGTCATTGGGAAATGTAAATTTTTCAAAAACATACACGTTACGGAATGAACGTTTAAATTCTTTTGTTTTATATAATGTATAAAACGGCTTTACCTCAATAGACTGGTTATTGGTAGCTTTATAAATCTTTTTATCATCGATTGAAAATGAAATTAAATCCACATTATACTTAATGTTTGTTTTATTCTGAAAGGTCAAATCCAAAAAAACGTAATCTCCAAAAGAATAGATATTATTTAACCGTGCCGTCAAACCCAATCCCTTTGATACAACGTTTTTCATTTTTTTACTTCGGCGTTGAATATCCAAACAGATTGACTGCAGCTCAAAGTTTGTGATGCTGACTTTAGGAAATTGCAACGGCTTCATATATACCGGTAATATTTCAACTTCGGTTGACAAGCCACTGCGCTTTGTTGAATACATTACCCTATATTGTGCCATAAAAGATTGTCCAACTATTGTTACTACACCTAAGTCCTCGTTTTGAGTAAAATAAGAATGCAAGCTATCTTTCAAAAAAGGCTTAAAACGTGCTATGTTTTCTACCGGAATATCTCCTACCAGTTTTTGAGTTGAGATATCCACGTAATTAATAGGTTCCGGACTGCGAAAATGCAACGTAAGATTTTCGTTCACGAAAATTACCGGAAGATTGTTAAATTCATTATCACCCACATAAGTTGATTGTCCTTTAAGGGTAATAGACAATGCGATTGCGAATAAAAATAATAATGCCTGTTTCATAATTAATTAGTTGTTAGTATTTTGTTTGTAAATCATTTCACGTGTTTGGTCTAAAGTCTCTCTATCAATGAGATAAACAAATGTATTGTACTTTAATTTGGCTTTATTCTGTCTTATAAGCCGTGATATAGAACTGGATGTACTGGTAAAAGCTCTATCAATTAAAGAAGTAAAAAATTGTTGTTTCATATCCCCTGTCGCCGTATTCAAATTCATTCCTTGTATAGAATTTCCGCCCAATTCTTTTGTAAACTCCCTAAATTGAGAACTTGGAACATATAAACCCTCCATTCCGTCCACATCATAAATCGAAAGATTTATCGGCAGAATGTTATTGTGGTGCATTATAGAAACAATGTTTAACCGTACACGCTGTTCATTAAAGCCTGTAATTAAAGCATACAAATATGTATCGGTATCAATAATGTAATTACCAACTTTAATAGGTTCTAAAAGCCTGATTTTAATTCGGCTTCCGGCATACCCGGTTACATTTTCATCGATAATGGCTTTGATGAAATCTCCCTTTTTATCCTTGATTATTGTGTTAAAGTGCTTGTTATGCTCCACCCTGCTAACCGTGAGCTTGGAAAGTCTGTCTTTTTCCATTAATTCGTACATCAACCGCTGCCTTTCTTCTTCTTTTTCTATCATTTGTAATTCAGGATTTGTAGCCCTTTCCAGGCTATCTAAAAACCGATACTGCTCTTTCATCAGTTCTAAAGCGGATGGTTCTTGCGTATTCTGCTTGGACGTATCAGATTCATTCCCGGCATTAATTAATTTAAGCATCTCCAGTACATCATCATTGGAGCTATTACCTCCGGCTTGGGATGTATATCCACCGGATGCAATTTCAGCCTGTTGTCGTCGCAATGCATCTTCGGCCTCTTTAAGTTGCTGTTGTTCCAATTCAATTCGCGCCCTTTCATCATCATCATACAGATTTTGAAACTCATCTTTTTCTATGGCTTCCGTTTCCAGTTTATTAATTGCGGAAATTTGTTTTTCACGATTTTCAAAATTATAATGCTGCTTGTATGCATCAAATTTATCATCCAAGTCTTTCTGCCGTAAAGTGGTCGAAGCATCACTAAGAGAAAGCTGTAAGTCGTCAGCGCCAATTACAACTTTTTCCGTGGTGTTTTCGGAATTCATCGAACTAAAGACATAAAACATAAAGTTGGCAAACACGAACACCATTATCGGAATGATGTATTTAGGTTGTTTGAAATCTATTTTAAAATTTTTTCCCATTATTCAAATTCATTTATGTAATTTATAATACTTTCAATTTCATCATAAATAGTTACAATTTTAATACTATCTGCTTGCGAAAAAGTATCTTTGGAGAGAACTACCTCTAAATCTTTTTCTAATTCTTTTATTCTTTTCATAGCTGTGGTTACGTCTATGATACCGCCAATACCTTTTGAAAGAGGCTCTATTCCACTTTCAACGCCAAATTTAATTTCAGCTTCCGGAGGTTCGTAAGTGACATACCTAACAATTGCTACAATTATGCCTATAGCGATTAAGGTTACCATAGCGTAATAAATCCGCATTGGATAAGCCACAAAAAAGTCGTTTATTTTTTCTTTTATTCTCATAATCAATACGTGAATTTTTCTTGAATAGATAAATCTTCGTTGTTTAATGTTTTCCAATTAACTATTTGCACACCGTGGCTGTTGTTAATTGTCCTCGGAACATCTACTAAGCTGCCGCTTGTAACTAAATTTCGGACAGTGATACTGGTACGTCTTTCTATTTTTTGTTTTCCGTAAAAAACGAAATTTTTATTATTATCTAGAACTATACTATCAGTCATTAATGATATAAAAGCATTGCTTGAAAGAATGGAAGAGAAAAATCCCTTTTCTTTCATAGAGTGATACTGTTGCATTCCACTTTCATCACACAGATACAATGCTTTTTCCATTTGTAACTGTATTTGCTTTTCGTCCGGCATTATATTGAAGAACAAAGAGTGAAACAAGTCTATTTGTGACCGGTATTCCGCTGGGCGATTCACTTCTTGTAGGGTTTGACTGGCAAGCATAGGAATATTACCATTTAAGACGTAAATAGATTTCCGTGCGCTATTTACCTGTCCGTTTGCATAGATCAGTATTGCGATGCAAATAACAAGATTGAAAAGGAAAGATATGAAAGCTACTGAACGGCTTGCTTTCATCCTACTTTCTAATGTTTTTACTACTTTTTTCATTTTATTTTCCCATTACTATTGATTTACCACCGGTGGCAGCTGCTCTGGCTCCTCTTGAAAGCGTATTGACTGCTCCACCTAAGCCGGTCGAAGTAACAATCCACGTTGACACGGTAGGAGTTGTTAATACAGCTATACCACTAATTAAGAAACTTACTATTACCATACCGAAAGAAATTAAGCCGTTAGAGGCAAGGAATAACAACTTATCCTTATCAGCCAACCCACCTGTTTCGGTAACCATTTCCTGATAACGTTCAATCTCGGCAGTTAATGCAAAATCCTGAATCGTATTGCAAACGGTCAAAATAATAAAAGCCACCACAACATAAAACTGCACCGAGATAAACCGAGATAACCAAGTTGAAAAACTATCCCTGAACATCGGAAAAATTGAAAAAGCTACCGCAATTGGACCCAACATTATTAATACCCCGGAATAGATGATTTGTATAAGAAAAATGGCATAAACACATATTCGTAAAATCCACAGAGCGAGAAGCTCTACCAATTGTGTAAAAATCATTTGTAATCCAATTTGCATTTTAAGTTTAAATTTTACCATTGGTTGAACGACCAAATCAAATCCTTTTTTTATAGCGCCTGTAGCCATCTCTTTTAGATTATCTAAAAAGGTTTTCTTTCCCGATTCTACAGCAATTTCATTCTTAGCTGCTTCTTCAAAAAGATGTTCAATGGCGCTTTTTTGTAAAAAAGCTCTTTTTATTCTTAACTCATTAATACCTAAAGTACTTTCGTGATATTGAGTAGATGCTTTATTCGCTAGTAAATCCATTGGAGCTTCCACAATAGCAATGAATTCAGTCCAAAAAAGAATGACAAATAACAACGCGAAAGGACGCAAAAGTGGCATAATTTGCATCTTCCCCCCGGTCATCATTTCATAAGATTTTTGGGCAAAAAAGGCCAACGCTGCAACCCCTCCGATAGCTCGAGCAATATCTGTAAAGGCAGTCCATTTAGACATTACGACTTTTCTGTAATCGACTAAAAAAGCTTTCATAAACCAGTCCTCAATGATGTTCCCACCCTGTAGAAATTGCACTGCTTTTTCAATATCTTCACTATTTGGTGGTTGTTCTTGCCCGAATAATACTATAGGTATCAGCAGAACTGCGCTTGTTATCAATATTTTTCTTGTCATAAGATTAAAATTTACGGTTAATTTTATGTATGATATCTTTCATTATCTTGTAATCGTTCATATCCTTAAACTTACTGTAATCAATATCGTAAGGTTCTGTATTTGTGTTGTTGCTTTTAAAGCTTTGATAAACTGTTGAAATGTAGATTTTATGATTTAAAGAGGCATCAAACGAACGAAAATCATCTAAAATTCTATGGTAAAAAATCAGCCTTTGCCCTCTCTCCATATCATTATTAAAGGCCGTACTCAACCTGTCTTTAAGAAGTTCCATTTCTTCGACAACCTTTTCTTCGATTCCGGTTTTCCGCAATATACTTGCTACTTGAAAACTCACTTTTTTATCATAGTATGGATTCAATTTATTATACTCAGAAATTGGCTTTAATACCTCTCTAAAATAAAGGATATAAATCGGATCGGCTTTTGCAGTTGTTTTATCATAATACATCAGTTCTTCAACAGCTTCATTGCCTACCACATCACTTTTCTCTTTTACTTGCTTTGCATATAAATAAGAATTATGCGCAGAGATGTATCTCTGGTTTTGTAACCCTGTAGGCTTTAATGGACGAATATCTTCACCGTTTTTATATCGTTTATTCCGTCTTGGGGCAAACAAACCCCAAACAAGCCCATAGTTAGGGTTTGTCTGAACACCTAAAAAGTATTTAGGATATGGCCTAAACTCTCCCCAGGACTTATGGACCATTCTTTCATTATGCGCTCTAAGCGATTTATCTTGAATGTGTATTACTTGTGCTGAAAGACTACCACAAAGAACTGCAACAATCAATGTTAAAATATTTTTTTTCATAATCCTAAATATTTACTGCGTCTAATTATATCTCCAACAATTCTCCTATCTTGTCCTATCCAATCCTTAAAAGGATTAATACTTTTCCAAAAACCATCCGCTTTAGCAAAATAAATGTGTTCTCTCATAAGGCTAAGATTTGCGTTTATAAGACTTAACCTAACAGAAACATCCCTAAGCAATTCATCTCTTTGTTGATAATTCATCAGGATATTATTTTCACCACCGGTCAATGCAATCTTAGTAACCATTTCAGATAATGCAAGCGAGTGGTACACCAGATTGTTAATGTAATTTCTCACAAAAACAGCATACTGCGGTTCCGATGCTATTTCAGCACGCAAACCATCAATATTTTTAAAAATATCCCCAATTTGTGTGGCTATTTGTTTTACCTGCAAACTGTTTTTAAAAGCAGAGTTAACGTTCAAAAGTGCATCGTGCACTTTCTTTTTAGCCACTAAGAACTTTGCCAAATTTTTGTTTGCATCGTTCAAATAGTCATTTGATTTACGTGTAATGTTTTCAAATTGCATTTCACTTGCCATACGCATAAGATTATTTTCCAGCACAATAACAAAATTTCTTCGGTCGTAAAAAAGTGTTACATACTTTTGTGAATACATCAAACACGATATTTTTATAAAACAGATTAAAAAAATTAACTTTTTCATAACTGATGTGCTTTATTGATAATTTCTTTTACTAAGTCAACTTCTTTGGTTGCCCAATTCGTCCATTTAATTTTTTGTAACCTTACCGATTGTTTACCAAAAATCACGGCTAAATACGCATTTCTTGAAATATTTTCAATGGTACGAAGCTCGTTCAATATAAAATCGGTAATAATTTTTCTGTCTGCATTATCGAGTTGAAATAAGGATTTCCCGGTAAGAACTAAACCAGTTATATACTTACTTAAAAGCCTTGTTTTATCAACAAAATTTAATTCTTCCTGTAATGCAAACACCGCCCAAACCGGATTCTTCTCCAATTCATAAATTAATCGTGATTGGTTCTCAATGGTTCTTTTTATTATCCTCGATGATTCAGCAGTTAAAAAATAAGTATCTATTACCAACCCTAACGATTGCAGACGTTTTTGAGTTTTAGAATAGGATTCTTTTAATTTACTTACTTCATTTTCGTTTAAATTAGACATTAACGTTTCTTTATTTTGAGACATATGGAGTTCTTTTTGTCTCTCGTGTTCTTTCAAAGATTGATCTATTCCTGTATGAATTGAGTAGAAACAGACATAATCCTTTTGTGCGCTTGCGTATAAACAAACGAATAAGCACAACAAAACAAAAATAATTTTTTTCATAATCCTAAATATTCACTACGTCTGATTATATCCCGCATAAGCCTAACATCTTGGTCAACCCAATCTCTGAAAGGATTTAAAGAGTTCCAAAAACCTATTCTTTTTGCGTTTTCCAATGTATAAAGAACATTCCACGCACTGGAAGCCAATAACCGTGCTTCAATATAAACATTGTTTAGTAGCTCTCGTCGTTGTCCGCTATTCATCATATTAGCTTCCCCCCCCAGTAAAATTTGTCCTACTTCGATGGATAATCTCGTCATTCTATTACTGAAAGAATTTACCGCCGGAAGTGCAAAAACAGAATATTCAGGATTTTCCCTTACGAATTTGGTTATTTCTCCTCCGTAATTTATAACTCTCTGGCAACTTTGGTAAATTTCCTTTACGGTGTAAGCATCCCGCAAGGCCGCCGACACCTCGTTTAACCCTTTAACTACCTTGTTCTGCAATTCGTTTGCTTTCTGCATTTGCGAAAAAACAAGCAATTGCGCACGTTCAATTTTGTTCAAATTGTCGTTTGTTTCTTCTTGCTTCTTTTTCAAAAGTTGTCCCTGTGCTGCCATTGCCGGCGCAGTTAGCACATCCACATAAACAATTTGTGATTTTACGATTAACGTAAAAAACAACAGCAATGAAATAGTAATAATTTTCTTCATACGGCTATTTTATTAATATTTAAAATTGTTTCAATCGGTTGATTAATACCTTTCTTATTTATAATATATTGCTGAATCGTGTTTCCTTTTTCTTTATATAAATCTTTCAGATAGGGAATATATTTAGTAGGAATGTATTCAAAGAAAGCATACAAAATAGAAAGAGTCATTTTGATATCAGTATTCAGTTCTTTCTGGATATAACTAATTTCATCGAGAGCTTTCTCCAAATCATTATTGAGTGCCTCTTTAAAAATATTTATAATTTTTTTCTCGGGGAATTCGGTCGTATAAACCATATATTGTTGGGATGAAACTTCCACACCGTAAACATCGCCCTTAGTTCCGACTTTCATATAAAATTCCTTGAAGTACGCTCGATTCCTTTTATTATCTAATTGATTTATTGTAAAAATTTTACGTTCGTCCACTTCATCAATACCCAGCAAATCCGCAATGGGTTTAAACTTATTGGCATATTTTGATTGCTCCATTAAAATAGTGGTGTCCGCGTTATTTACAATGGCATCTTTAACGATTTCATTTCCTACCAAGTCGTCAATTTCTTGTGAAACCACCCAAACAGCACCGTAAAACTTTCGAACCGTTTTAAAAAGATATTTTATATATTCAGCCATTTGTGCGTTGGTTACAGCTTTCCAAGCTTCTTCTATAACCAATGTTTTGCGACAATTGCGTAATCTCATTTTTTGCGTAAACAAGTCCATAATAATGAGAATTACAATAGGGAATAACTGTTTATTACCTTGTATGTTGTCTATTTCAAAAACAATAAACCTCTCATTAAATAATGATGTGTCTACATCTTCATTTAAGATCCTATCAAACAAACCGCCTTTATAGAAAGGAGACAGGTTTGTGAAAAATACGGTAGAACTGAAATTTCGTTCGTTGTCAATTCGTGACTTTTCTCTTTTTTTGATTATTTGCGGTATTTTGATTTCGGCATATTCGTAAAAACTATTAAATGATAATTCAGTAACTTTTAACTTATTAGCTAATTCCGTTGCTCTCCTCTTAATGAGAGAAGTGTATATTTTTTGCAAATGCAGAAAATTATAGTTTTGATTATCGACGGTTGAATAAATCACCACTTCCGTTGAAACATCATCATAAACCTTTTTATTCTTCTTGTTCGACAAAACGTCATAAGCCTCAATAATCTTCACTGCTTCATCGTTATTATCACCCTTTATTACGTCTGGATGATTAATTTTAATCAAACGACGATAAGATTGTCGGATTTCTTCGTCAGATGCATCAGAGCCAACACCTAAAACACGATAATAATTCTCATCGGAATGTTCCATATCGTATCTTTTTTTTGCGGACTCCCAATATTTGTTCTTTTCAAAATCTTCATTTTCATTGATGAACTCCTCTATAAAATCGTTATCTTTATCCTCAAAACTGACATAATCTTCATCAAAGTAGGATTTATAAAATCCCGTAACACACTCCCTGATAATATTAATTTCAAAGGTTGAAATACCAGAACGGTTCTTGTTGTTGTAAATAGTGCAAATTAATCCTATTAAAAATTCTATTTTTTCTAAATTATATTCTGACAGAGCAATTTTAAAAGGATTCATTGTAATGGGCTCATCTTCGGAATGAGTAATATAACGCCCATTGCAATATTCACATAAGTTAGAATAACTATGCCCTACATCTATAATCACAATGTCGTTACCGTTATTATATTCCTGCTCCAATTTGTTATTCATATTGAAAGACTTTCCGGTACCACTTCCACCTATTACCAACCCATTTCTGTTTGATATCAACCCTTTTTTCATTGGCAGTTCTACGGGATCAACCATAATGGGAACACCTTGCCTGTTAGCATAAAAGTGAGAGATGGTCCCAGCATCGTCTAAGCGATAGGACTCTTTAAAAAAAAAACACAAAGCCACATCTGAGGTTGTTAGAAATAAATCTTTATCAAATATTATATTGGAATTACCGGTGATGGAAGATTCAAAAAGTTGCATTTGATTAAAACTGTTTTTAGAAACAGACACCCCTTGCATAAAAAAGCCGGATTCAATCTTATTGAATGTTTTGTTTAAATCAACTTCATTTTTTGCGCAAATACCCAATGAAAAAGAAGAAAAAACAAGCAATTGATTGTTTTTTGCTATGTCGCTCAAAACATTTTCGATGTCATTAAACGTTATATCGTTCAAAGGGTCTTTGATGCTGGCTGCCCGATTACGTTTCTGCTCCAGCATCCGCACCATTTTTAATTGCGGGGGAATATGAATTATCTGATTGTAAATTAGGTATTCGAAATCATCCACACCGTTAATTATATTGACAAAATCAACCGGATATTCTTTATCCAAGGCTACTCCTTTTTGATTCAGAAAAGGCGACACATCACTGGGAAGTATTACATTCTCCGTATCTATCAATTTTACGGTCTTAATGAATTTATCATTAGATTTTAAACAATTATCAAAACCTTTAAAGTTGTCGAAACTATATGTTATGCTGTTGAAATTAAGGCATAGTTGTCTGTTTACAAAATCTAATATTTCTTCTTTTTGCAAAACCTTAGGAGAAAAATTATCTTCCTCTAAAATTTGCAATATCTTATCTATCTTGTTAATAAATAAATTAATCTTTTGCTCATTGTGTGAATACTTTCTATCCACTAAAAACGTTAGGGAAAGGACTGTTTTCAACTGTTTAAAAACTCGTCCTTCAAAATGCTGTTGATAGGCATTTTTTAAATAATTATCAAAAACTTTAGGCTTGTATTGACTTTTTGAAATAACATCTGTTTTGTGAAGAATCATATTTTCCCCCAATATTTTCACAATGTTATTAAGAGTAGCGTGGAAATATAAATAGTTTTTTTCATCAGCGGAATACTCTTTAACCGGATTGGTTATTTCAATATAAAATACCGGATTACCCACACTTGTAATAAAAAACAAATGCTTGTAATTTGTTTCAAATTGAATAAACGGATATACTATTTCAACCTTTTTTTTCATATTTAAAAATCTCTTTTTTTCTTACTAAAAACACTTTTCCGTTATCGTCTCGAATATTGTAAAGACTTCTCGACTGTTTTTTAAAAGTGTAAGTGAGCCCACCTCCTAAAATCATAACAATGACAATAATTCCTACCAAAGAACTCACTAATGTGAGCATAAAAACACCTATGACTAAAGCTGCGATAATGGTACCAATTCCCCAATAAATATACCGCCCTTTAAATCCCTTGAATACCAAAGGTGCTTGTAACCCTTTATAAACTGTAAACTTTTCCATTCAAAATAAATATAGGGAGACGCCGTCAATGACGGCCTCTCCCTTTGCATTTTTTTATGTGAAAAATGCTGTAATAACAGTTGGAACTACAAGCAAGAAAATCAGTGCTCCACCCCACATCATCAATTCCTTGTTCACATCCTGGTCACCGTTGTTCCATTTAACGTAGACTCGGATACCGCCAACCAAACCAACAACCCCACCAATGGCATACATCAGCGTTGTTATTGCAGGAATATATTCCTTAATCTTTGTTGCTGCATCCCGGATACCTTGTTCACCTTGTGCCCACATTGGGAACGTTACTGCTAAAAGCAGTAAAAAAATAATAGAAGCTTTTCTGTTCATTGTTTTGCATTTTAAGTGATTAATTAAAATTAAGTTTATAAAAATAAATCTCTTGTTAGTTTCAGAGAATCTACACCAAATTGAATGCGTGATTGATGAAAAGAAGATACCAGTTCATCATATTGAGACACCGTGTTTGAAATATTTTCTTGAACATCCCGTTCGTCAAACGTATAAGCATCATCAGTTAACGGAACATCTTCTATATTGGTCCTATCATCAATATTGGGTAATTCAGTATCGGTTTCAGTCGTTGAATTATCAAAATAATTATCAGTGCCGTATTGATGCATTTCTTCATCAAAACTGTAACCGGTAATAGTTACATCCTGAAAATCACTCTCTTTTTTTCGTTTTCCTTTTGTGTCCAGAAATATTATAACAGCATAATAAACAGCCATTGCAAACAGCGAAACCAGTAAAAATTTTATGTAGCTCATTTTCTAAATTTTAAATTTTGGTTTATCAATTTTTTTATTTCCGGTTGCTCATAAAAATCATCCAATAATAGCCTTAGCAAATCCTTTGGATTAATATCGAGCAAGGGTAACACAATTTTATCTCGATGTTCCATTTGGATGGTAATTCGTTTCTTGGGCGAATTATCTAAATCCTGACTATCCAACTTTGACAATAATTCCTGTAAAGAATTAATTGTTTTTTCTTTAGCCTTAGCCCTGCCTCTTCTTCGGGTAGAAATAACAGTAGGTTTACGCAAACCTTCTGCTTCTTGTTTCTCACGTTCTAATTTGTCTATAATATCTGTCATACAAAAAATTATTTATTGAATATCTTTAAGTACATTTCATTAAAAGCATCGACGGTTCTCTCGTGTGTTTGCTTGTCAATGGCAACTGTTGTTAATAAATTAATACTATTAATGTCCGCGACATTGTTGTTACAAACAAAATATCCATTGGCTGAAATCAAAGCTTTGGCTTTTTCCAAAGCTTCTTTTTTCACGGTAGATTTTATCCGGTTAGCCAGGACAATTATTTTACTCTCATCAAATTTAAAATGTGAATAAGATTTTAACCAAGTCAGGGTTGATGGCAGCGTTTTTTTATCGAAAGAAAACGGAACTATTATATTATCGCAACGACTGGCCAAAAACAAATTTTTAAAATCGAGCACCCCGGAAGAATCAACAACAGCTATTTTATCATCAGTACCTGAAAACTCGGCAAACATTTTATTGATGGAATCTTCATCATCCACATTAATATACTGCACATCAAATAAGAAAGAATTGTCAAAATGTGTTTTATCCATTTGATGCATTTGAAACAATGATTGTTGCTCATCAGTATCAAATACAGTAACCAAATGTCCTTTAATCGACAAATAAAATGAGAAAGCAGTAGCTAAAGTCGTCTTCCCACATCCACCCTTTTGATTAGAGAAAATAATAATCATATCTTTTTATTGGTTAGAAAAAATAAAAGCGCACTGCAAAATTTTCATTTAAGAAAACTTTGCTATGCGCAACAATAATCAGCAACCGATTAAATTTTTCGATTACTGGGATATATAATTTTTTTATATTAATATATGTTAAATGCCCCCCCCCCCCGTGGGTTAACATTATTTAACATAATAATGTCATAAATCTGTTGAAAAGATATGTCATCCCATTTAAGCATTCCTATTTCTTTTTTTCCGTTTTTTCTCCGGTTCCGCGCTGCCTTGACTACCAAAGGCAGTCATTATACCTTTCGCCGTTTCTATTCCTATATCTATAGAGCTATCAGCTTTTACGTGTTCATCTTCTATTTCGGAAACATCTTTTTCCTCGTCGATGTCATCTTCATTGTATATTTGATATTTACCTTTATTTTCTAATTGTTCTTTATGTAAACTATGATAATCAGCCAGCAGTTTTTTATCCTCAATCAATTCATTAAGATTGATAATTTGCTTTTTTGCAGTTATCAAATACACATCGCTTTTATAACTGTATAAATCAACGCTATTGAAACGCTTTATATCGTCTAAATCATTAACGGACTTACACCCTGAAAAAAATATTTTATATTTTTCAAAATCTTCTTTTGAAACTATTTTGTCGTTCAATTGAACGTTAGCAATATCGATAGATAAATAGTGACTTAACATTTCTCTTTCTCTCTGCGTTGATACGTTATACTTTGAAGCAATCAAACGTTCAGAATAAGATTTACCTTTGGTCTGCGACACGTACTCCTGTTCATCCAACGATAATATATTGTTAAGTTTACTAATAAGACTACCTCTAAAAACTTCTTTTCTAGAACTATCAATTACAGTATAACCGAATGGTTTTTTGGATTCAGAAAAATGAAATACAATCTCAATATTCTTACTCTTGAGTTGTTTTGTAAATTCACTTTTGTAATTGACAATTTCATTGTTGGAATTAAATACCGGATATATTTTTTTATCCATACCGGATAAACTACTAAATTCTTGTTTTAATTGAGAAATAGCTTTTTTATCGGCTAAAAAAAACTTCATATCACTAAGAGCCACATCCTCACATTTCGCACCCATTTTATAAATGGAAATTACATTGTCTTTTTCTCTTACCTCAAATTTATGTAACTTTAGAAGTGAAATAAATTGATTTTTTGTTTCAAATTTATACCCTTTCAAGGCATTTAAATCTAAGTCATTGTTCCGTGAAATAGATTTTTTCATTATTTCTTGAATAGCATTTAAAGAACGAACATTCTCGTAACTATCGTTTATTTTTTTTCCGTTTGCATCAACTCTTGTTGACACAATATGTATATGATTATTATTTGTATCGTTGTGAAAAAGTATAATATACGGCTGCTCTCCATATCCCATTTTATCCATATATTGATTACCAATTTCTTTCAATTGTTCAGGAGAATATTCCCTTCCTTTACAAGAAATTGTAGCGTGAAACTGTGGGTTCTTAACCCTTTTGTTCACGTCCGAATAACTTTTCAAATAGTTTTTCACATCTGCCGCTGTCATTGTTTCGGGTTTTAATACCTTGAAATTTTTAATATCTATCAATTCTGCACTACCCTTTGCTTGCTTGTTGCTATTGTACCTGACTGCATTAAAAGTACCTGTTTTGCTTAAAATTTTTGCTACCATTACTGTGATAAAAGCCTATACATTGAACGAATATTCTTACTTAATTCTTCCTGTGATTTTATGTATTTATCCAGTAATTTGTACAAATCTTTGATCATTATATTGTCAAAATTTTTGTAGTTTGTATTTAAAATTTTCGCAATTTGGTTTATATTATTATCTACTTTATTGTCTCGTACAGCAATATTTTCTAATTCTCGAATAATTTCTTTCTGCTTGTAAACAGTTTTTTTCCCTAACGTTTGTTGCAGAATAAATTCAGATATCGTCACTCCGTACTCTTTAGCTTTTAAGTTTAAAGAGTTCTTATCTTCATCAGTAATCCGAAAATAAAACCCTGCTGTTTTGTTTTTCTTACCCATTGACTAACTAAAAAATTGAGTTCCGAAATTTTTAAAACCTTTCTTTTCGAGAAAGGCAAGAGGTTTTTGTATATACAAAAACACATCTTGCAAATAAAAAAAGCGCACACGCTTTTCAGCTTTTAATCAAAAACACTATTAATTAATTTTAAAACTTCTTCATTTGAATCTGATACAACTTTTGTTGTTATTAAATTATCTAATTTCATTATCAACTCTGAAATTTCACTTTTATATTTCTGTTTATATTTCCGATTCTTCAACCTCGTTGTTTTTTCATTTGCCAGAAATAAGTTAATTCTTGAATTATACATATTACGTAAAACTTCAAAGATTGTAATATTTCCCGATATATCATTTATTGATATTTTTGATATTTCTACTAAATCCAATATGTCATTTATTAATGTATTCTGCTCTTTAAAACGATTCGGATTAAACGTTGATAATACATAATTCGCAAAAAGCTTCATTATGCGAAAAACACCAATTATTATGCAAATAATAATTAATATTGTTAATATATAATCCAAATATGTGAAAGTTGTCAACATAATAAATTTGTAATAGGCTAATTAATAGGCTTATCATAATACACAGTCACAAAAGTAACAATTTCAAATTGAAAAACAATAAAAAAATCAAAAAATTTTCGCTAATTTTGCTTTATATGTTGTAAAACATATAGCAATATTTGCACAACTCATTTATATTACGTAATATACGCAATATTACAAATTTCACAATTATGAGAACAATCGGGAAAATTTTGGGATTTATGCTGATTTCAGCAATTTCCGGAATAATGTGCTTAAATGCATTTATGACAAATAATATAATACTATCACTTGCCGGAATGGGATTATTTTTCGGCTACGTAATTTTGGCGTTTCGGAGTAAAAAAAAATATCGACACTAATAAATATACTTCAATAAATTTACTTCTCCATAAGGTCTAGGATATCGACAATAAAAAGCGAAAATGAATAAACAGACATAATAGTTAACAATTCATTCTTGTAATAGGTATTCATTAAATTGTAAAATCTATCAACATATTCATTTTCGAGTAAAAGTGTTAATTGTGCAGTTTCTTTTATTATGTATTTTTGAGGAATATTGAAATCTCTCTTGTTGCTACGAAAAAAACGGATATCGTCTAATTCAGCTTTCATCAATTTACCGTATTTTACGGTAAAGTCAATCTCTAGCAAATTAATAAATTCTCTTGCAAAATTAGCAAAAGAATGTTCTTCAATTTTGTCGCGCGTTCTAAAATAGTCAAAAGATTGAATTTTATAACGGTCAATAATTGATTTATCCGCCACAATCAGAATTGTTTTCTTCATTAATCAAAAAAGAATATGACATATTTTGATACTAAAAGCAAAAATAATAAGAATTAATTACAAAAAAGAAAAGTTACAAAAAAAAGACATCGTTAAAAATAGTAATTTTAAAAAAAGAGAGTTTCGTTAGAAACTCTCTTAGATGATAGGCTTTAGCCATCACAATCCTATTGCTGTCGAGTTGCTCCTCAGCATTGCTCGCTTCCTCTTCGGACTGCATCACAAAGATATAAATTATTCCTTTAAAAAAAATATTTTTTAGGTTTTTTTTAGCCATTGGAAGGGCACAACCTGTAAAATGAATATAAACCTTTTCCACTAAACACAACTATAGGAAGTAATCCCAGTAACGGTACACTACAAACACGGCAACAGGGACATTGTTTGGCAAAAGGAGGGGGCATAGGGGGTTTTTCCCCCATAAAACCACTTTTATGAGGCTCGATGCCGAAATAAAATGAAATACTAATTATCGGGGAAATTCAAAAGTCGGTAAAATGATGATCGACTTAAATTTATATGCTTACAAATATCATCTACCGACAAGGATTTATCTTCTCTCATTTTTTTTACTAACTGCACTTTTTTAATAGTTTCATCCGAGGATCCTCGGGGTCTCCCCCCTACCCGCCCCCTTTTTCTTGCTGCTTCCAATCCGGCAACTGTTCTTTCTGTGATAATATCTCTTTCAAATTCTGCTATTGCACCGAAAACAGCAATTTGAAACTTACCCATTGCCGAATTGGTATCTATTTTATCCTGGATGGCTACAAAAATGATTTTACGAGCATTTAAATCATTGATGATATTCAGCAGTTCAGTTAATGATCTCGCTAATCTATCCAATTTCCACACAACAAATGTATCATCGGGGCGCAAAAAAGACAATGCTTTTTGCAACTCCGGGCGTGATTTAAAAGAAGACACTTTTTCCTGATAAATATTTTCACACCCAAAATTTTTCAAAGCATCATTTTGTAAGTCTAGATTTTGTTCATTTGTGCTTACTCTCGAATATCCTATAATCATAATATAATATTAAATGTTCCTAAAAAACGTAGTCTCACAAAAGTAGTAAAATTTTCCGCGCCGGAACTATATAAAAGTGACTAATTTCAAGACGTTAAATTTGTCTCATAAAACTACCGTTTTAACAAGACAAAAATAAAATGATAGGTTGTGCCCTTCTAATGGCTAAAAAAAACCTAATCGAGAAAATTTTAATTTTCGAGTAAATAAATAAAAAAGTCCGCTGGAGTTCCCCCCTTTTAGCGATTGGAATGAGCTTTAAATCTAAAAAGGGGGGAAATGAGAAAGGGGGGATTATTCCATATATGTTGCTTTTGAAGTATTTTGGCTTCCAGTGAATATTCTGTTTATTCTTTAATATATTGGGGGTCTCAACTACACAACTAAATGTGATAAAATCCATATTAGCGGGCTTTATTTAGGGGCAAGAACTACACAACTAACACCACTTAGGGGATAGAACTACACA
>JAUNUM010000128.1 GCA_030538215.1 Bacteroidia bacterium
GTCAGATGATTATGAGCAAAAGCCATGGTAAATGATAAAAACCGAGGAAAACAGGTGTACGACAATGTAGAAAACCAAGTCAATAATTCGGCAAAAGATTTGTCCGATGGTTTGTCGCTTCCACCCGTACCTACGGTATGAGTATCTATGTAGATTCCGTTATAAATAAAAACTTATCATAATAAGAATAATCTATTGATTATTTGATATTATTGTCAGTCTGGGTTTATGAGCTCAGACTGATTTTTTTGTTTTCCACGCAAGCCTATTATTAAGTTCCATTCTAAATAATGTGAACTTTTTTTAGTCTGTTTCGTTAATATTGTACGAACAATTAAATTTTCAATTATGAAAGTATTTAAGCACACTCTTTGGATAGCAATTTTTGCAGTGTCTGTTGTCACCTGCGGCAATTCAAAAACAAAAAACAACGAAAATAATAATTCTAAAAATACAGAAACTATGAAATTTGAAAAAGTAGCATTACCTTATGCAACCGATGCTTTAGAGCCGGTTATCAGTAAAACAACCGTTGAACTTCATTATGGTAAACACCACCAAGCCTACGTAGATAACTTAAATAAGTTAGTTGTAGGAACAGAATTTGAGAATGCTGATTTGGAAACAATCGTAAAGAAAAGCAGTGGTGCAATTTTTAACAATGCGGGACAAGTTCTTAATCATAACATTTATTTCACATCGTTTAAACCCAACGGTGGTGGCGAGCCTAAAGGGAAACTGGCTGATGCCATTAATTCACAATTCGGTTCGTTCGACAAGTTTAAAGAAGAGTTCAATGCTGCCGGAGCTTCGGTTTTTGGTTCAGGATGGGTTTGGTTGGCAAAAGATGCCGGTGGCAAACTTTCGATAGAAAAAGAGGCTAATGCCGGAAATCCGTTAACAAAAGGGCTGACGCCAATCTTAGGATTTGATGTTTGGGAACATTCATACTATCTTGATTATCAAAACCGTCGTGCCGATCACCTGAAAGAAATTTGGAAGATTATTGATTGGGAAGTAGTAAGCAATCGCTATTGATTAGGTTTTTAAGAAAAACAAGTGGAGACGTTGCATGCAACGTCTCTTTTTTATTTCAACATTATTCCCGTAAGCATTCTACCGGAATGTATTGATTGCCTTCGGGCGGAGAAAAACAGGCGATTGTTGGTGTAGGTGCAGTATCGTGCCTTTTCGATTTGGCTTTTGGGAACGCCCAGCCTTATGAGCTCTTGACGGTTAATTTCCTTAAGATCAATATGTAGTTTTTTCGACAAGTTGTGGCGGTAAGATGCGGATTTATTCAGCTTAAAACTATTCGTTTGAAACTCTTTTTCAACCTCTTTGCCCACCTCATATTTATCTATACTTATTGCCGGACCAATTGCCGCAAGAAGATCTTTAGGCTCTGTTCCAAACTTTTCCTGCATCTTGAAGATTGTTTTTTCAACAATTCTTCCGCTAGTTCCTCTCCATCCGGCATGAATAGCTCCAATAGCTTCAGTTTTTGGATCGAATAATAAGATAGGAACGCAATCGGCGGTGGTAACGCACAGAAAATAACCTTTTTCTTGTGTTATAGATGCATCAAATCCGTATAGTTTTTCTATTTTGTCTGTATTGGGAAGGTTCAGAAAATCGGCATCAATATGCAGCACTTTGTTTCCGTGTGTTTGGTGTGGCGTTATTAGATCGTTGGCTTCTTTGTAGAATTTTCGGGCTACGATAGAGCGATTTTCAAAAATATTCAGCGGATTATCGTCGGAATAATTTCCCAAATTCAGTGATCGAAATTCTCCACGGCTTACGCCACCTGTTCTTGTTGTGGAAAAATGGAGCAAGCGTGGTTCGTTTGCAAATATTTTGAAGAAAAGTAAATTCGAATAATTGGGGTGGCGTATCATACTTCTAAAAATCCTCTTCGTAATAATTTTCGTCCTCTTCTATGTATTCATCGTCTAAGTCGGCTTCAAATTCCTCTTCGGGTTCAAACTCCAACGACTGAATATCCAAACGCCGATGCACAAGAGACTCTCTTGATGCTGAAACGTGTACGATTTCGTCCGAATTTAATTCTCTCCAAAGAATATCTTTCAGTGCAGGAATTCCAAACCCGGTAATGGATGACATGAAAACATACGGAACTTTAGGTAAATCGTAGGAGATTTCATGCATCAACCCATCGTCCAGCATATCCGATTTGGAGATGGCCAAAACACGGCGTTTATCTAATAATTCGGGATTATATTCGGTAAGTTCGTTCAGTAATATGTTGTACTCTTCGTGAATATCGTTAGCATCGGCAGGAACGATAAAAAGCAGTAGCGAATTTCTCTCAATATGTCGTAAAAAACGCAATCCAAGCCCTTTCCCTTCGCTGGCACCTTCGATAATTCCGGGAATATCAGCCATTACAAAGGATTTGTCATCCCGATAGCTCACAATTCCCAAATTGGGTTCAAGAGTGGTAAACGGATAGTTTCCAATTTTCGGCTTCGCCGCCGATACAACCGATAAAAGCGTAGATTTACCCACGTTGGGGAAGCCAACCAAACCCACATCGGCAAGCAATTTTAATTCGAGAATTACCCATTTCTCTTCGTAAGGCTCTCCGGGTTGCGCATAGCGCGGCGCCTGATTGGTTGCGGATTTGAAATTTGTATTTCCTAATCCGCCTCGTCCGCCTTTCAGTAGAACCACTTCCTGCCCATCGTCGGTAATATCGCATAAATATTCACCCGTGTGTGCATCGTAAGCGACCGTTCCGCAGGGAACTTCAATGACTTTGTTCTCTCCCTTTTTTCCCGAACTGTTACGTCGTGATCCGCCTTCGCCATGACCGGCAAAAATGTGTCGTTGAAATTTTAAATGAAGCAGTGTCCAATAGTTTCTGTTGCCACGCAAAATAATATTTCCGCCATCACCACCATTTCCGCCATCGGGACCACCTTTAGGAATATATTTCTCTCTTCTAAAATGAGTTGAACCACGTCCGCCCTTTCCCGATCTACAAAAGATTTTTA
The DNA here is from genome assembly GCA_030538215.1 of Bacteroidia bacterium. Classification (GTDB taxonomy): domain Bacteria; phylum Bacteroidota; class Bacteroidia; order Bacteroidales; family Dysgonomonadaceae; genus Petrimonas. The sequence goes on from JAUNUM010000128.1 coordinate 3,021, forward strand.
CATAATCAACAAAATTTGTTTCTGCCATTTTATCCGTCTGTAAGATTATTTATCGCTTCTTCTATCGATTTAAAAATATCATCAATTGAGCCTTTTCCTTGAATATACGTCAGTTTATTTTGTTTTGCGTAATACTCTTTCACCGGTTCAGTTTGTTGGTAATACACCTGTAAGCGAAACTCGATGGTTTGTCGGTTATCATCGGAGCGTCCGGATATTTTTCCGCGTTTGAGTAGCCGTTCAATAAGTTCTTCTTCGCCAACCTCAAGGCTAATTACTGTAGCAATGCCGGATCCGTTTTTCCCCAGTTTCTCATCAAGTGCCATACTTTGGGGTAGTGTTCTGGGAAATCCATCGAAAATAAATCCTTTTTGGTCAAGATTTTTTTTTATCAAATCCTCCAGCATCTCAATCATAATTTCATCGGGAACCAAATTTCCGTGAGAAATAAAACTATCGGCAATTTTCCCCAATTCAGTCTCGGCTTTAATTTCGGCTCTCAGCAATTCTCCTGTTGATACGTGTTTTAGTCCGTATCTTTTTGCTATCAATTCGCTTTGCGTGCCCTTGCCTGAGCCAGGTGCGCCAAATATCACTATGTTTAACATAAAGTGTCTTTGAAAAAATAAAGATTACAAAGATAAGATTTTTTTACTTTTAGATGGCAGTTTTGAACTAAAATAGACGGAAATCTGTTTTAATGTCAGCAAACTTTTTTTTAAAATGTCGTATGAACAAACAAGAATTTAAACAAAAAACACAAGAGGTTTTAGAGCAACTCGATGCTAAAATTGATGAAATGAAACAAGGTATAGCTAATATTGCCGAAGATGCAAAAGAAGAGTATGCCGAACAAATAGAAAAACTGAAAGTCTTGAAAGATGAGCTTTCTGAGAAACTGGGAAAGTTTGATGATATTGCCGAAAATAAATGGGATGTAGTAAAAGAAAGTGCTACAAGTTTCTTTTCTAAGGTGGGAGAAGCCTGGAAAGAAGATTTTGAAAGGGTAAAACAGGCTTTTAGAAAAGATGCTGAAACGGTGAAGCAAGAAGCTGATGATATTACCGACGAAGAACAGGCGTAACTATTGATGCTTTTGCGGTGAAGCGACACGAAGATTCCGCTATAGCGGGAAATATCTCTCTACGGTAAAACACCTCACTAAACCTGCGCATAGCGGTTAGAATCCGTTTTGCGCATTTTAATTCAAATCACTTCCCGCTTTATGAGTGCGGTTGTTGTTGTAGAGACGTCATATCCGTCAAAGGTCGGACACAGTGGCGTCTCTACGGTACAACATTCATCATTTATCAAATCATCAACCTGCGGCCCATTGTAGAGACGGTGTGCACACCGTCTCTACGGTGCAATATTCACCTTACGGTGAAAATTGGGCGGGGTTACGGTGCAACACCTCCTCCAAAGGAGGAGGAGCGTACTACCGATTATATATTGAGATTACGTTAA
>JAUNUM010000020.1 GCA_030538215.1 Bacteroidia bacterium
GAGTAGTAATGACTTCACCCGTAATTCGCAACGCTTGCAATGCCACCATAATGGGCAATGTGCCATTGGTAAACAAACTAATATAAGGAACTTTCAGATACTCCGCCAAGGTTTTTTCCAATTCCTGATGATAGTGACCGTTATTGGTCAGCCATTTTCGCTCCCAAATATCTTTCAACAGGGGAATAAACTCTTCTAAAGGGGGAAGAAGGGGGGAAGTAACGGTAATTGTATTTTTTTTCATTTGTATATTTTTTGTATAAACGGCATTACCGCCTGTTTTAATTCTTTATATTCATTAATATTAGATTTTTCATAAAGCAGTATTATTATAATAGTGCCCATTGCAATCTGTAAAAACAAAATAATCCAATTATTCCAAGTCAGTAAGGATAATGGCCAAATAACAATTGCCGTAAGGAAGGCAATTGCAAAAGCAGGCAAAATATCTTTTATCTGCTGCAATGTAGAATATTTTATTAAGGCAGCAGAATAATAGCTGTTGAGATAAAAAGATATAAATGATGTAAATACACTTCCTAAAAGTAAGTACTCTATACCTAAAAAAACACCAAGGACAATAGGTAATATCATTATTATTTTTTTATAAACCTCAAGTTTCAAAAACAAATCAGACCTTCCTTTTACCTGCAACATGTTTAAGTTGATGGCATGAAGTGGGTAGAGCATTCCCGCGAAGCACATGATTTGCAGGTATAATACTGCCGGCATCCATTTTTCACCAATAAGCGCCAATACCATTGGTTTGGCAATTGCTGCCATTCCGAGCATTAAAGCGAACGTTATCATCATGGTAATCTTTATTACTTTGCGATATGCCACCAACAATCGCTCTTCTTCGTTTTGTATAGTGCTTAATACCGGATAACTTACCCGCTGAACAATAGATGTGAGGTTTTGGGAGAATATATTATTAAACTGTTCTGCCCGTGTGTACTGTCCCAGAATCGCGGGGGTGTAAAACTTTCCAATAACCAAGTAATACACGTTTTGAAAAACCGTTGCTATAATACCGGAAATCATTAACTTTGACCCAAAGCCGAAAAGCTCTCTAAAACTCCTTTTAGAAAACTGAAAGGAAGGACGCCAAGAGTTGAGTATCCACAAAAACAGTGAATTAAGAAATTGTCTGCTTATTTGTTGTGCTACTAAACTCCAAACCCCAAACCCGTAAAAAGCCATGCCAACACCTATAATTCCGCTCCCTACCGATGCTATAATGGATATTTTTGCTTGAGTTTTAAAATCTACGGCTTTTGCTAATAACGTGTATTGAATAATCCCAAGTGCATTGAAAATAAGCACAATACCGACGACTCGGGTTATTACAGTTAATTTAGGCGTATTATAAAATTGACTTATAAGTGGTGCACACGCATAGAGAACCAAATATAACAATAGGCTTACAATTAAATTATAGATAAAAACCGTATCATAATCTTTATCAGACGCATCAACTTTACGTATTAAAGCGTTGGAAAACCCACTATTGATTATCGAATTTGACACTGCTATAAAGATGGTAATCATCCCAATAAGTCCAAATTCTTGCGGGCTTAGCAACCGTGCCAAAATAAGACCGACAAGAAATACAATTCCCGAACCGGCAATGTTGTCTATGGCGCTCCAGCTAACCCCTTTTAGCGCTTTGCTGCGTAATGAACCTTCCATCGAGAAATCACCTATCGGAATACATATTGTCGTAATACATCTGGTATTCGCCACTCGTCACTTCATCCATCCATTCTTGATTTTCCAAATACCAGCGGATTGTTTTCTCAATTCCTTCTTCAAACTGTAATGATGGTTCCCAGCCTAGTTCGTTCTTTATCTTATTGGCGTCAATAGCATAACGCAAGTCATGTCCTGCTCTGTCTGTAACATAAGTAATTAATCTTTCAGATGCGCCCTCTGAATTACCTAATATTTTATCTGCGACTTTAATCATTACTTTTATCAAATCAATATTTCTCCATTCATTAAAACCGCCAATATTATAGGTTTCTCGAGTTTTTCCTTCGTGAAAAACCAGATCAATAGCCCGAGCATGATCTTCTACATATAGCCAATCACGCACATTCTCCCCTTTTCCATATACTGGAAGCGACTTGCCGTGACGGATATTGTTAATAAATAGAGGTATTAATTTCTCTGGAAATTGGTATGGTCCATAATTATTGGAACAATTAGAAATCACTGTTTGTAAACCATACGTATCTTGAAATGCCCGTACAAAATGATCAGATGCCGCTTTGCTTGCGGAGTAGGGCGAGTGTGGGTCATAACTGGTTTTCTCTGTAAAAAGGGTGTCATCGAACTCCAAAGCTCCGTACACTTCGTCTGTAGATACGTGATAGAATAAATGAGAGGAATAATCTTCTTTCCAACACTCTTTGGCGGCTTGCAGTAGACTTAAAGTGCCTATTACATTGGTTTGCGCAAATGTAAACGGGTCCTTAATGCTCCTGTCCACATGGCTTTCGGCAGCCAGGTGGATAACATCGCTTACTTTATGGCTTTTGAAAATGCTGAGTATGTTATCAAAATCGCAAATATCTGCTTTTATAAAAATATAATTGTTCTTTTTTTCAATATCTTTCAAATTTGTCAAATTACCGGCATAGGTGAGTTTGTCAAGATTGATAATTTGATACTCGGGGTACTTATTTACAAACAGGTGTACTACATGAGATCCAATGAAGCCTGCCCCTCCTGTTATTAATATGTTTTTTTTATATTTCATTTTAACAAGTTTAATAAGTATTGACCGTATTGATTTTTTCTCATGGGTTCAGCTAGTCTAAGGATATCGTCTTTATTTATCCATCCTTTTTTATAAGCTATTTCTTCAAGACAGGCGATTTTTAAACCTTGCCTTTTCTCAATAACCTCAACAAAAGTAGATGCTTCTGAAAGTGACTCGTGAGTTCCGGTATCTAACCAAGCAAATCCTCTCCCCAATAATTGTACTTTTAAGGTCTTCTCTTTTAAGAACTCTTGATTAACAGTAGTTATCTCTAATTCTCCGCGTGCTGAGGGCTTAATATTTTTGGCTACTTTTACTACTCTATTTGGATAAAAATACAATCCAACAACGGCATAATTTGATTTTGGACTCGTCGGTTTCTCCTCAATACTGAGTACATTTCCCTGTTTATCAAACTCAGCAACTCCGTATCGCTCCGGGTCGTTTACGTAGTAACCAAAAACAGTAGCTTGGTTCAATTTTTCGGCATTTTGAACTGCCGCTTCCAGCATCGGGCGAAAGCCTTGTCCATAGAAAATATTATCTCCCAGCACCAAACAAGCCGAGTCATTACCTATAAACTGTTCTCCAATTATAAATGCTTGAGCCAGTCCGTCGGGTGAGGGCTGCTCTGCATATTCAAACTTTACGCCGTAGTCGGAGCCATCGCCTAATAGCCTTTTGAAACCAGGCAAATCTTGTGGAGTAGAAATAATTAAGATATCCTTTATTCCAGCCAGCATAAGTGCTGAAACGGGATAATACACCATTGGTTTATCATAAATCGGAAGAAGCTGTTTGCTAATTCCTTTGGTTATCGGGTATAATCGAGTGCCGGAGCCTCCAGCAAGAACAATTCCTTTCATGATTTATAATTTTGCATCAACTTTTTCCAATATTCCTTTCACATCATACACCACACTTTTGCCGTTTACCGCTGAAGAGATATCGAGCGTCTTAAATTCATTATGGGCTACCGCCAACACCACCGCATCAAACTTATCCTCCGGCAAGTCACTCAACACCTCCACGCCATATTCGTGCTTTGCAATAGTCGGATTTGCCCATGGATCGTGAATAGTTACATTTACGTTATACTCTTGCAATGTTTTTACAATATCAATAACTTTAGTATTGCGCACATCGGGGCAATTCTCTTTAAAAGTAAAACCTAATATTAATACATTCGAATTTAATACCTGAATGCCTTTTTTTAGCATCAGCTTCACCACTTGTTTGGCCACATATTCGCCCATACTGTCGTTCATACGGCGTCCTGAGAGAATAATTTCGGGGTTATAACCATAGCGCTGCGCGGCTTGCGCTAAATAATACGGATCTACTCCTATGCAATGTCCACCAACCAATCCGGGTCTAAAAGGAAGGAAATTCCATTTGGTTCCAGCTGCAGTCAACACATCATGGGTGTCAATATCCATACGATTAAATATCTTTGCCAATTCATTTACAAAGGCAATATTGATATCTCGTTGTGCATTTTCTATTACCTTGGCGGCTTCGGCTACTTTAATAGTGGGGGCTAAATGTGTGCCAGCAGTAATAACTGAAGCATACACCTCGTTAATAATTTTACCGATTTCGGGTGTGCTGCCGGAAGTAACTTTCAGTATTTTTTCCACTGTGTGCTCTTTATCGCCGGGGTTGATACGCTCGGGGCTGTAGCCTGCAAAAAAATCTTTATTGAATTTTAATCCGCTTACTCGCTCTACTACTGGAATACATTCGTCTTCAGTAACTCCGGGATAAACGGTAGATTCGTAAACTACAATATCTCCTGTGGAAATTACTTTTCCCACGGTTTCACTGGCCTTGTAAAGCGGTGTAAGGTCGGGATTATTATTTCTGTCAACCGGCGTGGGCACTGTAACTATATAAAAGTTGCAATCTCTAATCTTCTCAATATCTGATGTGCATACAAACCCATTGCTGATAGCAGATTGCAATAAACTGTCTTCAATTTCGAGGGTACTATCATGCCCACTCATTAACTCTTTTACGCGACTTTGGTTGATGTCGAAACCGACTGTTTTATATTTTGTGCTGAATAACCGAGCTAATGGCAATCCTACATAACCTAGACCGATAACGGCAATGCGAATATCATTCATATTTATACTCTATTTACTTTGTATTTGAAGGCAAATCCATCGTCTCCCTATTATAATTCTCCCAATACCATTTTACGGCTTCTTTCAGCCCTTCTCTCATCGAATATTGGGGATTATACCCTAATAACGTTTTCGCTTTATCAATGTTTGCCAGCGAATGCGGAATATCTCCGGCACGATTTGGGCCATGTCGTATTTCCACATTAGCAATCTCTTTGTCATATTCCGATAAAAACTCTTTCAGGAAGCCAACCAATTGATTCAAGGTAGTTCTTTCGCCGTAAGCGGTGTTATACACTGTATTTACCGCATCAGGATTTTCGGTTTCCATTGCCAACAAGTTCATTTGAATCACGTTGTCGATATATGTAAAATCGCGACTATATTCTCCATCTCCATTGATTACCGGCGATTCGTGCGCTATCAGTTTTTTTACAAACAAGGGGATAACAGCAGCATAAGCTCCGTTTGGGTCTTGTCGTCGTCCGAATACATTAAAATAACGCAATCCGATACATTCTATACTGTATGTTCTGGAAAACACATCGGCATACAACTCGTTCACATATTTTGTAACAGCATAGGGCGACAAAGGTTTACCGATAACATCCTCTACCTTTGGTAATGACTTGCTATCGCCATACGTAGAAGAACTGGCTGCATAAATAAATCGTTTTACGCCGGCATCGCGACTTGCTATTAGCATATTTAGAAATCCCGAAACATTCACGTCATTGGACGTAATGGGATCTTTTATGGAGCGGGGAACAGAACCCAATGCCGCTTCGTGAAATACATATTCAATATTTTCAACAGCTCTTCTGCAATCTTCCATATTCCGGATATCACCCACTTGCAGGGTAAATGCGTCGGGGTGTTTTTCCAGCAAAGGCAACAAATTATCAATTTTACCCGTTGCGAAATTATCAAGACAGACAACTTTATTACCGTGCCGTAATAATTCTTCGCATATGTTAGAACCGATAAATCCAGCCCCACCGGTAACTAATATTTTCTTTGGATTCATGTATTTGATTTATTATTGCATTTTAGGTTACTTATTTATGCTTTTTCGTATTTCCCTAATAAACGGTTTAACCAACACCCATCCCATAGAAAAAATTAATCCCAGCATAAGAAATACCGCCATGATCATCGATTTTTTAGGCGCACTTTTTTCATGCGGTACTACAACCGGATCTATAACGGTAAGCACAGGAGTAGACTGCTTAACGGACAACTTGGCTTGTTCTAATTGTTTCGCCAACTCATTATAAATAGTAAAAGCAATATCGTACTCGCTACTCAATCGACGTTCGGTTGCTTGTGCTGTAGCGGTTACGAGGCCACGATTAGCATCTTGATATGCAGCTAAATTAGTTTGTTTTTGTAGAAAATCTCTACGTGCCTCATTATAACTGGCTTGTACAAAGCGAAGATTATCCTGTTCTTTTTGTGCTTTGAAGTTTTTCACATAACGCTCCAACACGTTGTATAGTTGCTGCGAGATAACCGCTACGGCTTCGGCTTCAGGAAATGTGTAGCCTAACTTTATATAGCCGTCTTTTGAGTTACTCTCAAACTGTATATTGGCGTTAATTATATCATAGACATCCTTTTCATCATCGGTTAATGTGACTATTTCTCCTGTTAGAGTATCGGCATAAATGATTGAGTTGTCTTCTGTTTTACTGCCAGAACGAACAGCCGAAAGAATGGTTTCCGGCAAACCGATGGTGTATTTTTTCACACCATTGAGAAAACTCTTTGGTTGGTATTTTTTATCGGTATAATATTCGTAAAGGGTAATAGGAGTAGATGATTTTTTTACCGTGATAGGCGTAGCCATGATCTCTTTGCCGAAAGGAGCGCTCTTTACAATATGCGGATAGACTGAAGGTGAAAGTGTTTCACCGGACATGGCAGAGCCTAAGTTTACCCCCATCATGGATGCTAAGCCACCTAAATTGCCACCTCCTTTATTGCCGGTTTGTGGTACAACTGTGCAACTTGCAGAATAAGATACCGGCGATGTGAAGGCTATAAAGATACCCAACAGAAAGAATACGGCCGTAACAATAAGAATAAACTTACGTTGTTGCCACAGTTTCACCAGAATATCCTTTAAATCTATTTCGTCCGACTCATTAGTAGCCACAGTAGGCTTTTCCATATATGTTTTATCTTCTTTCATACTCATTATTTAGCCAAATTAGTGATAATGAGACCTAATGTTGCTAACGAAGTTGTTATACCTATAATACTTTGCAACGATATTGGTTCTCTATCCGGCTTTTCCGGAACAACTATTTCACAGCCCGGTTCAATCTTCGCCCATCGCCCCGAGGCAACTTTCCCGTTCATATAAATTACAAACGGTTTGCTTTTCATGGCTAAACGAGAGTAGCCTCCGGCTTGGCGAATATAACTGTCCATGGTCATCCGTTTGGCGTAGGTAACCGTGTTTGGATATAGTACGCCTCCCGATATTCGCACAGTATTGTTGTATTCGGGTATAGTTAATACATCACCTTCTCTCAAAACGATATCGTCATCTCCACCCGGCTTCTTCAATGCTTTCTCCAAATCAATTCCAACGTATTGCTCCCGTATTAACAAACTATCTAAATTTAATGAATCTGTATTTATCTTATCTGTACGCATTTTTGCTTCCAAAGCATCTTTCATTCTTTTCAGCTCAGCATCATTTAATTGTCTCAGCAAGCGTGCTCCTTTTGTGTATGCATAATCTGTTACGCCACCTGCACGCTTTACTAAAGAGGATAGTCTTTCGTTTTTATGCATTTTGGCGTATTGCCCGCCAAATAACACTTCACCCGAAACAGTAATATTTTCCTGTTCTTCGTATCCGGGTGAACGGCGTACCACTACCTGATCGAAAGGTTCTAATACAAAAGAAGGAGCATTTGAAACAATTTCTCCATCGCGCAAAGAAAAACTAAAGGCTTCTCCCGAAGCAGAGGTTCTACTGGTACTTGAGGGATTTTTTATTCTCCTGTACACATCAATTCGGGCAGTTGAAGCAGACTCTTTTAACCCACCGGCTTGTAAAATAATATCTTCAATGCGCATATTGGTTGCATATGGATAACTGTCGGGCCTACGCACTTCACCACCGACATAAACCGTAAGGCTATCTTCCAACGAAAGTACGGAGGGAATATGTAATCGATCGTTTCGCTGTAACGTAATGTCGGCAATTTGATTATTTAAAAGAGCGCTCAAATCGAATGACTGCATTGTTTGAGTTTTATCTTCGTTTTCTCTATATAGAAGTGCTCGTTGAGTATAAGCATCACCGGTTACGCCTTGCGCGATGGCTACAAGACCTTTTACTGTTTTTATCTGATCGCCAATAGCATATTGTCCGGGACGATAAACAGCTCCGGTAATTTCCACTCTATTGGTAAACCGGGTAAGAATATCTCCTACAAATACCTCATCCCCATCTTGCATATTGAAGTATGCATATTGATTGTTGTTAAGGGTGTGTGCCTGCATTTCGGCACTTCCTTTACGAAGCAGTGATACATTACCTTTAAAAGCATTTCCGGTAAAACCACCGGCAAAGCGTATTAGATCCTGTAATGTCTCATTTTGGTGCATTTCGTACCACATGGGGCGCTTCACTTCTCCTGTTATTTGCGAAAGGATTCCATAAGGCGCTACTCGCACGATATCGCCGTCGCGCAGGGTGATATCACCCATATTATTCCCATTCATCAAATATTCATACAAATCAACGGTAGAAGCAATTTTTCCGTTTCTAAATACATGAATATTACGCAAACTTCCTATTTTGTTTGGACCACCCGAAATATATAATGCCTGAAATGCTGATGCAAAAGATGAGAGTGTATAGGTGCCGGGCGTAACTACTTCACCCATTACATTTACCCTTATAGTACGCACATTTCCTACAGATATGGCAAGAAAAGTGCCCGGATTTTCGGAGTCAAGATCTGAGTAGATAGATGAAAACTCATTACGAATACGCGATTCCGCTTGCTGTACGCTCAAGCCGCTCAATTGAATACGTCCTAATCCGGGAACTGTTATGTGCCCATCGGGAGCAATGGTGTAACGAACATTTAGTTCGGAGTTTCCCCACACGTCAATAATTGCTTCGTCACCAGGGCCAAGCACGTAATTAGCCGGCGTGGGCATATTCATGTTGGGAGCAAACGTGAGGTTGTCGGAAGAGAAAAAATCGTGTCCATATACCTTATCTTCTTGGGCAATAGTGTCTATGGCTAGTGGTATTGAGGATAAGGGGCGAGTAATGATGGTGTCATTTCTCAATGTGCCGAATTGTGAATTATAGTTAGAGCTTAATCGTGTATTGGCTTGCGTTTTCCCTTGTCCTGCATATTGATTTCTTATCCGCTGAAGCTGGCTGGCAGTAGCTCCTTTTTTAGTTAATTCCTGAAATATTTGTTGCTGAGACATTCCGGAATCGGAGTAACGTTTAATTTCTATCATCACCTGCTGATCGCTCATTTGTGCAAGCAGACTTGCAGATAGTAGTAGAAATAAGATGGTTAACAGTCTGATTGATGGATATTTTTTTCGCATAGCACTTTGTGTATAATTAAATCATTTGAGTAGATATATAGCTGTTTCATTATTAACCTGTGTACAGTACAGATAAAATTAACAACAAAAGTAATAGTTTAATTTCAAATAGATGTACTATTATTTATTAAAATGTCTCAAATGTCTATTTTCTTACAAGAATTTTTACATAGCAAACTGTGAATCTATAGATACAAGTATTGTACTTCTACAGCCTTTATCCATACATTTTCTCATAATACTTTTGATAATCACCGCTCGTAACGTTATCTAACCAATCTTGATTTTCGAGATACCAACGGACAGTTTTCTCAATGCCTTCTTCAAATTGCAACGATGGCTCCCAGCCAAGTTCGTTTTTCAGTTTGGAGGAATCGATGGCGTAGCGTAAATCGTGTCCGGCACGATCAGTAACGTATGTAATAAGCTTTTCTGATGCTCCCTCTTCGCGACCGAGTAATTTGTCAACCGTTCTAATTATTACTTTAATTAAATCGATATTTTTCCATTCATTAAATCCGCCAATGTTGTAGGTCTCTCCGCTTTTTCCTTTATGGAAAATAGTATCGATAGCACGGGCATGATCTTCCACATATAGCCAATCGCGCACGTTCTCGCCTTTTCCGTAAACCGGAAGCGGTTTGTTGTTGCGAATATTATTGATAAACAATGGGATTAGCTTTTCGGGGAATTGGTATGATCCGTAGTTGTTGGAGCAATTGGAAATAACAATAGGCAGGTTGTAAGTGTCTTTATATGCTCTTACAAAATGATCTGACGAAGCTTTTGATGCTGAGTAAGGTGAATGTGGATCGTATTTAGTTTCTTCAGTAAATAATGTATTATCGAACTTCAGTTCGCCATATACTTCATCTGTGGAAATGTGATAAAAGAGATTTGAGGTTTGAGTTTTGCGCTTTGGGCTTTGGGGTTGTGATAACCACGACCCGCGAGCGGCTTCCAGCAGGCTTAGCGTTCCCATCACGTTTGTACGAGCAAAACTGAACGGGTCTTTAATGCTTCTATCTACATGACTTTCTGCAGCTAAGTGGATAACACTATCAATCCGATACTTCTCAAATATACGCAGCATATTATCAAAATCACAGATATCGGCTTTTTCGAAAATGTAATTAGGGGCATTCTCAATATCTTTTAAATTAGCCAGATTACCGGCATAAGTGAGAACATCAAGATTCACTATTCGATAATTAGGATATTTGTTCACAAACAGTCGTACAACGTGTGAGCCGATAAACCCTGCTCCGCCGGTAATTAAAATGTTTCTTTTATTCATTTTCTTGATGTATTTTTATTGGGACACAGATGACGCGGATGCAACAGATAATAACTGTTTTATTAGTGTAAATCTTGTTTAATCAGTGCCATCAGTGTGCTGTTTCTTTCTATCGTTAGTGAATATCTTACGTCTTATTTCGGGTCCTTTTCCAAAATTTAAAAGCAAGCCTATTTCTAATTCTGTTGCTTTCAAGTAATTTATTAATTGCCATTCATGTTCTTCTCTTAAACATTCCGCGGCCTTTATTTCGATAATTATTGAATTATTTACACATAAATCTGCAAAATAGTCACCTACTAACAAATCTTTGTAATAAACACTTATTGGTTTTTGACGCTCGACAAATAAACCATTTTGCTGCAATTCATAAAACATGGCTTTTTCGTAAACTTTTTCAAGAAATCCAAAACCCAATGTATTATATACAGTATAAAAATGTCTGATAATCTCTGATGTTAATTGCGAATGCAGGTATTTAGCTTGCATAATAAAATACTATTGGAACACAGATGACGCTGATGCAACAGATAATAACTGCTTTATTCAGTGCAAATCTTGTTCAATCAGTGTCATCAGTGTGCCATTCTTCTTATCTTTCTCCGATAAAATAATATCCTTTAAAGGAGTTTGCCAGTCAATTCCCAATGCCGGGTCATTCCATAAGATGCCGGCTTCATGATCGGGGGCATAGTAGTTGTCGCATTTGTATTGGAAGATAGCTTCATCGCTTAATACCACAAATCCATGAGCAAATCCTCGTGGAATAAAAAGCTGTCGTTTATTCTTTTCCGATAATTCCACGGCAATGTGCTTGCCAAATGTTGGTGAGTTTTTTCGAATATCTACGGTAATATCCAGCACTTTCCCTTTAACCACACGCACTAATTTGGCTTGTTCGTAAGGCGGTTTTTGAAAATGCAGTCCACGTAAAACACCGTACTTCGATTTCGATTCATTATCTTGCACAAAAGTTGTTTTGCATACTTTTTCTTCAAATTCTCGTTGCGAAAACGATTCAAAAAAATATCCACGTTCATCATCAAAAACCTTTGGTTCTATGATAACGAGACCCTCTATTTCGGTTTTAATAATATTCATTCAATTAGTCTCAACAGATATTGTCCATACTCATTCTTTTTCATTGGCTCTGCCAATTCTCGAAGTTTTTCGTTGCTAATCCATTCGTTGCGCCAAGCGATTTCTTCGAGACAGGATATTTTTAATCCTTGCCTCTTTTCCAATACTTCAATAAATGTAGATGCTTCGGATAAAGAACCAAAAGTGCCGGTATCTAACCAGGCAAAGCCACGACCCAGAAGTTGAACATTAAGCTGCTGTCTGTTTAAAAACTCCTGATTTACAGTAGTTATCTCCAATTCTCCTCTGGCGGAAGGCTTAACATTTTTTGCAATTTCTACTACTTTCTTCGGATAGAAGTAAAGCCCTACAACCGCATAATTCGATTTTGGTTCTTTGGGCTTTTCTTCAATGCTCAACACATTGCCTTCTTTATCAAACTCGGCTACGCCGTATCGTTCCGGATTATTTACGTAATATCCGAAAATAGTGGCTTTATTATTTTCTTCTGCATCTTTCACGGCTTGCTTTAGCAGAGTGGAGAAACCATGTCCGTAAAATATATTGTCGCCCAGCACCAAACAGGCGCAATCGTTTCCGATAAATTCTTCGCCAATGATAAATGCCTGTGCCAGCCCATCGGGAGAGGGTTGTTCGGCATAAGTAAAATTTACACCATAATCTGATCCGTCGCCCAATAATCTTTTAAATCCCGAAAGATCGTGCGGAGTAGAAATAATGAGAATGTCTCTAACTCCTGCAAGCATAAGGGCAGAGATGGGATAGTAAACCATTGGCTTATCAAAAACCGGGATAAGTTGTTTAGAAATTCCTTTGGTGATTGGATAAAGTCGGGTGCCGGAGCCACCGGCAAGAACAATTCCTTTCATCTGATTTTATCAATTTGAATGAAGTAATTAACAAAAGTAATAAATAAAAATAAAAAGTCCATCGAATTAATGATAATTCAAAACAGTTTCTCAAATACAGCAATTACCTCTAACGAAATAACAAAACTATAATTTTTTATAATTATCTTTGTCTTTCAAACACTATAAAGAATGTCAAATAATACAATAATGAAACAGATTGGTTTGTTTCTCATTTTTTTGATTAGTCCGTTTTTTTTGTTGAAAACTGTTGCTCAGGTGTCCGAAAGCTCAGACCTTTTTGAAAGTATAACAGATATTGAAAGGTTAATTCAGCAAGAGCGGGTTCAAGATCGTCCGGTACAGACTTTGCCCACCATTGCTCAACAAAGAGACACAATTAAAAATCGTTCGGTTAGTACTGTAGAAATTCCTTTAGACTCTTTGTATAGCAGAAAGGCGAATGGTACTCTGCAACTTTCTGATAATTCATATAATACCGAATCTTTAAACAGGCTCACTTTTAAAGATACTATTTTTTATAATCCACTTTTTTTGCCAATGATATTTACCGGGAAAATTCTTCCTGCTGATTTATCTTTCTATTCGCCTAAAAAAAGTAATCTTTATGAGGGTTTGTTAATTCCGCAGGAAAGAACCTTTGCTTCAAACTTGTTGCATGCCGAGTTTGTAAATAAAACACGTAGAGATTTTTATCGAGAATATCCTGATCGTGTGAAACTTTCGGCTTTTCATCTTGATTCGTTGCCATCATCGAGCAAAGATGCTGAAGTGATAGAAAGTTTTAATCCTTTCAAGGAGTTGATTTCCACAGAAACGAGTTATTCGTTAAATGCTCCTTTGATTTCAGGAGCGGAAATAAAGCGAAAATACTGGATTTTTAATGGTGAACACTCGTTTCAGTTAACTCAAAGCTATTTCTCGCCAAATTGGCATAAAGGTGGAACAAGCGCCTTTACCTTTGTCAATAATCACACTATACGAATGAATTATCGGAAAGACAAAGTACGATTCAATAATACCTTTGAGTGGAGACTTTCTCTCTTTACTGCTCCCAATGATACTGTTAGAAAATACAGGATAGGTGATGATTTAATACGTTATTACGGAGATTTTGGCGTAGATGCGTTTCATAAGAATTGGTCTTATTCAACTAATTTAGATGTGAGATCGCAACTTTTCAATAATTATCCTATCAATTCTACCGAGCTTCGTTCGGCATTCTTAGCTCCATTATACGTAAACGCCGGGGTTGGTTTGAAATATAACTTAGACAAAAGATCGAAGGAAGTAAGGCATCGCAGGGTTCGATTAGATTTGCATTTAGCTCCTATAAGTTTTAATTTCAGATATGTTGGCAACGATAAAGTAAAAGTAACCCGTTACGGTATTGAAGATGGGAAAAAAACTACTTTCGATTTAGGTTCTACGGTTACGGCCAATCTTATTTACGATTTCAACCGATACATTACGTGGAATTCACGACTGAAATATTTCACAAGCTATCATAAAGTAGAAACCGAGTTCGAAAATACGCTGAACATGGCTCTGACTAATGCTTTCTCTACGAGATTTTTCTTAAATCTTCGTTACGATGATAGTGTACCGCCCGATCCAAAGTTCAAATATCTGCAAATTACTCAACTACTTAGTTTTGGATTAAATTATAAGTGGTGATTGGATTGTGAGGTGCTGGGTGTCAAGACGAAAGTTCAGCTTTGTCTGGATGTCTATTCAATACCCATTGTTCAACGCTCTTTTTCCTACGAATTAAACGAAAATCCATTTAGAAAATCTTTAATTTTCATCCGTTTTTTTCCAGACAACTGAATATCTAAAATGTCGATAAGGCCATCTTGTGCAGCAATCTGCAAGGTGGTTTTGTTGTCTGTAAACAGTTCTCCCAATTTAAGCCGGTGTGACTTGTGGACAGTTTTTGTTTCAAAAATCTTGAAATTCAATTTTTCACCGTTGATTTCAAGTTCTGTCCAGGCGGCAGGGTAGGGCGATAAACCTCGAACAAAGTTATGGATTTCTTGTATCGGTTTGTTCCAGTCAATCTCACATGTTTCTTTAAAGATTTTAGGTGCCGACTTCAGTTCTTTTTCGTTGTCGAAAAAAAGATTTTGTGGCTGCGACTGTATAGAATCGTCAATAACTGCATCAATGGTTTTTAAAACCAGCTGCGCTCCCAACGCCATTAGTTTATTGTGAACAGTTTCTACGTTATCGTTATTTTCGATAGTAATTTTTTCCTGAAAAATAATCTCTCCGGTATCAATTTCATGTTTGAGAAAAAATGTAGTTACACCGGTTTCTTTTTCGCCGTTGATAATTGCCCAATTGATGGGCGCTGCACCGCGATATTGTGGTAGCAACGATGCGTGAAGGTTAAACGTTCCGCGTGGCGGCATACTCCAAACCGTTTCGGGAAGCATTCTAAAAGCCACAACCACCTGAATATCGGCTTCCAAACGTTTTAGCTCGTTCAGAAAAACTTCATTTTTTAGGTTTGAAGGTTGTAAAATATGTAATCCTTTGGATAAAGCATATTCTTTTACTGCCGATGGTTGAAGTTTATAACCTCGACCGGCAGGCTTATCGGGCGCTGTTATTACACCAACAACATTATAATTGTTTTCCACAAGAGCTTTTAACGACTCCACCGCGAAATCGGGAGTTCCCATAAAAATAATGCGTAAATCTTCTTTATTCATTCTCTATTTTTCTCTTTTTATGCAAAAATAGCAGAAAAACATCGAAATAGAGTAATTTTGCAGTATGTTTACTCAGTGCAATCATATAAAATTGAAAATGAATGAAGCCGGACAGACGGGAACACCCTTTTTGTTTGGCATCAATTTTGAGTTGAGTGAAGGTTTTTTTATAGAAAATCCTCTTCAACAGTCAGAAATTCTTTTCGATATCAACGGTATAAAAAATTGTACGGAAGATGCGGAGAAAAAACTTTTTCATTTTTCTGCTTTTCCCGAAAGCTATAGTCACTATTCACAACGTTTCAACCATGTGATGAGTGGTTTACAAAGTGGTGAAATTCTTCTTGCTAATCTGACGATAAAAACACCGATAGAAACGGATTTATCTCTAAAAGAAATATTTTTGCGTAGCAATAAGGCATTGTATCGGTTGTACATCCCCAACAGGTTTGTTTGCTTTTCTCCCGAACGTTTTGTGCGAATAGAGAATGGGAAAATATTTTCGCATCCAATGAAAGGAACTATCGACGCCTCTATTGAAAATGCGGCGGAAGTTATTTTGAATGACTTCAAAGAAAAAGCCGAGCATCATACCATTGTAAATTTAACTTGCGACGATATAAATCGGGTTGCAATTGAAGCAAAAGTAAATCGTTTT
The DNA here is from genome assembly GCA_030538215.1 of Bacteroidia bacterium. Classification (GTDB taxonomy): domain Bacteria; phylum Bacteroidota; class Bacteroidia; order Bacteroidales; family Dysgonomonadaceae; genus Petrimonas. The sequence goes on from JAUNUM010000020.1 coordinate 16,135, forward strand.
CGTTATATCGATAAATTAGAAACCACTAATGGCAGTATTTTGCAAGTGAGTTCCGAAATTGAAGGGACGTTACCGAATAATTGGTTAGAAAACCTGGGTGAGCTTTTCTTTGAATTGTTGCCGGCCGGTTCAATTTTGGGATCGCCAAGGCAAACCTCGTTCAATATAATTCGCGAAGCGGAACAGGAAACACGCGGTTTTTATACCGGAGTAGCCGGCTTTTTCGATGGCGAAAAGCTGGACTCTTGTGTGTTAATTCGTTATATCGAACAAATAGATAATCTATTTTATTTCAGAAGTGGAGGTGGTATCACCATTGATAGCGAATGCAGAAAAGAGTACGACGAAGCCATTAAAAAAGTATATTTGCCTTTTCAATAAACTACAAAAAACGATTATGTTTCTCGAAACTATTTGCATAAAAAACGGTGTTGTACAGAATTTAGATGCGCATATTATCCGAATGGAACAAACGGCTGCATGTTTCGGTTTTCCTGCTCCAATATTGCCTTGTCTTAAATCAATGTTGCCCAAATCGCTTAGCTATACTAACGTGAAATGTAAAATTGAGTACGAGAAAAGTATTCAAAATATTGAGTTTATGGCATACACTCCCAAACTAATTTGCTCGCTTAGGCTTGTTGAAGCAAATGACATTAACTATTCGTTCAAGTTTTCCAACCGCTCTGAACTAAATGCCTTGAATAACGAAAAAGAGGAATGTGATGAAGTGCTAATCATACAAAATGGTTGTATAACCGATACCACGTACAGCAATGTTGTTTTTCAAAAAAATAATAAATTTTTTACTCCCAAAACTTATTTGCTGAACGGAACAAAACGACAAAAATTACTTCGGAAATCCATTATTCACGAAGCAGGAATTACTGTTGATAACTTGTATGAGTTTGAACATGTGCATCTTATTAACTCAATGCTTGATATAGAAGATGGAATAAAATGTCCGGTACTCAATATCTTTTCTGTTTGATTGTGTAGAGTACTATCGTCTAAGAATAAAATAATGTTTATTTCTTCCAGAAAGTAAATCGTTTAATCCACAGATAAATAGAGGAAATTCCGATAAAGAGAAGCAAAAAGATAAGGAGATATTTATTTATTGATGCTTCGATAATATTTTTTTGTATGTAAGTTGTAGTAATTAGCGAAAAGTAAAGTGAGTTGGTAATAAGAGCAATAACCCATCCCCACGATTTCATATTCATCAAACCTATGAAGCCCAGTAAAGAAAATGTGCTGAGCCAAATAAAAGAATACTCAGAAAACACATGTGTGAATGCCAAAAATGTTTTTTTTAAAAAAGAAGTATGTATTAGGGTTTCGGTTAAAGAGAACTGCATGTAATCTGCTATATTTAGGCCTAAAATAATCACCCATATAGAAAGCTGACACATCGCAATAACGAAAATTGCTTTTGGTCGTTTTACTTTCATATACCGACGAAAAGATACTACTTTCATATTAACATTCGGCAGACTAAATGATTGGTAGGCGCTATTTAATTGTCGATTCTCCATTTCTAAAAAATGCTGTTCTCTATTTATTTAAGGTAACAAAGATATGCCAATCGTAAATCATTAAAAAAGAAAAGCCGTTACATTTTTGTGAAGAATTCAGCTTAAATAGGCAAAAAATAAGTTTAAGATCTTCACAAACTCCCTAAGTAAAAGTAACCTATTTTATATCTTTTATTCTTCCAATAAGTTCATTCCCTAGCGCTTTCTTGTCGTCTATGTGTTGCAATGTAGCAACAACAAATGGATTTTTATCAAATGCTCCGCGAACATATTCAAAATCCATGGCTTTGTCCTGAATATTACCATCGGCACCAAAACCGGTTTTGAAAGAGAGGGAGAACTCTTTTTTGGCATCATCGTAAATCAATTCATCCAGTTTTACGACCGATGCTTTCCATTTTTCAACTATATCGATGACATCTTCAGCAGTAATTGTCTCGGGAGTCAACTTGTAAAATTCCTGAATCTTTTCCCATGCCCATGTCCACTCCAGTGTGTAATATTGCCTGTGAAGTTCTGCAAAAACATTGTTAATATCTTTGAGTTTTGATATTTTGCCGCTCTCAATTCTACATAGAAGATTGTCTATTTCCGATTTGGGCGCTATCAATCCCGAAACATCCACCCATTCTCCTGTGCCGATAGCAGTATCGGGTTTCAGCCGTTCTCTGATCTCTTCGTTAGAACCGAAAGGTGTTTTTTCAAGCCTTTTGATAATAGAGTTGCCCAAAAATTTATGAATAACAATTTCGTACAGCTCCAGTCCTTTTCGTAAAGCTGAATTTCTTATGATACAACTTTGGTAAGTATATATCTCGGATGTTTCGCCGGCCGTTGCCTGTAAGTTCTTTAAAATTCGTATTCCGGCAAACACTTTCTGAATAGTGTAGGGACTAAGTAGATTGAAGTTGATAAAATCGAGTTTATGAGGGTCTTTTCTTTTATCGCGTTCGGGCCATTTTTTTGCATCGCGAATGGTTCCAACACTCTTTAAATTGATGCCCGGAGCCAATTGTGTGGTGTCATCGCTTTCTATCAGGTAAGAAAATGGCAAATTAGACGTATCGGAATGATGAAAGTGGCGTCCCAGTATAAGCGAAAAAGGACCCACTCTTGCCGGCCAAAGTACGTAAGAATTACTGGTCGTTTTGGCGCCTCGTTCAATAATTCCCTGATGAATAGGACCCAGTTTATACATGTGATTGCTCTGGTTTGAGCCCGAGCCTGCGTTCATAAATGAGAACATACCGGCAATTAACAACGTGGATTTGTGATGAGTAACCGTAAAGGGACCGGCAAATAGCGCACACGCTTCGCCGTTTTCGCCTTGACAATTACTGAAAAAGAGCGAATCGGAAGCGGAATATCCGTGGTCAAGATGACAAGCCTGTCCAATAAAGCACCGAGAAATGATACACCCGCCATCAACGCGAGAACCGGAAGAAATAATGAAATCTTCGGCAATTACATTCCGCCCGATATAAACCGGAGCCGATTCATTACTGTTGATACTTCCGTTTTTCAGCTTCATGGCGCCGGTAATTTTACAATATTCGCCTATTTTTACATTTTTGATGTACCCCACATTTACAATCATGGAGTTTTTGCCAATACATCCCATCTCCGCCGCATATTTTTCACTGTAAAAATCAACAATGGATCGCATGCGTTTAATTAGGTTGGGACGATGCCGATAAAGCGAGTACACGTAGGCGAAATGTGCAGACAACTTGTCGTGAATATGTACTTCTCGTCCACCTAATTCGTTTAATACGTTTACCTGCGTGCCATTTCCGAAAGTGGTTTTGCCATCTACCAAAATAACATCTACGTTTTGTATAAAACAATTATCGTTGATGATGTAGTTGGCTATGTAATTCTGAATATTTTCGATTACTACGTTGTTCCCTATTTCGCAATTATGGATAACGGCGTTGTTTATGCAGGAGTGTTTTTTTAATCCACCCGCCAAACTAAACTCTTTCTCCAATACACCTATTTTTATTTTCCCCGAGAAATGAGTGTTTTTTATAAAGTGCGGGGTAAAATTGCTGCTCACTTTTATCAGTGTCCAATTGCTACACTCGCAACCCTGATTTTGGAGCTGAGTGATCTCATGCAGTGTTAAACTCCTTGTTTCTTGCATTGAATTGATGTGTTTTTGTTAACAAAAATATAAAAATCAATCCTTTTGTTTAATCAATCCTAACCGATAAGCTGCGAGCAATTTTTTTAGATCGGCCGACTGTTCGGCAAGTACATTCCCATTATCGGTGTCTTTCACCAACATGCGATGCGAGGTGAACTCTTTAATTACCGTTGCCGATTGTATATCATTCCCTTTTTCCACCGCTTCGCGTGCCGAATCAAACGGCTCGTGCTGCACCAATTGTATTCCGTGCGAATTATAAATGAGTGTGTATCCGGCTATTCCAGTTGCCGATTGATAGGCGCGCGAAAAACCGCCATCAATAACCAAAAGCTTACCGTCGGCGCGCATCGGTTGCTCGCCTTTTATGGCTTTCACAGGTGTGTGACCGTTAATAATGTGTGTATCGGGACCATCAAGCCCGAATTCTTTCAGAATCATTTCGCACGTTTCTCGTTGGTTTTGATAAACGAAATAATATCCTTTTTCTTCGTTATGCGTGGCTTTATCGGCAATAAAGTAGCGCTCAAAAGTGGTCATCGCATGTTTGTCGAACAGGGGCGAATCTTTTCCACACCATAAATACCACATGTAATCTTCGGCAAAAGATTTTTGCTTTAAGTCTGTCTGTTCAAAATAAGCGCTACGTATCAATCTGTCCACTTTATCCATAAAAGCACGGCCGGCATATTCTTTTCCCTGAATTTTTATTTTCTTAAACTGCCCTTTCTCGTCTAAGGGAATAGAAGCGTGATATAGCAGATTCTGGTTGAATGTCAGGTAAATACTCCCTTTTGAATACAAACACATCAGGTGTTTCTTTAGTTTTTCGCTTTGCATGAAAGAGTGAGACAGCTTGTCCATTAAATCTACTTCTTCGGGAGTTAATTTATACGGATTTTTCGGATCAATGGTTGGAAAATCCATATCTTTCATGGGATGTTCCGAACCATCGGGGAGAATAATGACTCCTTTTTCAAAATCTATGCGGTGCAGTAAGTTTCGATTGTCCATGTCAAATTCGGGACGGCGCGAAATGATTTCATATTCGAGTTTAAACTGCAGCACGGCAATAGCTTTGTGCATTTGGCTTAGCATTTCGAGTGACTTATCGTCGTACGTTTTGTTGTCGATGCCTAATTTCGGCATAAAAATCGTACACGGCGAGTGTCCGTACACATCCATGGCGAGGCGTGCCAATGGCAGCAAATTTATGCCGTATCCCTCTTCGAGCGTTGTGAGATTAGCGTAACGCAAGGCTATCCGAATCACATTGGCCATGGAAGCTTTATTGCCAACGGCCGCTCCCATCCAAAGAATATCGTGATTTCCCCACTGAAAATCGAAGTTATGATACTCCATTAATGTATCCATAATAATGTGTGCGCCATCGCCCCGGTCGTAAACATCACCAACCAGATGCAGGCGATCAATTACCAATCGCTGAATGGCTTCACAAATGGCAACGATAAAAGCATCGGCGCTGCCCGTGGAAACAATAGAGTTGAATATAACACTGATATAAGCTGATTTGTGGGGATTTACAGTGGATTCGTGCAGCAGTTCCTGAATAATATATTCGAATTTGGGAGGTAGCGCTTTGCGCACTTTTGAGCGGGTGTATTTTGATGTAACTGTTTGCAATACACGTATTAGGTGATTTAGGGTTACGGAATACCATTCTTGTAAATCGGGTTCGTTTTTTTTAATGAGTTGTAGCTTTTCTGTGGGGTAATAAATAAGCGTACAAAGCTCTTTCTTTTCGCTTTCGCGAAGCGTTTGTCCGAATATTTCATCTACTTTCCGCTTAACGGTTCCCGATGCGTTCTTTAACACGTGCTGAAAAGCTTCGGCTTCGCCGTGGATGTCTGCCAGAAAGTGTTCGGTACCTTTAGGTAAATGCAGAATGGCCTCCAGATTGATAATTTCGGTACTTGCGGCGGCAATGTTAGGGAAGCTTTTTGCCAATAATTTCAAATATTTGATGTCTTTGGCAAGCTCTTGATGAGTAGTTGATGTGGATTTTGTCATTTCGATTAGTGATTTAAGATGTGGTTTATGTTTTAAAATAGGAGACAGAAGTTTATTTCGACGGATATCATCTACAATTTCGTAGAATGAATTAATATTACAACAAAGCTAAGCAATAATCTCCCTTTCACTGTTCTCCTTTATGAAGAGCGTGAAAGGGAGCAAATTATTATTTCTTCTCTTTTAAGGCTTCGAATATCAATTTTTCCAGCTCGTCTGCCAACTCAGGATTATCTTTGATAACCGATTTGCTGGCATCGCGTCCTTGCGCCAGTTTTGAATCGTTGTAGCTATACCATGATCCGCTTTTTTTAATAACACCAAGTTCGGCGCCCAAGTCAATAATTTCACCTTCGCGCGAAATTCCTTCGCCGTACATAATATCGAATTCGGCTTTGCGAAATGGTGGAGCTACTTTGTTTTTTACCACTTTCACGCGGGTTTGGCTACCGTGAACTTCTTCACCATCTTTAAGTTGTCCGATACGGCGGATATCTAAGCGCACAGAAGAGTAGAACTTTAAAGCGTTGCCGCCTGTGGTGGTTTCGGGATTACCAAACATAATGCCGATTTTTTCGCGTAATTGGTTGATGAAAATACACGTTGTGTTGGTTTTGCTGATTGTTGATGTGAGTTTACGCAAAGCTTGCGACATCAATCGGGCTTGCAATCCAACGTTGGAGTCACCCATATCGCCTTCGATTTCTTTTTTAGGCGTGAGCGCTGCAACCGAATCCACTACAATAATATCCACAGCTGATGAACGAATGAGTTGTTCGGCAATTTCTAAGGCTTGTTCGCCGTTGTCGGGCTGTGAAATCAGTAAGTTATCGGTGTCCACTCCCAGTTTTTCGGCATAAAAACGATCGAAAGCGTGCTCGGCATCGATAAATGCGGCTACGCCGCCTGCTTTTTGTGCTTCGGCAATGGCGTGGATGGCGAGCGTGGTTTTACCCGACGATTCGGGACCGTATATTTCGATAACTCGCCCACGTGGATAGCCGCCAACGCCTAATGCAGCGTTTAACCCGATGGAACCGCTGGGAATTACCGATATTTCTTCCACTTTTTCGTCGCCCATCTTCATAATGGAGCCTTTGCCATAGGTCTTTTCTATTTTGTCCATCGCAGCGCGAAGCGCTTTTAGCTTTTCGGAGTTCATGTTTTTTTCTTCTACCATAATTATATGTTTTTATTTGTTTCTGTGTAGCTTTATTGGATTTTGACGACTATCAAATACATCATTATTTCTATCCGGTTTTTATCTTTATTTATCCAGTAAATTATTTTGTAATTGTCGCAAACAATGTATCTGAATTGTTCTTTTCTATTGATTAAGAGTTCTTCTACTTGTCCTATATGTGGATGATTAGTTAATATTTTCGTTTCGTTTACGATTTTGAGAACGATTTTTCTTGCTATAGTTTTACTTGCATTTTCGGAATAATAATCGAAAATGTTTCTTAATTCACTTTTTGCAAAATCCGTCCAAAAAACTTTTAACGCCATTGTTCTATTTCTGAAATCAAATCATCAACTTCCGTAAGTTTGTTATTTTTGGAATCTTCCATTGATTGGTCGATTCGCTGGCTCAATTCCAACAAACCCATCGGCTTGAATTTTGAGTTTCGTTCTTTTCTCAAAAGTCGTTCAAAGCGTGAAACGGTTTCTTCGTTTTCAATAGTTAAGAACTCTTGCACAACTTTTATTTTTCGTGTTTGTATATCCATAAAATTACTTCTTTCTCGTTAAGAAATTCCCAATATCTGCACCGCATGATTCTTAGTATCTACTCTTCGTCCTTCAAGGATATGTTGAATCACACCATTCTCATCAATCAAAAAAGTGGTACGAACAGTCCCCATATAAGTTTTTCCGTAATTCTTTTTTTCCTGCCAAACGCCGAATTGTTCTACCAGTTTTTTATCGGTATCGGCTATTAATGGAAAGGGAAGCGTGAATTTTTCGATAAACTTTTGGTGCGATGCTTCGCTATCTACGCTTACGCCCACAATTTCGTATCCTGCCTTTTTTAAGTCGCTGTAACCATCGCGCAAACTGCACGCTTGTGCAGTGCATCCGGGTGTGTTGTCTTTGGGATAAAAGTACAATGCGAGTTTTTTACCTGCAAAATCGCTTGCTTTTATTTCATTACCGTTTTGGTCGGTGCCTAAAACTTGGGGAATTTTGTCGCCTATTGTTAATGCCATGATTCTTTTATTTTACTCTTCAAAGATAACAAGAAAGTTTGTAAAAACATATTTCTTTTACAAAAGCTTATTTCATTTCTATGGAGCATTGTTCGATTGATTGTGTGTTTCCAGATGTTATAGTGGTCGTTAATTCGCTGTAAATAATCCATCCCCAATTATGTATTGAGGAAACAATATAGGTTTCATTTGCCAAACCGATAAAGTCTTCTTTTTTTGGCATACTCCCCATGTCTATTTTTTCTCCTATTTTTTTAATTGCTTCGAAAGCCACATCGGCTAATTGTTCTTCGTCAATGGAATGACGCGACTCCATCACATAAAAATCGTTTTCGGAATCTATGGAGTTTAACACAACCGATACATCCGTGTTCATTGGTTCTTCGGAAAAAGGTGTGGGAGTTTCCATTTGAGCTTCTACAATTTCGTCGAGCTTGAAAGCGCCGCCGTAAAAATTGTGGAACTGTTTTATTTCTTTTATTCCCGAAGATTCGAGTACATTTTTATTGGCAAAGATTGCTTGTGTTTTGTTCACTATTTCAACCATTTCGGGGTAATTTTTGAGTATATCTCGAAACGAATCGTATTGTTTTTGGATGTATTCGTTTATCTCTTCCCAATTCATGACGCTTTCAAAAACACCCATTTCATCGGTTTTATAAAGTATTTTTAGTCCTTTTACCGTTTTGGCTGTTTGAACCACGAACGGATTTTTATTATCTGAAAAAACATCTTTATAGATCCATTGCATGGTGTATGAGTTTGCCGTTGAATCCACAACGAGCAACTCCACATCGTAGCGCACGCTATCAATAGAAATTGTGTCGCCATTTACCACTTTTGTCTTTGATTTAATGACGGTATAATCCTGTTTTTCACCAAGATCCCAATAAGCAATCACCTGAACGGTTGAGTCTTCGTTGTTAATTTGGCTGAATAGATTTGCGGAAAGCAACAAGAGAGTAAGAGTTAAGATTTTTGTTTTCATTTTGTTATTTTTAGTTTTGGTAAAATGCGATTTGTATGATTTACGCCAATTTATACACTCCGCCCGGCAATGCCTGTACAATATTTTTCATTTCTAATTCGAGGAGTGTGAAAAACAGTTCCGAAACGGGCGTGTCGAGTTCGATGGCTAATTGGTTTACCTGCATAGACTCTGCAGTGTTGAGGGCGTTGAACACTTTTTCTTCATCTTCGGTAAGGTTCAGAAACAGTTCGCGCTGTTTGGGTTGCGGCGTTTTTTTGTCGGAATCCCATCCCAAGTGTTTCAGCAAATCATCGGTTTGCTGGAGAAGAATGGCTTTGTTATCCGATATCAGTCGGTTGCAACCAATGGATGACGAGTCGGAAATTCTGCCGGGAACGGCAAACACTTCACGAAAGTATGAATTGGCAATATCTGCCGTTATGAGCGAACCGCCTTTTTCACCCGATTCCACCACGATAACGGCATCAGCCATTCCGGCTACAATACGGTTTCGGCGCACAAAATTGTGTCGGTCGGGGTTGGTTCCACTCGAAAACTCGGTAAGCAGCGCGCCGTTTTGCAGCATTTCTACGGCGGTGTGTCGATGCGTGTATGGATAAATTCTGTCCAATCCGTGTCCCAAAATGGCAACGGTGGATAGATTATTTTGTAGTGCTGCCCGATGTGTGTAAATATCGATGCCGTAGGCAAGTCCGCTAACGACAAGCAAATCGGGAAAACGTTCCGATAGCTCTTTAAGAAACTTGTGACAAAACTCTTGTCCGTATTTGGTGGCATTGCGCGTGCCAACAATGCTGATAACTTTTTGTCGGTTGAAATCGACATTGCCTTTGGCATAAAGCAAAACCGGAGCATCGATGCAGTTGGTAAGGCGTTGCGGATAATTTTCATCGGTGAAAAATAGCGGTTGAATATTGTTTTTAGTGATGAATTCCAGCTCCTGTTCGGCACGTCGCATTACTTCGGGATGACGAATTTCGGCAATCAACCGTTTCGATATGCGGGGGATTAGCTCTAATTTTCGCGCACTCTCCGTGAATACGGCTTCAACATCCCCCACTGCCTGCACGAGGTTGCGAGCGTGCATAACTCCCACGCCCTTGATGTGCGTGAGGGCAATTTGGTAGAGGGTTTTGTGGTTTGACATTTTCGATTTCGGATTTTGGAATTTGTAGAGACGTGGCATGCCGCGTCTCTACGGTAAAATTACAAAAAATCAGCAAATGCTTTATCAAACACTTCGGGCTTCGTTAATTTCCCGTTTACAAGGTTCACGACTTCGATTTTCGCTTTGGCACAAAGGGCGTTGTCCGACAGGCGGTAAATTTCCTGATGGAAGATGTATTTCACATTTTGTCTTTCGATTTCTTTTACGGTACAAATAAATTCATCCATTCCGATAAGTGGAATTTTGTAGCGAATATCTACTCGTGCCACCACGGCATCAATTCCCTGCAAGTGCAATTGATAGAAGTTAAGCCCCACTTTTTCTAAGAATTCGTGGCGCGTAACCTCGAAATAGTGCTGATAATTGGCATTGTTCACGTGACCTTGCGCATCGCATTCGTAGTCGCGTACTTTGAGTTTATATTCAAAAATACTATTCATTGTTTGTATTTTATTTTCAAGTTTGTAATCTACCAAAAGTTGGACAGATTTTGTTTAAAACTGTCTGTATTTTTGGAGAAGAGGGGTACAAATCGTACCCTTCTTAACGGAAAACATACCCGTTGTCCGACTTTCCCGTCATTGGCAGTATGTAAGTATTCCTTATATACTGAATTTAACTCTAACTCCTCATCTTTCAATACATTAACTGCATAAAGTGTGATATTGGCACGTGAGGTGGCAAAAAGTTCCGCCATTTGCGCTTGATTAAGCCAAACAGTTCCGTCGTGGGCATAAAGCGTTACTTGCGCTTTGCCATCGACTGTATTGTAGAGAATTATATTGGGATGTTGTTTGGACATATTTTATTATTAGCCACAACTACTTACGGCAAAAATAAATATGAATATTGTTAAATTTCTTATTTTATATGCACTTAATACTTCATTGCTAAAGCGTCAGACCACAATCGGTCAGACACTATCGCCTTTTCTCCAAGTCTCTCAGTCTCTTTATCTCTTCTTCAGCCATTTCCATGCATTCACAAACGCTTCCATCCACGGCGTAACATCGTGTTTGCGGAATTCGTAAGGATACCAGGCATTTTGCCACGGGAAAATGGTGCGCTCCAGGTGCGGCATCATGGCAAGATGGCGGCCGTCGGCAGAGCAAACGGCAGCGGCTGCATAATCCGAACCGTTGGGATTGGCGGGATATTCGTCGTAAACGTATTTGGCGGCGATGTTGTATTTCGATGCCTCTTCGGGCAGCTCGAAACGACCTTCGCCGTGCGCCACCCAAATGCCGAGTTTGCTTCCGGCAAGCGATTTAAACATTACCGATTCGTTCTTCGGAATTTCCACGCTCACAAACGCCGATTCAAACTTACCCGACGCATTATGCTGCATTTTAGGATGGGCTTCGCCCAATTCGGGATAGATTAATCCCAATTCCATCAATAATTGACAACCGTTACAAACACCTAAACTCAAGGTGTTGGGACGGGCGTAAAAGTTTTCGATAGCCTTTTTCGCTTTCTCGTTGTAAAGAATACCGCCTGCCCAGCCTTTTGCCGAACCAAACACATCGGAATTGGAAAATCCACCGCAGAAAACGGCAAACTGCACGTCTTCCAGCGTTTCGCGCCCCGATGTGAGGTCGGTCATGTGCACATCTTTCACATCAAACCCGGCAAGGTAGAGCGAGTACGCCATTTCGCGTTCGCCGTTGGTACCCTTGTCGCGTATAATTGCCGCGGTAAGCCCCGAACGTTCTTTTCTATCGGGATTTAATCCCAAATCAGCCAATTTTCCTGTAAATGAAGGCAGGAAATTGAATTGCAGCGGTTGTTTTTTATAATTATCGAATCGTGCCTGAGCAGATGCCTCCCCACTCTGTTTTTTATCGAACAGATAGGAAGTGTGGTACCAAATATCGCGAAGTTTATCGATATCAAATTCTTGTTTGAATTCTCCTTTTTCAATCTTCAGTTTACGCTCTTCGATGGGGCGGGCAACAATGGCAAAGCCGATTCCGTAATCGTTCAAAATCTTTTCTACCAAATGGTGATGTTTTACCTGAACAAGCACACCCGGATTTTCGGCGAAAAGAATTTTTATTAAATCGGAATGGCGGATTTTATCCAATCGAGCGTCCAAACCTCCTTGCGGATTGGCAAAACACATTTCGAGCATGGCGGCAATCATACCTCCGGCCGAGATATCGTGTCCGGCAATAATGAGTCCACGATTTACCAATTCCTGCACAGCCGCAAATGAATTTTTAAAATATTCTGCATCGCTCACCGTGGGCGCTTCGTCGCCTATTTTGCCCAATGTTTGTGCAAAAGCCGAACCACCTAAGCGCAACGTATCAAACGAAAAATCAATGTAATACAAATACGTTCCTTTGATATAAGCCAATGTTGGCGACACAATTTTGCGAATGTTGCTCACCTCGCCCGCGGCAGAGATAATAACTGTTCCCGGCGAGAATACTTTATCGTCGCCGTATTTTTGTGTCATCGAAAGCGAATCTTTTCCGGTAGGAATATTGATTCCCAAGTCGCACGCAAAATCGGAACAAGCTTCAACGGCTTTGTATAAACGAACGTCTTCGCCTTCGTTGCGGCACGGCCACATCCAGTTGGCACTGAGCGAGACGCTTTGCAATCCGTCTTTCAGCGGGGCAAAAACAATATTGGTTAACGCTTCGGCAATAGCCATAACCGAGCCGGCGGCGGGATCAATCATTGCCACTTGTGGCGCATGTCCGATGGAAGTGGCAATACCGTTGTAGCCTCTGTAATCGAGCGCTACCGCGCCACAATCGCTCAACGGAAGTTGAATTTCGCCCTGACATTGCTGACGGGCCACCCGTCCGGTAACCGAGCGGTCAACTTTGTTGGTAAGCCAATCTTTACAAGCAACCGCTTCTAATTTGAGAACGTTCTCGATATATGTTCCTAAATTTTTCTCGTCGTATTCGGGAGCGGTGTATGTTTCTTCCACCGAAACGTCGTCCATTACGGTCATTGGCGGCTTTCCGAAGAAATCCTCCAGCTCCATGTCGATAGGAAGTTTTCCATCTGCTTGTTTGAACGTAAACCTCATATCGTTAGTTGTTTCGCCCACCACGTAAAACGGTGCGCGTTCGCGCTCGGCAATTTTCTGAATGCGCTCTATATCTTTTGTCTGAACCAAAAGTCCCATGCGCTCCTGACTTTCGTTGCCGATAATTTCTTTTGCCGAAAGTGTGGGGTCGCCTACGGGAAGTTTGTCTATTTCTATTTTACCACCGGTTTTTTCTACCAATTCCGATAGGCAATTCAGGTGTCCGCCCGCGCCGTGATCGTGGATAGAAACAATGGGATTATCGTCCGATTCTGCCAGCGAACGAATTACGTTCGCCACGCGTTTTTGCATTTCAGGATTGGCGCGCTGAACGGCGTTCAGTTCAATTCCCGATGAATATTCGCCCGTATTTACCGACGAAACGGCACCGCCGCCCATCCCGATTCGATAATTATCGCCACCCATCACAACCACTTTTTCGCCGGGTTGCGGTTCGCCTTTCAGCGCGTTTTGTTTGTTGGCAAACCCGATGCCTCCGGCAAGCATAATCACTTTGTCGTAACCGAATTTCTTGTAATTTTCGGCATGTTCAAACGTGAGCACTGAACCGCAAATGAGCGGTTGCCCGAATTTGTTCCCGAAATCCGACGCGCCGTTAGATGCTTTAATCAAAATCTGTTCCGGCGTTTGATACAGCCATTTGCGCTCGGGCAATACGTTTTCCCATTCGCGACCTTCTTCCATTCGCGGGTATGAAGTCATGTAAACCGCTGTTCCGGCCGACGGAAGCGATGCTTTTCCTCCGGCAAGGCGGTCGCGAATTTCGCCACCCGTTCCGGTAGATGCGCCGTTGAAAGGCTCTACGGTGGTGGGGAAGTTGTGCGTTTCGGCTTTGAGCGAGAGCACGCTTTCAATTTCCTTGGTTTGGAAAAAATCGGGTTTGTCGCCGCTTGCGGGAGCAAATTGCTCGATAGTTGGCCCTTGAAAGAAAGCGACGTTATCTTTATACGCCGAAATCAGGCTGTTAGGATTAACTTTAGATGTTTTTTTAATAAGCTGGAACAACGAACTTTCTTTCTCCTCGCCATCGACAATAAATTTTCCGTTGAAAATCTTGTGGCGGCAGTGTTCCGAGTTTACTTGCGAGAAACCGAAAACTTCGCTATCGGTTAGTTTTCGGCCCATTTTTCTGCTCACGTTATTCAGATAATCAATCTCATCTTCGCTCAACGCCAAGCCTTCCTGTTGATTATATTCTTCGATATTATCAATCAAAAGAATAGGTTCCGGTTGTTTATCGATCGTGAAAATTTCTTGATCGAGGTTTTTGTATAAGCGTTGCAACATCGGGTCGTATTCGGGAGTTTCGCCGGCAGGAAAATACTCTTCAATTCGGGAAATGCCCGTGATGCCCATGTTTTGCGTAATTTCCACGGCGCAGGTGCTCCACGGTGTTATCATTTCACGACGGGGGCCGATAAAAGTTCCTTCTATTTCATAGAAACTTACAGGTTCTGCGTTGCCGAATAGCCACACTAATCGATCTTTATGTTCATTCTGAATAGGTTGGTTTGCATCTACAGCAATGATGCTTTGCGAAGGAGTTTTGAAAAAAGTGATCATACTGAATTATGGGTTACGAGTTGTAGGCTTTGCCCTTTCCTTAATTAAATCACAAAGTTAATGAAAACCGATGTAAAAGCAGAAACAAAATCTTATTTTGTCGGTTTTGAGAATGAATGTATCTTTGTAGCCGTAAAAAGCCAGAACTTATTCAATGTAAGTAATGATTGAAACTATTATAAAAGGACTTATTATTGGAATATTGATCTCTGCACCAATGGGACCGGTGAATATGCTATGCGTACAACGGACACTAAATAAAGGCAGGTGGCATGGATTTGTTACAGGTCTGGGGGCTACGCTCTCCGATGTGATTTATGCATTTATTACTTTGTTGGGAATGAGTTTTGCTGAAGCCTTTTTGAGAAAAAATGAGATGGTGATTCAGTTGATTGGTAGTTTAGTACTTGTTGTTTTTGGTTATGTTGTATTTCGTACCAATCCATTGAAAGGATGGACTCCCAATACTAAAATTGAAGAAACACAATATTTTCATGATTTTATCTCTTCTTTCTTTATTACTTTGTCTAATGTTGCTATTATCTTTGTTTTTATAACTTTATACGCTCGATTTACCTTCACTCCCGTTACCGATGGAAACGGTCACTTAATGTTGGCACTTGTAACTATTTCTATAGGCGCGCTGGCATGGTGGTTTTTTCTAAGTTCGCTTATTTCGCGACTACGTAAACATTTTAACCGGAAAGGATTGGTAATTTTAAATAAAACAGTTGGCTCAATATTGATGATAATAAGTATTGGTGGAATTTTGTTATCGATATTTGGTGTTACAATTTAAATGTGTTTGCCCAGTTCGATTACTTCCAGATCACGAATATTTCCATCGTCCAACACAAAACGCAACAAAGTTCTAACCTGATGAAAACCATATTTCCCCGCTGCACCGGGATTCATATGTAAGCATTCTATTTTTTTATCGTATATTACTTTCAAGATGTGCGAATGGCCGCAAATAAACAATTTGGGCGGATTTGAATAAAGCTGATGCCTGATTTTAGGATCATACTTTCCGGGATATCCACCAATATGTGTCATCAAAACTTCTACTTTTTCCAAAGTAAATCGTAATGTTTCCGGATAAATTTTTCGGGTTGAGAAATCGTCAATATTCCCATAAACAGCTCTAAACGGCTTGAAACTTTCAAATTTGTTCGCTAATTCCAGTGATCCGATATCTCCGGCGTGCCAGATTTCATCGCAATCAGCAAAATGTGTTTCGAATTTTTCATCCCAAACGTTGTGGGTGTCGGAAAGGAGACCTATTTTTACCATCTTAATGAGATTGAGATAGATTGAAAAAGATTGAATGAGATTGATTAGCTAAACCACAAAATCTGTGATAATTTTTTTAATTCCGACAAAGTTATTACTTTTATATTGGATTTAAAAACAGAAGAAAACATGGAGAATCAGAATAATTGGATAAAATATAAAATAGAGGTACGAGAACGACTGCGTAGCTTTGCATTGAGTATTTTAGACCTTTCTGAAAATTTTCCTGAAGTTACACGAGGTAAGGTTGTAAATTATCAATTAACTAAATCCGGCACATCAGTGTATGCTAATTATCGGGCTGCATTACGAAGTCGGTCAAAAGCAGAGTTCTTCAGTAAAATGGCTATCGTTGTTGAAGAAGCCGACGAAAGTGAAATGTGGCTTGATCTTATTATTACCTCTGGAATTATGAACTCAGAGTTCGTTAAATCTTTACACGTCGAAAGTGAAGAATTACTGAAAATTCTTATTTCAATGAGGAATAAGTTATAGCCCACTATCAATTTTTTTCAATCTAGCTCAATCTTATTCAATCTTTTCAATATGTCTTACAAATACTTTAAACGCGATATCAGTTGGTTATCATTTAATCATCGGGTTTTGCTGGAAGCAAAAGATGAATCGCTTCCGGTTTACGAA
The DNA here is from genome assembly GCA_030538215.1 of Bacteroidia bacterium. GTDB lineage: Bacteria > Bacteroidota > Bacteroidia > Bacteroidales > Dysgonomonadaceae > Petrimonas. The sequence goes on from JAUNUM010000020.1 coordinate 32,793, forward strand.
CGTATTAAATTTCTGTCGATTTATTCTTCGAATCTGGAAGAATTCTACAAAATACGCGTATCGGGATATCATAGTTCCATACTAAAAAGTATCAGTCGCGACGAATCGGAAGAAGAAGCATTGCAGACACTCTTGGAGATCAATAACGAAGTTACGGAGCAAGAAAAAGAGTATTATCGCATTTTCAACGATATGATTCTTCCTGAGTTGGAGAAAAATAATATTATTCTTTATCAGACCGATGAAGTTGAACCGTTTCACAAGGCTTTCGTGGAAAAATATTTCAACGAAGAAGTATTTCCCTTTCTTCAGCCAATGATTATCCAAAAAGACGATATTCATTCTTTCATTCAAGACGACAGAATTTACCAGACAATCAGCTTGTTGAAGAGAAAAAAGAAAAAAAATAATACCGAGAAATTGCGATACACTTACGCTATCATGAAAATTCCGCACACCAAGTTGCCGCGATTTGTTGAGTTGCCCACTTTTGATGGAAAATATTACATTATGTTTATCGATGATGTGATAAAAGCCAACCTGCAAAGTGTTTTTCCCGGGTATGAAATAGTGGATTGCTACAGCATGAAAATTTCGCGTGATGCGGATTTTTCTCTCGAAAATGAAGATCAAAAAGATATTGCCGAACGAATTTTAAAGAAAGTGCGCAAGCGTAAAATCGGTGCTGTTACTCGCTTTCAGTATGATAAGGATATGCCCGATTATTTTCTAAAATATTTGTGTGAAACGTACGAGATTGAAGAGGAGGAACTTCTGAAAGGTGGGCGCTATCTGAATTTAGCAGAACTAATGAAACTGCCCAATCCGCTTGGGGATAAACTTAAGCAGAAACTTCCACAGCCGCTGCGTGTGCCTGAACTCGAAAACAATAATTCCATTCTTAACGTACTGCGAAAACAAGATATTTTACTGCATTTTCCATATCAGTCGTTCGATTATTTACTCCGTTTTCTTATGCAAGCTGCTTTTGATCCCAAGGTGCTTGAAATAAAAGTTACGCAGTATCGAGTAGCTGAGAATTCGGCGGTGATAAACAGCCTTATCAGTGCAGCTAAAAACGGGAAAAAAGTAACTGTTTTTGTAGAACTGAAAGCTCGATTTGATGAGGAGAATAACTATCTTTCATCGGAATTGATGCAACAAGCCGGAATTAAAATTATTTATAGCCTGCCCGGATTAAAAGTTCATGCCAAATTGGCTTACGTGCGAAAACGAAGTAACGATGCTAAAGAACCCATAAAAGGTTACGCTTATCTGGGAACCGGAAACTTTAACGAAAAAACTGCCAGAGTTTATTCCGACAAGGGCTTGTTAACATCCAATAAGGAACTTATTCAAGAAATTGATGAGGTCTTTCGTGTGCTGGAAGGTAAGCCGCACATACGAGATTTCAAGCATCTGTTGGTTGCTCAATTTAACATGGTTGCTGAAATTAACCGAATGATTGAACGTGAAATTGAAAATGTCAACAATGGCAGCGAAGGAAGAATTGTTCTGAAAATGAACAGTTTGGAAGACAAAGGAATGATAAATGCTTTGTATCGAGCCAGCGAAGCGGGTGTGAAAATTGATTTGATTATTCGCGGAATTTGCTGTTTGGTGCCGAATCAATCGTATAGCCGGAATATTAGAGTTATACGTATCGTGGATGCATATTTAGAACACGCTCGTGTTTGGTATTTCTACAATAACGGTCAAGAAAACGTCTATCTCACTTCGGCCGATTGGATGGAGCGCAACCTACATCGACGTATAGAAGCTGCTTTCCCGATATATTCGGAGAAATTGAAAAGAGAAATCATCGATATTTTACTTATACAACTGCAAGACAATACCAGCGCTGCGTGGCTAAACGAAAAGCTCGAAAACGTATTCAAGCGCGATGATAATCCACCCGTTCGCGCGCAACAGGCGATTTATAAGTATTTGAAGGAGACAACGGGGCTGTGAAAAATATATGTTGATTTCAATTTAGCTGATATTTTAGTGTAATGATTATTCTTTGTTGATAGGTTGAAATTGGTGTTTTGTGAACTAATATTCATTTTCAAATACAGAATTGTCTTTTATATAAGTAGCGCTAAACCTCAACGGTACGCCAAAATCGTCAATAGTTACAGGCTTTTGAAAATACGATATAACTGCACTAAACGGATTATCGGGATTTTGTTTTGGTAATGAAAGATTTCCCAATACCATTATCCGGATATCGGCATTTGCCAGAATAGAGTAACTCCTTTTGCTAATAGGCTTTTCTTCACTTGTGATTGCCTCTTCAATAGCCGATTTTAAGTTGAAGAAAGGCATTTCGGATTCTACTACTACAGTTACTTTTCGTCCAAATGAAAGGTGTCCTAAATATATTAAGTCATCAATTTGTTTGGCTATTTGAGGGTCTTTGTCATATAATTTTCCATTATCGGGAAAATCCATATTAATACTGAAATATTCTTGCGTTAAGTCAACGACTGCAATGATCTTTTGTGGTTTTGTATTGACAGGTATTCCCAAAAAAGTTGATGTGTTTATCGTCTGTCCAAAATACCAATAAAGTTCTTCGTAGGACTTAATTTCCTTTAATTGAAAAGAGAAATTTTGTTGCGATTTTATTTTACCGCTTGCCATTACACTTTCACGAACAGCTTTCATCATATTTTCATAGGATGGTGTGATAGTTTGTGACTTTATGGGAATGGAAAAACTGATAGTAATGGGTTCGGGAACGGTAACATTCACAAAACGATGCTCATCGGTGTTAATGCTCTTATATTCCAATACGGCTCCCACAAATGCTCTTTCGGGATTTTTTACAGTGATATGAGTTGCTTTGTTTTGTGCGGATAATGATAATGTACACAAAAGCGATATGATAATGATTTGAATTTTTGTTTTCATATTATGTTGGTGTTAAGTGTGGTATATAACTATTTTTGTTCGAATAGGGTGTGTGTTTTTAACCATATTGTCAGAGAGTTAGGATAATTGCTTAACTCGGAATATGATTTTAGGGCATAGTCTTGTCCTAAAACTTGCAACTCTCTTTTTTCGGTTTTACTCATAATCGAATAAAACCCCGTGTTTAATGAAAATTGACTGTTCGTTGTTTTCTTTCCACAATATCGCCACGTATCTGAAGATTTGTTGTACAGATAAAGCTCATTGTTTTTCCATTGTATTTTGTATTTCTCTACAATATCATTTGGTTTAATTATATACAATGAATCTTTTTTAAATTGCAGTTCTGTAAGCGTTGTAAATTCTATTCGTTCTCCGAAATAATCCTTTACTTTGTCGCTTGAAATATCCTTTGTTTTGTTGTCTGTTGTTATTTCTTTAAATTCCATTATTTCAGAGGAAATAAACTTCAACGTGTACTCTGTTTTCTTTTCGGGTGTAGGCGAGTTTTTCTCCTTGCAACAAGAAATGAGGATAACGGATAAGCTTATGAAGAGAGGCAAAATTAAGTTTCTCATAATAATGATGTTTTTTTAAGCTGATTAATAGATAATTAAATAAATAAAAGGAATATAGGACATAAATAATAATTGTTTCTTCAGATTTGTAATGTTGTAAAAGACAAATATATACTTAAACTACTATTTTATCAATAGTTTTTGGTAACTTCTTTAACCATATTATTGTTTTTGTTGCAAATAAGTGAGAGTTGTATTGTCTTTAGTGTTGTTGTATGTGAGTAGGGTTTGAGTCGTATGATTTTTTTGTGACATAAAGTTAGATTTCTTAAAAAGATAAAATCTACCCCAGTTATCTTTTGTTTGTTCCATTGAGAAAAAATTAAAATTAATTTCGTTCATCTATATATTTTAATTGTTCCGTTATAATTGAAGCGTCAATAGAGATAATGGTGTCTATTTCACTAATGTTTTCTTTCAGATAAATAATACCCAAATTGGGAATTATTCCAACTCCTTCTCTTGGTTCTTTAGATATAACAACATCTTTTGTATTTAGGGCAATAAACCTATCTATATCAACATTCTGTCCTTTTGAGTTTATGAAAATAATGCTATTGTTATTGTATCTATTTATGTTGTTAAGAATGTAGTTGGAAAATGTAATTATACAATTTGGACATCCAACATCATTGATGAAAATCAATTGCTTTTTATTCTTATCAACATTTACTTGATATATTCTTTTAACATCCTTTAGCATTAGTTTGCTCGGTTTATTTGCTGTATTTGAGCTACAGGTGACAAAAATGAAAATAATACTAGCAACATATAGCGTAGCTTTACAAGCTTTATAAGTTAATAACTTCAAATTCTCTTTTTTCATAAGTAGCTGTTTTTTTTTCGATGAACAATTTATTTGATACTATGAATGAGGAACCGGGAATGTATTCTATTGAATTATATTTATAGCTATTTAGT
>JAUNUM010000021.1 GCA_030538215.1 Bacteroidia bacterium
GAGTTGGAAATGAAATGATTGGGGCATTTATAGAGGGTGGTTACGGTCATAAAGGGATATTAACGACAGGTTTAAGTTTTAGATTTTAGGTAGCCACTAAATTATCTCAATAATAACTCTTTGGTAAATTGAGAAACTGTTTTGAATCCGTTAAAACAGTTTCTGAAAGAAAATTATTATTGTTGAATAACATACATCCGAGAACAGAAAAACGTATCTTTGTTTCTGAAAATAAAAGATGTTGTTATGAAGGATCAAAAATGGTTTCGGGAGTTATTTCATGCCGAGTATGAAAAACTTTGTCGTATGGCATATAAATATATTCCCGATAAATCATCTTGTGAAGATATTGTTCAAGAATGTTTTATTAATTTATGGGAACAGTATGATAAACAAAAAATTATTAATGTATCGGCATATTTGTCCACGGCGGTTAAAAATAAATGTATCTCTTTTTTGAGAAAGCAAAACTTTGAAGTATCTATTGAAGATGACCGATTACAAAACTCAATTCTTCAATTACAGGTGCCCGATGAGGAGAAAAAACCTGATCCGAACACGTTAATAACAGATGCTATAAGCTTGTTGCCGACAAGATGTAAAATAATATTTAAGATGAGTCGTTTTGAGAAAAAAACGTATCAACAAATAGCGGACGACTTAAATTTATCGATAAAAACAGTAGAAAGTCAAATGGGTAAATCCATTAAAATAATGAGACAATATGTGCAGGACCACCCTGAGTTCTTTTTATGGAGTATTATTTTCTTAACAACCTATTTTTAGATAAGCATAGATTATGGATGACCAATTAATAAATAATGTAATAGCAAAATCCTTTTCGGGAGAAGATTTGACGGTTGACGAAAATAATTTTCTCCGTCAATGGAAAATAAATAACGAAGAAGAATACCATCGCTTACAAAGTTTCTGGAATTCCAACAATGCTGTTTTAGATTCGTCTAAGACAGATTTTAGCGTGGATGTGGAAGAGGCCTGGAAAAGTGTAAGCTCAAAACTTGTACAAAATAAAACGGTTCCTCTACAAAGAAATAGATTTAAATGGATAGCGGTTGCAGCCTCTATTTGTTTGCTGATAGGAACATCTGTGTGGTTTTCATTGTCTTACGACCCTTCCGTTATGATAAACTCCGGAGACGAAGTTTCAAAAAAAGTCACACTTGCCGATGGTTCAGTTGTAACGTTAAATAAAAATTCTTCTATAGAATATAGGAGAAAAATGAAAGCCGGACGTAACGTAAAACTTACCGGCGAAGCCTTTTTTGAAGTAACGCATGATGAAAAACATCCTTTTGTTGTAAAAACCGATAATGCACAGGTTAAAGTATTGGGAACTTCTTTTAACGTGAAGACTAACTCTTTGAGCACGACAGTGAATGTGAAAACCGGAAAGGTAGAATTAAACAGAGAGGAAAAATCAATAATTCTTTTGGCCGGAGAAATGGGATATACATCGAAAGAAGAAGCGCTTAAGAAGCACGTAAATAATGAAAACTACTTAGCTTGGAAAAATAAGAAAATGGTTTTTAATGAGGCTACACTTGCCGAAGTTGTTAGGGATCTTGCAAACTATTACAACACGTTTATTACCATAAAAGGCAATGCCGATAACTGTAGGGTGACAACTGTATTTACGTCTGAAACGCTGATTGAAGCTCTTGATGAACTAAAAGTTTTACTACATTTCGATTATAAAAAAACAGAAAATGAAGTAACAATATACAACATAGAGTGCAGTTAATGAAGTACATTTTTTATTTGTATCTGTTGTGCTTTTCCACTATTTTATGTGCTCAAAACAAAGACTCTATTTTACAACGTTCCATTGTTGTTCAACCACAAGAGAAAAGCATTAAAGAGTGGTTTAAAGAGATTGAAAAACAGCAGATTATTGTTGCATATAATCCACGCGAAATAGAGTTGGGAAAAAAGATAAAAGTATCCTCTTCTGTTTTGTCGCTCGAAAATCTATTGCATTTACTGTTGGATCAAAACCAGTTTTATTTTAAAACTGCCGAAAATAAAATTATTATAATCAAAAAGCCGCTTAGTTTTACTGTTAGTGGCTTTATTCGTGATATAGAGAGTAAAGAAGGATTAATAGGAGCTACTCTATTTATTCAAAATACCGGAACCGGCACGGCATCCAACATGTATGGCTTTTTTAGTATTACGCTGCCCAAGGGAGAATATTTGGCAGAAGTGCGTTACATGGGATATGAAATGAAAACTTTTCCCCTCGTCTTAGTAGATCGAAATCTAAAGCTTGATATTGAACTACATAATCAACAAACCATTTTAAAAGAAATTGAAGTGATTGCTCCTACGGAGTTGGGAGTCAAAAATGGAGATATGCAGCGAATCAATTTACAAGAAAAAGATAAATATCCCCAACTGTTTGGCGTTGACGATGTGTTGAAACGTATTCAGCAATTATCGGGTGTAGGACTTGGAGTTTCGGGAATAACTCAATTGAAAGTTAGAGGCGGAAATTCCGACAACAACTTAGTTTTACTCGATGGCGTGCCTATTTACAATTACAATCATTTTACCGGTTTGTTATCGGTTTTCAATAGCGATGCTCTAAAACATGTCGATTTTTATAAAGGTACTTTTCCTGCTCGTTATAATGGCAGACTTTCTTCCGTAATGGATATTCGCATGCGGGAGGGAAATATGCACACTTATCATGGTGGCGGATCAATTGATATGGCCACTTTGGCAGGTTTTGCCGAAGGTCCGATTATAAAAGAAAAATCCTCTTTTCTTATCAGTGTACGCCGAAGCTGGATAGATTTGTTTGCAAAGAAGTGGGAATCAGAAATATTTAATAATGATTTCGCGTTACACGATATAAACATAAAAGCTAATTACAGACCAAATAACAAAAACCACTTTTTCTTGAGCTTATATACCGGAGCCGATAAATTTTGGGAGTCATACACCACCGGGAGAAGTAAAGTAAGTTTATCGTGGGGAAATAATTTGGCGGCTTTGCGTTGGAATCACATACTTTCAGATAAAATATTCGTTAACAATACGCTGTATTACAGTCAATTTTCCAATAGTATGGCAAATGATACAGTAATAATTGATATTCAATCTGAAAAAGAAAAATTAAATACACTTAATTATACATTATCAGAATTAGCCCTAAGTACTGATTTTGAATATTACGGAGAGTTCTTAAATTTACGGCTTGGAAATAAGCTTACTTTTAATCAGTTTCAACGTCCTCATCTTCGATCCATTTATAGTAGTTTATCGGCTGATGAGAAAAAAGGATTGAATACGAGCACTTTTCAGGAGATGGTTTATTTTGAGAACAAAATGTCTATTCTCAAAAACCTTAATATTAACGTGGGGCTCAATTATAACTTATTTTCTTTGGAAAAAGATGTTTTTCATCGCTTCCAATCGCGTGTTATGCTTAATTACGATCCTTGGGTGAATCAGTCTTTTTATATCGGTTTTTCTGAGATGAGCCAGTTTTTTCATCAGTTAAGCCTTAATACCATTAGTTATCCCTACGAATTCAGGCTGCCGTCATCCAGACGATTTCCTCCCAGTACTTCTCGTTTGTATGAAATTGGTTATCGCGGGAAATTTGATAATAATCGTCATGAAATTTCTGCTTCTCTCTATTTAAATAACCAATATGGAGTATTGCGATACAGGCCACAGCAAAAAGTATGGGATACTCTTTTAGCGCCCGAAATAGAAAATCAGGTATTGCAAGGGAAAAATAATGGACGAGGATTTGAACTTTTCCATCGTTTTAATTTTCAGCCGTTTGAGTTAAACTCTTCTTATACGCTTTCGGATATGAAAGAGCGGTTTAGCGGGATAGATAACGGAAAGCCTTATCCGGCAAGTAATCACAGCCTCCATGTTATAAAATCGATGCTCAACTGGCGAATTTCTCAAGAGCATTCGCTCGCATTATCTTTTACTTACAATACCGGACAACATATAACCATTCCTTTATATGAAATACCTAATATTGATGATGTTGCCGGTACTCAACGTCCTGATATAGATCCTACTGCAACAACTATTTCTTTAAAGCATAACAGTTATCGTTTGCCACACAATTATCAGTTGGATATAGGATACACTTTTCACAAAGTTACATCCAATAAAAATCAGAATATACTTAGGTTGGGAGTATATAATGTTTTTGGAAAAGCGTTGCCTTTGTCGGTTTTATTAGAAAAAAATCTTGAGAGCAATAAATATGTAATTAAGCAAACCGTTATGCCCAATTTTATACCTTACTTAAGTTATAGCTTTAAATTTTAGAGAAATGGCAAAAAAGTTAGCATATATTGTTTTGTTGATAGCGTTGCTTTTTGTGAATTGTACACGCGAATTAGCGATTAAGCCTGTAGGAGAGAAAAATATGTTGGTTGTTTTGGGAGAAGTTAGAACTTCTGATTCCATTGTTGTGCATCTTTCCACAGCAAAAAACGTATCTTTACCCGGTTCTTCACAAGAGCCTGTAAATCATGCTAAAATTCAGATATTTGATGCACAACATAATCTCAAAGCCGAATTGAGGAAAAGTGGCATCAATAAATGGTCGTCTCCTTTTATTCCCAGTGCAGGTGGGAAATATACTTTTAAGATTGAGACTGATGAAAGAAAAGCTCAGTTATCTGTTGTTTTACCCAAAGACTTTTCAGCACGAATAATAAAGCAAACCTCATACAACGATGTATTAATGGAAGTTACCTTGCAGATGGAAAATGTTGGCAGAATAAGATCCAACTACGTTGTTGAGTATTTGCAGGTGAAAAATAATGGTTTGCAATTGCAATATATTGAATGTCCCGATACAAAAACAGACAATAATATTTATAATGAACTCACTTCTCCTTTTAAACGTATATTTTTAAAAGCAGATAATTCCACAGCTACGTTGACCATGAGAGTGGCTAAGCCAAATTTATCTGAAAAATATATAATGAGAATTAAGTCGGTAGATAATGCATATTACCGTTATTTATATAGTTACGAAGTGCAAAAAGACAATGTTTATGCCTTTATGGATTTTATTTCAGATCCTAATTATGTTGGTATTTTAGGAGGAGTTAATAAGAAAGACATTGAGGCTGTTTATCCTTAAAAATAGTGCTATCTCTATCTGTTAAGGCTGTTATTGTTTTGTTTAACATACTCTTCCAATCCTTTGCTTCGCAACTTACACGCCGGACAATGTCCGCATCCATCCGCTTTTATTCCGTTGTAGCAGGTGAGCGTTTCGTTTTTTACGATATCAAAAACTCCCAATTCATCGGCAAATTGCCAGACTTTAGCTTTGTCACGATGCATCAACGGCGTGTGAATAACAAAATGTTTATCCATAGCCAGATTTATGGTCGCGTTAAGCGAATGTACAAACGTATCTCTGCAATCGGGATATCCGCTGTAATCGGCTTCGGAAACGCCGGTAACTAAGTGGCGAATATTTTTTGCGTACGCAATTGCTGCCGCAAAAGTAATAAACAACATGTTGCGACCGGGAACAAAAGTGTTGGGGTACGAACCGGTAGGTTGTTCTTCGTCCATAACTATTGACGAGTCTGTCAATGAATTAGGTGCAAGATTTGAAATTATGGAAGCATCGAGCAGTTGAAATGGGATATTAGCCATTTCGGCAATGTTTCGGGCAATTTCAATCTCTACAGAATGTCGCTGTCCGTATGAAAAGCACAAAGCCTCCACTTTTCTAAAAGTTTGTTTTGCCCAAAACAGGCAAGTTGTAGAATCTTGTCCTCCCGAAAAGAGAACAAGCGCATCTTCGTTTTTATAATCGATCATTTTTCTGAATTAATTTACTAACCGTTTCACATTACCGGCATTTCTCCTTTTTCGAACATCACTACCGGCGAATTGGAAATATCTCTTTTAAACGCCTGAATGGCAACATCGTTCATTTCTGTCAATCGTACAACAACCCGATTTTCAAAAACATCGGCAGCGGTACCGGCAAAATAGGTTAAAAACGGATGAGTAGCAGGAATGGACGAATTGCTCAAAAACGCATCAATTTTGTCCATTACCTGCATCATTTCGCGATAAGAATATGTGCAGGTTTCGGTTAGAAAATCATTAGTTCCAAGAATGGAGGAAATTGTTGGACGATGTTGTGCCGGATTTCCAACCACACAAACTACGAATTTACCATTGTTATCGATAAATGAACCGCCATAATAAGTGGGATAATCAGTAGGAGCGGGCTCTTCGACTTTCCAGTTGGGATTGAACGATGACATTAATTTTTCGAACAATTCTTCGGAATTGATATTTACCGAAGTAGTCTTTTTTTGCTCTTGTGCTGTAATATTGACATTTGTCAGTAGGAAAATAGCAAGTAAAATTGTTGAAAGATAAATCTGTTTCATATGTTATAAATTTAATGTTGCCAAGAAACTGTTTTGAATCCGCCAAAACAGTTTCTTAGTTCATTCAATACAAAAGTAGGTAAATCTTTGTTCTCGACCAGCAATTTAGTATAATAATCTCAACTAACGTTGTTACTTTCTCTTCCAATAAATATGCTTTCGATGGATTAAAAAAGTGTTTAAAGCAAACGATTAAATTTTACTGAAATCAATTTATACAAGCCCATCAAATAGGAATTTTCATAAAAACGAATTAAATTTGTATATTAATGATGTATCGACAATAATTGAAAATATATATGGAGGCTCTTATTTGGGTAGGATTTTCGCAAAGCTTGTTTGCAGCAATGATTATGTTTACTAAAAAAGACAGGTCACTTCCGGATAAAATCTTATCGGGATGGTTGGTTCTATTGGCTATCGAATTCATAATTTGCGCTTTGAACTACAGAATATTTGGTAATCCCGTATATTCAAGTTCATTTTTTATTTTTAATCCGGCTCTTTACATATATGTTAGTTCGCTTACTCGCCCTAATTATAAACTGCGGTGGATACAACTGCTTCATTTTCTGCCATTTTTACTCTCAGAATATTATATCTATTTTATTGGGCAAGGTTTCCCGATGAGTAGTTTTTTCTTAAAAGATGAGCATTTTACGTTTAGAATCCTATTCGCTATAACCAGTATTTTATCGTGGTCTATCTATAATCCTTTCTCAGTTTATTATATTATTAAATATCGGCGCCGATTACAAAAAGAAGTTTCCAATATAGAAAAAACCGAAAGTTTGGGTTGGATTTTGGTGTTATCCATTTTCTACATTAGTTATTGCAGCATTGTATTTGTACTGTATATTTTCTTTGCTTTTCTTAGAATAGAACCTATGGTTTTGCATGTTTTTATATATGCTACTCTGTTGGTGTTGATTTATATGTTGAGTTTTTATGGATTGCGTCAGTCAGGTCTTTCTAAACAAGCCGAAGAATCGGGTAATGATTCTGAACCGTACAAATATTCTACACTTTCAACCGAAATGAAACAAGATATCAAAGAGCAGTTGATAGAGTACTTTGAAAAGGAAAAAGCTTATCTGCTCCCTGAATTAAATATGGATTATTTGGCCAAACAGTTGAAGATTCCCAAGTATCAGATTACTGAAGTATTAAACACCGAGATAGGAAAGAATTTTTTTCAGTTTGTTAATTCTTACCGCGTTGATGCAGTAAAAAAAATGTTGGCCGTACCTCAGTTAAAATACTCTATTGAGGCCATTGGTTACGAATGTGGCTTTAGTAGTAAATCGTCTTTTTATACCGTATTCAAAAAAATAACCGGAGAAACCCCTATTTCTTACCGTAAACAACTATTTTCATAAATAGCAGATTATCAGAATTAAAAGAGTTCGACTTTATAAAGCTGAACTCTTTTATTATGTTCGAATATTAAAATCCGAACTCTATTTTAAAAGTTTGGTTGTACTCTTGTATCAACTTTTCGTCACTTTAAAAAAACGATATAAAAATGAAAAAACTATTTATCACACTCGGACTAACAATTTTTTTGACGTCCGCATCTTATTCACAAAGCCTGTTTGAATCGGCGATGGATTCGGTAAGCACAAATTCCGATAGTAAACCGGCGCTTTCGCTCAACGGCTATGCTCGCGGTTCGGTTTATGGGGGGAGCAAAAATTACGATTTATCATCTACTTTTGCAGAATTATCGTTGCAGGGAAAATTTGACTATAAGAATGCCTTTTTGCAATCTGATGTACGTCTTCGCGAAGGTATTTTCTTTAACGAGCGTCAACGACAAATTCAGCTTAAAGAACTTTATGCCGGATATCGCTCCGAAAAATTTGATGTCTTTTTAGGAAATCAAATCATTACATGGGGACGAACCGATGGATTTAATCCTACCAACAACCTTACCCCAAACGATTACTTCTTTCTTACAGCCAACATGGATGACCAAAAACTTTCTAATTTCATGTTGAGAATGAAATATCGTATTACTCCGCTAATTGAATTGGAACTTATCGGTATTCCGTTTTATAAAGAGTCCAACTATCGTTATGATTTATTTGACTTAAACAGAGAGGTTTCTGTTGCAAATTTACCGGTTCCTATGCCACCTATTCGGGTTAATGCTAATTTTGATAAAATTGCTCTTCCCGAACGAAAAATAAAGAACGGAAGTATAGGTGCCCGCATTAATTTTGAACTTCCTCAGGTTGGTTTTTCATTGTCTTACTTTAGAGGATATGATCCATATCATGGATTTGATTTACAGGATATTGCTCTTCCCACAACAGATCCCACGCAACCCGTAGTAATAACTTATCAGCCCAAAACTTACTTGAAAAATACGTTAGGCGCAGATTTTGCTATCCCTGTTTCGGATTGGATTTTTCGCGGAGAAATGGCATACAATTTCGTAGAAAATAAAGATAACCGGATGTATATTCCTAAAAGCGATTTCAGTTATGTGTTTGGAGTTGAAAAAAGCTGGAACGATTTTATTTTTATCGGACAATATATTGGCAAAAGAGTTTCGGATTTTTCTAAGCTCACAGAACCCGTTTTAAATCCTGCCGATCCAAATTCTTTAATGGCTTATCCGCTAGAGATGGCTAAGTACGAGAGTAGTTTATTTAACAGAAAAATATTTAATCAGCAAGAGAAAACCAATCATGCTATGTCGCTTACAATCAGCCGATCGTTTGCTTACGAAGTTTGGAATGCTGAACTCACGGGCTTCTACAACTTCACTTCCGAAGAGTGGATGATTCGTCCGCAGTTAAGTTGGAAAATTAACGATGCACTTGCGTTAGCTCTTGGCGCACAATACATGAAAGGGCCCGATAAGTCTCTATTTTCTTATTCCTCGCCCGTGCTCAACGGTGCATTTGCAGAGTTAAAAGTAAGTTTCTAAGAAAATAGAATAAAATAAGAAATTGATTTTATATGAAAGAGAAAAATATATTTGTAATTCGTTATCGTTGGCACATTATTATTGCAACTATTCTGATTGTAGGGTTAAGTATTATTCCTATTATGAATATATCCATTAACTCTGATTTAGAGAGTTATATGCCCGATAGCATGTTGTCTAAAAAACAAAGTAAACTTATTCAAGAAGAATTTGGAGACGATGAACTGCTGATGATTCTGATAGAGGCAGAAGATGTGCTTCAATCAAATACTTTGCAGCGTATTAAGGATATTAGTGAATCATTCTCACAAGAACCCACGTTTAAAAGGGTGTTTTCGCTGTTTCAAGCAAAAAATATTCGCTCCGAAGAAGGAATGATGATTGTTGATCCGGTAGTTCCATACATTCCCGAATCTGAACCTGAGCGTGAAGCGCTACGCGAAGAAATTCGTAAAAATGATTTAGCGTATGAACTGGTTGTCTCGGAAAGTTTTAAGCATGCGCTTATCGTACTTACATCCGACACGTCGCTTCCTGACGATAAGTTGATGGACAAAGTGCAAGAAGTAATTGAAAAGTATCCCGGAGACGAAAAAGTATATATTACCGGACAACCTTACTTGCGCGATGAAGCCAATCAAAAAATTAGTCGAGACTTAATGTTTCTTCTTCCGCTGGGTTTACTGATAATGTTTATTTTCTTTTGGCTCTCTTTTCGCGAATTAAGAGGAGTTTTTCTACCTTTCTCGGTCGTTGTTTTTTCTATATTGGTGAGCATGGCTTTAATTCCGCTTTTTGGCTGGGAACTAAGTTTAATAGGTGTGCTTATACCTATCATGATGATTGCAATTGCCAATAATTACGGAGTTCACTTTATAGCCAAGTATCAGGAAATCAATGTAGTAAATCCTGATTGGAGCATGAGGAAAATCATAGAAGATTCAACTAAATATCTCACTATGCCCGTTTTACTCTGCGGTTTAACTACTATTGTGGGAATCCTCGGTTTAGTAGCCCATTTACTGCTACCTGCTTCTCAAATGGGAGTAATAACAGCTATAGGTATATCGTTTGCGCTGATAATCAGTTTAATGTATGTTCCCGCTGTTTTATCGTTGATGAAAAAGGGAAAACCACACAAAGAGCTATTATTGGAATCAAATAGAGGTTTTTTCCGACATCTTCTTTCTTGGGCAGGAAATTTAGTAACCGCTCATCCCAAAAGAACATTGTGGTTTTTTATCGTATTTTTAGCATTGGCAACGTTAGGTTTTATTCGTTTTAAAGTGGCTGCCGATTCATACGAAGTGTTGCCGCAAAACCACTCATTCAATCAGGCAATTGCTATAGCCGACAAGCATTTTGGAGGCGATAAAATAATAAATATAATGTATGAGGGCGATGTTAAAGATCCCGAGTTCCTTCGAAATTTGGAGTATTTTAAATCAGAATTAAAGAAAATACCAAACGTGGGAAGCGTAACTTCATTAGCCACTTTAATACGAAAAATGAGTACAGCATTAAATGATTATGGTGATGCGGCTTACGATCAAATTCCTGATACTCCGGAAGGAGTAGCTCAATATTTAGAACTATATGCCATGAGTGGCGATCCGGATGATTATGAGCAGTTTGTGAACTTCGATTACACTAAAACATTGGTGACGATACAATATCATGCGAGTAAAATTTCAGAAATTAACACGATAGTTAATAAAATTGATCAATTGGCACAAGAAAAGGAGATGAAATATGTACTTGGCGGGCATAGTTTGATAGATAAAGAAATAAGTCAATCAACGGTTACCGGTCAATATTATTCGCTACTTGTGGCGTTTATAGCTATTATTATTTTACTTGCTATTATTTTTAAAAGCTTTACTGCCGGTTTGCTTGGAAGTATTCCACTTGTTTTTGCCGTGTTGTGCACATTTGGCTTAATGGGTTGGCTAGGAATTAAGTTGAATATTGTAACGGCTTTATTATCATCTATTTCAATTGGTTTGGGTGTCGATTATACCATTCATATCTTCTGGAGATTGAAATTTGATTTGAAAAACCAACCCGATTATATTTCAAGTGTTAAGCAAACCTTGAAAACCATTGGGCGTGGCATAAGCATTAATGCATTTTCTGTGATGATTGGATTTTCGGTATTGTTTTTATCTGCCTTTCCGCTTATACAATCATTTGCTTTGCTTATTATTTTATCGCTTTTGCTTTGTTTAATTTGTGCTTTACTGTTGAT
Organism: Bacteroidia bacterium; assembly: GCA_030538215.1. Lineage (GTDB taxonomy): Bacteria > Bacteroidota > Bacteroidia > Bacteroidales > Dysgonomonadaceae > Petrimonas. Next base: position 11,615 of record JAUNUM010000021.1, read on the forward strand.
TCCGGCTTTATGTTATCTTATAAAACCAAAATTCTTATATAAATAAACAATTCATTATTAATATTTAAAAATAGACTGATTATGAAAACAAAACTAATAATTTTATCTTTAGCCCTGTTCTTTTCCGTAACAATGTTTGGACAGTCGGCACAGGAGATTAGCGAAAAATCATCGGATATCATTGATATAACATCAATGGAAATGGTTTCCACCCTGAAAATTGTAGATAATAAAGAAAACGTTAGAGAACGTCAGATAACCACCGCAAGTAAAAAGTTTGGTAATGTAAATAAATTGATGGTAAAGTTTATATCGCCGGCCGATGTTGCCGGAACTACCTTACTAGTGTATGATTATGAAGATCAATCCGATAATATGTGGATTTATATGCCGGCTTTACGAAAAGTACGTCGGATAGTTAGTAGCGAAAAGGGTAAAAACTTTATGGGTTCGGAATTTACCAATGCCGATATGAGCAAACCCAATACCTCTGATTTTACGTATGCCTTGCAGGGAAATGAAACCATAGATGGAAAAGAGTGTTGGAAGCTGGAGATTACTCCTAAAACTGCTGCATTAAAATCAGAAAATGGTTACAGCAAAAGAGTAGCCTATATTGATAAAAGCAATTACTTTGCTTATAGAATTGATTTTTATAATCTATCGGGCAAGTTAAACCGTATTCAAACAATCAAAGACTATCGGAAACAGAGTAACGGAAAGTATTTCGCTTATTTCATGGAAATGAAAAACGTGTTGAACGGGCGCAGGTCTGAATTAAAAGTAGATAAGTTTCAAGCAGGCTCTAAATTACCCGAAAGCGCTTTTGCTCCTACAGCGATAGAAAAATAAACACATTTATTGTTTTGAGCCGAGGCTCATTGTAGAGACGTCATAATTATGGCGTCTCTATTTATATCTACTAGATGCTAAATTATTTGCCCGAATACCATGAGTGTTAATAATTTATCGCTATTGTGAAATCATTTATATTTCGGTGCGCTGCACCTTGGTTTAAAATGGAATTCACAGACTACAAATATTAATGGCGCGCTGCGCCTTAAAAGGCACAAAGTGCCGATGATATTTGTAGTAAAGGAAATAGACATATAGTATAAGGTGCAGCACACCGAAATAGTGTTAGGACACGGAGAAAATTATTAATTGGTAATTACCAGTTAAATACGTGTTTTGCGGTTTGGAACTGCAGGGCACGCTGGGTATATAAAAAAATCAAAACAGTTTCTTATTTTAATCTACTTAATTGTGTAACTTTGCTCAATAAAAAATATCGGATTCATGTTATCGAAACTTCTACAACGTATAGTATTTTTATTGACTGTTATATTGTTTTTTACTGCTTGTTCTAAGAACGATCCCAGTGTAAATGCTACCCGCTTGCGAATAAAACTTACAGATGCACCCGTTTTATCGGTATCGGAATTTAATGTAGATATTCAAAAAATAGAAATTGCTATTGTTGATGGCACGACGGATAAAGATAATTGGCAATCTCTTAAATTTGACGGTGGGGTTTATAATATACTTCCTTTATCAAACGGAAAATCCAAACAAATTGTAGATCAATATTTCCCTGTAGGCGTGACGCAACGGATAAAGATAACTTTTGGAGACAAGTCCACCTTAAAAATCTCGTCGAGAGATATAAAAAATCTTATTCTTGATCCATCCATTAAAGATGGTGTTGTTTTGGATGTAACCGCAAATCTATACGCCAATTACATAACCAGCATTATGATTGATATTAATGCAGCGCTTTCGTTCTACGAATCCAACGGAAATTATTTTTTTAAGCCTGTGCTGCGTGTTTTTCCCGAAACGTTCGGGGGCTCCTTAAAAGGTTATGCCTTGCCGGAAGAAGCTAATCCGGTAGTATCAATAATAAAAGATGAGGATACGCTTTACACAATTCCCGAAAGAGCCGATGGAATGTTTCAATTTAAAGGACTGCAAGAAGGTGTATGGAAGATACGGGTGTTGTCTGCTGCAAGCTTAGGTTATCGCGATACACTTTTTACCGATACTGTTTCTATAGGTAAAACCCGGGAGTTGAAATCGAAAATTGTACTGAAAAAATAAGGTTGTGTTTATCTTATTGCGTAACGATAAACTTGTTGAAAATATCTTTATCCTCATTGAGCATAATAATCTCCCATGAATTTTCTTTACAAATGTATTTATAATTGATACAAAGAGTTTCAGTTATTTACTTTTAGAAATAATAAGCGCAAATATACCGGCAATTGCGAGCCAAAATAATTGGCGTGTTCTTCTCATAAGTGTTACTACAAGCCATATTTCGTTGCTGGGCACACCAATTGTTGCTAACATAACTTTATTTCCGTATTCTTCGAGTCCAATTTGTCCCGGTATGATGGCGCCGATAGTTTTGAAAAAAATTACACCCATTTCAATGGTTACGGCATCGGGAAATGAAATTGGAACGGATAACATTCGCAAAACAATAAAAAACTCCAATGCTCCAAACAGCCATTGCGTAGCCGACAAAAGAAATGCTGCTATGAAGTTTCCGTTCTTATATCGAAAAAAATCAGACAACAGTTGGTTTACTTCGTAAGCAGATATAATTGATTTATCGGTAATAAAAGAAAATCCTTTTTTCGATTTTAGTTTTTCTACCATTTTCCCGAGATAAAGTTTTTTGTGCAGCCCCAACATTGATAAGAAAGTGGCAATTAAACCAATAGCTATCACACCTATTAGAATATAAACGGCATTCTTATCGTGACTTATTTTATCAATAGTGAGGTATATGATTGAAACAATTAACAAAAATATTCCCGATAGAAAAAGCAAAGCTCTCGAAAGCAAAATGGAACTCAATCCCTCTTTTTTATCAATCCCTTTTTTGAAAATATATGTTGCCTTTAATCCATCTCCGGCGATGATGCCCGTTGGATTAAAAATTGTGAGCATTTCGCCCACGTGTTTGAAAGTAAATAATTGGATAAATGTTGTCTTTTTTCGTTCTTGCCCAAAGCACAGCCACCAAGCAATTGTTGACGAAATATAACCGATAAGCGATGCGAAAATAACACCGCCAATCATAGCGGGTGTTTCCTGCATATATTTTTTTAGCTCAATAAAATTGATAGTTGCTATAAACCTGCCGATAAGAATAAATACCACTATTAGCAGAACGGCAACAATATATTTCTGATTTCTTTTAAAAAAATTATAAATGCTCATTCTCTTTATACCATTCTATTGATACACGTACACGCCCAATAGCTAACTGTTCTTTTTACTTGCTAAAGCCTTAATATCTTTGAAATACTCTTTCGACAATTCATTCCAACACAATGGCAAAGCGTATTTGTAGCCTGCCTGTTGCATTTTCTCTTTGAGTTCTTTATTATTAAGTAAAAATTTTATTTTTTCGATATAATCGGCAGGATTATCCGGTTCGCATAAAAATCCGGTTTTGCCGTCTTCTACCAATGCTTGTGAACCACCACCGCGGGCAATTACCGGAACGCATCCGCTTGACATGGCTTCCACAACTACATTTCCGTATGTTTCGGATATAGAGGTGAAAACAAAAATATCACACGATGCATAAACTTTTGCCAGCTTTTCGTGATCGAGAAACCCCAAAAATATAGCTTTTGGCATTCTTTGCCTGGCTATTTCTTCGGCAACACCATTACCCGCGATAACAAAATTAACATCAATGTTTTGAGATTCTATTTCGTTGTAAATACTAAATAGCGTTTCTACATTTTTCTCCCAAACCAATCGCGATGCAAATAAAATATTCGGCTTATCGTTTTCGGTAAGTTTCCTTATAAAGGCAATATCTCTTTTCGACGGATTAAACAGATGAGAATCAATTCCGCGTTGCCACAACTTCATCACGTTTCTTGAAACACCGTACGTTTGCAACTCATTCATTATCTCTTTTGTAGGCACATAAACAATATCACATCGGTTATAAAAAAAAATGTATAACTTTTTTATCAGCGATTCTGCCGGTTTTACCAGAAAAGGTGCATACTTGAAATAATATTTCATGTAAGAAATAAAATGAGTATGATAAATAGATAATACCGGTTTATTGTTCCTTTTAGCGTAGTTTAACCCAAAAAAACCGAGGGCAGAAGGAGTTGTGATATGAACCACATCTGGATTGAGTTTTGTTAGCGATAACAACAGTTTTATTTTGCTTAAGCGTGGGAAAGCCATTTTATAGCTAATGTTGAACGGGATTCTAATAGCCGGAGTTTTGACTATTTTGTGCTTAAAAGCATGTTTTGGTGCTGTACCGGTAAAAAAAGTGTATTCGAATTTATTTGTGGAAATTCTTTCTATCAACTGGTACATTGTTTTTATTGCTCCGTCGAAATCTTTAATTAAGATATCGGCAAAGAAAGCAACTTTTACTGTTTGTTGTTGGAGTTGGTAATTTATTTCCCCATCGCGACGTGGTTCTAATTGATTATTAGCATTAAAAAACCCTTTTCCAATTATCTCTATTTCAGAAAAATTATTATTCATACCAATTAATACTACATAATTGTATTATTAACTGAAACAAAAGTAATTAGTATTAATCGATTGAAATAATATATCGGGTTACGTTATTGTTAAGTTTTTGGGGTTTGTGTTTTTCAGATAACTTAATACCTAATGGAAGATGGCATGAATTTCTTAGTATATGTATTATTTGAGAGGTGAATTAAGTACACCCGGCGAGATTCGAACTCGCATCGTCGGAACCGGAATCCGATATTCTATCCATTGAACTACGGGTGCAAAAACTATTTGAAAGAGGTATTATTCCAATTCAGTATTATGGTTTCACTTTTCACAAATGGCTTTATTTTAGCTAACTGCTCGCTGGAAAGATAATTCTTTAAATCGAGTTTCAATGTTAGTGTATTTGTGCCGTTTTCAAATTCTGCCGAAATGGGATAAATATCCGACAAAGATACAGCAAATTTATAATTATCGGTACCTTTTTTCGATTCATCTAAGAACGATTCTGCCGAAATATGGGGTAGGAGAGTGTTTGCGTTTAATTCTTTCCAATCGGTAGAATAAAATTTGATATTGCTGTCGCATGCGTTTCTACAAACAGTTTTGATAACACAAATTATTTGAGTATCGTTAATTAACGGTAGTAGTTTTATTTGTGTTGTTCCGATTTCGGAGGTTTTTATTTTCAAAAAATCGGGAGAATAAGTCAGTTTCTCTATTTCGCCAAAAGTATAAGGGATAACCGTTTTTCCGGTATCAACCAAAAGCATAGTTCTGTTTCCTTCGGATAATCCCGGTAAAATAGAGTTTGGCATTGTCTTGAAGACATCGTCTATCTTTTGCGAAAACGCTGATGTGGAAACTAAGATGAGTAAGATGAAAAGCCGTTTTTTCATTGATTCTATAATATGTGTGATAAAGTTGTTAAGTTTTAGATTGACTGAGATTGACAGTGGGCTGCTTTTATCAATCTTATTCAGGCTCACTCGATCTTCTTCAATCTTTGGTAAGGATACCTATTTGATCAATGGTTACACTTGGTTTTCCGCCATCGGTTCCGATGATGGTTTCGAAACGGAAGAATTTTGCAACCACATTATTATCTAATTTTACAAATTGCGGAATAGGATTGTTTTTGATATTGCTGAATTCGTCTTTTTTCAGTTCTGTCCACAATTTCCCATCTTCGCTCACACTAAAAACATAATTGAAAACCGATTCTTTTTCGACAGCAGGTTTGTATGTAAATCCTTTCAAGGAAACTGTTTCTCCCAAATCTACAATTAACGGATTGTTGTTTTTAACCCTCCATTTATCTTTTGGCAGATCGCTCAGGTTTAATTCATCGGAATTTGCTGCTATCGCAGGTGCCCGATAGGCACCAACAGCGAGAATATTGGCTTTATCGCGCGTTTCAAGAATTGTAACACGAATTTTGGAAGGAGTGCAATCATCAAATTTCAACAATCGCTTATAACCGATGGTAGTTCCTTCTGCTAACTTTTTCCATTCATTGTTTATAAATCCTTCAATTTTAAAGACTTCCACTCGTTGTCCTTTTTTAATATCCTCTTGCAACATTACGGTGTTAATGATGTCACTATTGTTGGTGAATTCTTTAAAATCTCCGCTTTTGGCACTCCAAGCGATATTTCCATTATTAATTTTGTTGTTTTCGAACGTGTTTTTGAGAAAAATCCCCAATTCTTTTAATCTGGCTACATCCACTTCGTGCAGTAAGCCGCGCTTGTCAGGCGGAATATTCAGTAGGAGAACCGAATTCATTCCCACCGATTGATAATAAATATCTACCAATTGCTGTAATGTTTTCACCTGATGATCTTGCTCAGGATGGTAAAACCAGCCCGGACGGATGGAAACATCCACTTCCGACGGATACCAATACAGCGTTTTTGCTTCCGCAATCAGGTTTCGGCTACCCAAATCTTTAGCCGTAGGATTAATGTTTAATCGCTTGTTTTCGGTTATAATAGTTTCGTTGATATCCGGATTGAGCGGAGTTACGCTCCATTCGGTTTCGCGTCCCAATCCCGATTCGTTTCCCACCCAACGAACATCGTTTCCCATAATGGCTTTCACCGCTTTGGGTTGAAGACTGTCAATGACATGATAAAAACGTGTCCAATCGTAAATCTGTCGTTTCCCGTTTGGTCCTTCACCGTTGGCACCATCAAACCAAACTTCGTGAACTTCACCGTAATTGGTAAGCAATTCTTTCAGTTGTTCTACGAACATGGTGTTGTATTGAGGAGAATCGCCGTAACTCTCGGCATTTCTGTCCCACGGCGAGAGATATACTCCAAATTTCATTCCATATTTGTCGCAGGCATTTTTCACTTCACGAACAATATCACCGTTTCCATCACGCCAAGGCGATGATTGTATCGAATGTTTGGTAGTTGCTGTAGGCCAAAGGCAAAACCCATCGTGATGTTTTGCGGTAAGAATAATCATCTTAAAACCGGCTTCTCGCAGTGAAACTACCCATTGTTCGGCGTTAAAATCGGTTGGATTGAAAAGTATTGGATCTTCTTTTCCGTCTCCCCACTCACGACCAGTGAAAGTGTTTATTCCGAAGTGAATAAAAGCCGTTAATTCCAGTTTTTGCCACTCGTATTGTTGATCGGTGGGGATTAAATAAGCCGAGAGTTTTATTTTTTGCTCAGGTGTTATGCTTTCGGAAAATGTAAGCTCTTTCAGAAAATACTTTTTTTCTTTCGGAACACACGATGAAAGAGCAGTAAGAATAAGTAAGGCGATAAAAACTGTTTTTTTCATTTCCTCTATTTAGTTTTTTGAAATATGCACAAAGTTAAGCTGTTTTCATAAAACTGCAAATAAAAAAGCCACCCGTTGAGGATGGCTTTTCTTGTTCTTTTAGAGTTCTTCTTACTTAACTTTTGCAGTGGCTTGTTCAGCAGCTTTAGCCAAAGAGTCTGCAGCAGCAACAGCGGCAACAGCAGCGATGCTGTCAGCTTTAGCTTTTTCTACAGCAGCGATGCTGTCTAATCTGGCAACTTCTTTCAAACTGTCTTGTCTTGCTTTTTCAGCTTCAGCTTGTTTGTTTGTGCAAGAGGCAAATCCGATAGTAGCCACTAAAGCTACAAATAATAATACTTTTTTCATTTTTTCAATAATTTTAAACGATAAATAATGCTTTGTTTTTAAAAAAACTGCACAAAGTTATATCGTTTTTATGTTATATAACATGTTTTGTGAAAAAAGTATAGTTAAATAATGTTAAGCAGGGGGCGCTGTTTTCACTTAATGAACATGAGACTCTAATCCCTCTGCACGAGTAGCATGAATTGTACTGTGCGGATGCTCTATTGGAGTATATATCGAATAGAGTTTCAATGGTTTATCCGAATCGTTTTTAAGATTATGCCATTTCCCGGCCGGAATAAAAATAGCAATGTCATCGCTCACTCTTTTTTGAAAATCGAGGTTATCTTCCGTATCGCCCATCATAACAATGCCGCTTCCTTCTTCCACCCGAAGAAACTGGTCTGTAGTAGTATGCAATTCCAATCCGATATCTTCACCGGGTTGAAGAGTCATTACTGTCATTTGCATATATGTACCTGTCCAGATAGATGTTCTGTATGTTTCGTTTTGTACTGTATAGTCTTCTATATTAAAAACGAAAGGTTCAGCACCGAAATCCTTAAACTCTACCGGATCGCTAACCGTTTTAGTTTCTTGATTAACAGACTCGTTTGAAGTGGATTGATTACACGACATAAACAGTATTACACTCATCGTGACTAACAAAAAAACAGCTTTTTTCATCGTAAATAATTTTAAATTAATGAGTTGATTTTTTCTATAATGGATAAAAATAAGAAAAAAAACTTTAACATCCAAAATACAAAGGGTATTTGGATTGAATATAAATTAATTGAAGAGAAAAGCTGATCTAGTCTTTATGAATATAAAAACCGTTTTATACTCTTTTTAGGAGTTTTCTCAAACTCTTCGTTTTGGATTTCTATAGCGTTGATTCTTTCGTAGTTGGCAACTTGTTTGTTTAAAATACCCTTATTTTCATCCATAATTTGAGATAATCGGCTGTTATCAATACCGTTGGTTTCCATTGCGGAAAAATCGGGACACACCAATGCTATAAGTCTATTTTCTCTTTCAATGATGAGACTTTCAGCCACGTATGGTAAGTTATTTAATTTCGATTCAATCTCTTCGGGATAAATATTTTGTCCGCTGGCTCCAAGGATCATCGTTTTAATACGTCCTTTTATAAACAGCTTTCTTCCTTTCATCACGCCCGAATCGCCCGTTTTCAGCCATCCATCTTCGGTGAATGCTGCTTTTGTGGCTTCGGGATTTTTGTAATATCCTTTCATCACGTTCTCACCACGAACTTGAATTTCGCCCGGCACGTTTTCAGGATCGGGAGAGTCGATTCTTGCTTCCATAATATCTTTAAGAACAGATCCGCAAGATGTGGGAACAAAGTCGTAATGGTGGTCGTAAGAAATAAGTGGTGCGCATTCCGTCATTCCGTAACCTACGGTAAACGGGAATTTTATTTTGTAAAAGAACGCCTCGATATCTTTTCCCAAAGCTGCTCCACCAATAATTACTTCTCTAAAATTTCCCCCTAAAGATGTTATAAGTGATTTTCTAATTTTATTATAAATCAAATCGCTTATTCCTGGGATGCGAAGTAGCATTTTCATAATAGGCCTTTCTATTATAGGGAGTATCCTTTTTTTGTATATTTTTTCGAAAATCAATGGAACGGTAATAATAATGTTTGGTTTGATTTCTTGAAATGCCTTAACTAGATTTTGCGGCGATGGAATAACATCGAGCAGAGTGACGTGAACGCCTGTAGAAAGCGCATAAAGAAAATCGAACGCACAGCCGTAGGTGTGAGCCATCGGTAGAAATGCCAAATCTCTTTCGCCCGGTAAAAGTAGTTCGAGCGTGTGTGCATAGGTAATGTTTCCGGCATAATTATTGGCTGTGAGCATTACACCTTTGCTGAATCCGGTGGTGCCCGATGTGTAATTCAGGCAAATTACTTCATCGTTGTCAACGTTTGTATAAACAACATCTTCTTTATTAAATCCGTTTGGATATTTTTGTGCAAAAAGTGTGTCGAGTTTATTGATGATCTCACCTGTTTTTTCATCTTCGCTTTGGAGTAAACTGTATGATGGGAGCGAAAGAACAGGAAGTTTTATTTTTTTCTTATCTAACTTTTCCCAAATATTTTCATTAATAAAAACACATTTCGATTCGCTATGATCGATAATATGCTCCATACTTTCCGGATTAAATTCGTGCAAAATGGGCACAATAATAGCTCCATACGTGAAGGTTGCCAAAAAAATAATCGACCAACTAGTATGGTTTTTCCCAATTAGAGCAATTTTATCTCCTTTTTCAATCCCCAACTCTTTATATAGAATGTGTACTTGCGCAATTTTTTCTGCTAATTGGCTGTAAGATAGAATTTCTTGATCTTTGTAATTACTCAGTGCAGGTAATTCCCAATATGTTTTGAAACTTTCTTCGTAAATTTTTATGAAGTTTTGTTGTATCATTATTTTTGCACAAAATATTAAATTATGTGCAAAAATAATATGAATTTACAGATTGACAAAGAAATACTGCCGATAAATTGATGCATTTTTCGTATTTTTGCAGCTTTAAAATAAAAACTTGAAAGAGATTGAACGCAAGACCGATATCGAGTCTGAAAATTATTTCCCTTTTTTCAATCTCAATTTTAATTATATAAATGATCGATCAAACTGTTTTTGAAAACAAAACTGCTGCATATTATACATTAGGTTGTAAACTAAATTTTGCTGAAACATCGGCGATCGGCAAGCAATTGCTCAATGCCGGAGTGCTTCGTGCGCGAAAAGGACAAAAAGCTGACGTGTGTGTGATTAATACTTGTTCCGTTACCGAGTTGGCTGATAAAAAAGGACGACAAGCCATTCGTAAAATGATTCAAAGCCACCCCGATGCTTTTGTGGTGGTCACCGGATGTTACGCACAACTAAAACCCGATGAAGTAGCTTCAATAGAGGGCGTAGATTTAGTGCTGGGCTCGGAGCAAAAACTGGATGTAATTCAATATTTAGACGATTTAAAAAAGAAAGATAAAGGCGAAGTAATCACTTCAAAGACACACAGAATCAGAACTTTTGTTCCGTCTTGTTCTGCCGACGATCGTACGCGCTATTTTCTGAAAGTGCAAGATGGTTGCGATTATTTCTGTTCATTCTGCACTATTCCTTATGCCCGTGGCAGAAGTCGCAACGGTTCCATTGCCGATTTGGTGAAACAGGCACAGGATGTGGTTGTACAAGGAGGAAAAGAGATTGTACTCACGGGCGTAAATATTGGTGATTTTGGACATACAACTAAAGAAACTTTCTTCGATTTACTGAAAGCGCTGGATAATGTTGAAGGTATTGAGCGTTTTCGTATTTCGTCCATCGAACCCAATTTATTGTCGGATGAAATTATAGACTTTGTGGCAAACTCAAAGCGGTTTGCACCACATTTTCATACACCGCTGCAAGCCGGAAGTGATGCAGTTCTTAAACTGATGAAGCGAAAATACGATACCGCTTTGTTTCGCCACAAAATGGAGAAAATAAAATCGGTTATGCCACATGCTTTTATTGGCGTGGACGTGATTGTGGGACTTCGAGGTGAGCTGAATGAGTATTTTGAAGAGAGCAAAGATTTTATAGAATCACTCGATTTTTCACAACTTCATGTTTTTACTTATTCGGAGCGTTCGGGAACACAAGCTTTGGAGATAGAGCACGTGGTTGACCCGCGTACAAAACATGCTCGCAGTAAAGTATTACACGATATTTCCGATCGCAAATTACGTGGTTTTTACGAGTCACAAAAAGGCAGTATCCGAAAAGTACTTTTCGAACATACACGTCACGGAAATATGATGCATGGATTTACTGAAAATTACGTAAAGCTGTGTACCACATATAATTCATCGCTCGTTAATAAAATTATCGACGTGAAATTGGGAGAATACAACGAAAACGAAATGGCTATGGAGGCCATTTTTGTAGATCAATAAACAAAACATGGTTGGAGAAAATAAAAAAGGAATCGGGTTTTATCTACTGTATGGCGTTCTTAGTCTTGTTGCCATGCTTCCGTTTGGTGTGCTGTATTTTATTTCAGATGTATTATACATTATTGTTTATTACATAGCTGGATATCGAAAGCAGGTAGTGAGAAAAAATCTTATAAACTCTTTTCCGCATAAAAAGCACGATGAAATTATCCAAATCGAAAAAAAGTTTTACCACCATTTATGTGATTACGGAGTAGAAACCATTAAAACGTTGCGTATTTCAGATAAAGAAATCCGTAAACGGATGGTTTTCAAAAATCCTGAAGTTATAAATCGTCTAACCAAAGACGGAAATTCTTGCTTGCTGAGCTTGGGACATTATGGAAATTGGGAATGGGTACCATCCATAAGTTTGTATTTATTGCATGGAGTGGAACCGGGACATGTGTATAAAACTTTGTCGTCGAAAGCTTTTAATGAATTGTTTCTAAAAATTCGTTCACGATTCAATCCCACGCCCATTGAAATGAAAACCGTGTACCGCACCATTATTCGAAATAGAAACGAAGGTAAAGCATTGGTAGTCGGTTTTTTATCAGACCAGCGACCAATGACAAACGGTGGTGACGAATACTGGACTACATTTCTCAATCAAGACACTCAAGTGCAAAATGGACTGGAACGCATTGCTCAACAATTTGGTTTTGCGGTGGTTTATCTCGATATAAAAAAGATTAAGCGAGGATATTATGTGGGTAATTTTTCGGTAATTACGGCTGACGGAAGCGGCGAAGAGCTACACTCTATTATGGAAAAATATACTCGAAAATTAGAAGAAACTATTTTAGCCGAACCGGCATATTATTTGTGGTCGCACAACAAATGGCATCGAAAGAAAAAGCAGGAAGAATGAAGACATCCGTGGTGATATTAAATTGGAATGGACGTAAATTATTGGAACAATTTCTTCCGATTGTCTTAGAACACACGTTAGATTATGAAACAGAAGTTGTTGTGGCCGATAATGGTTCATCCGATGATTCAATTAATTTTTTGAAGGCGAATTTTCCACAAGTTCCGGTTGTTGCACTTGATAAAAATTATGGCTTCGCCGAAGGATATAATCGGGCGCTACAGCAAGTGAATTCGGAATATGTTGTTTTACTTAATTCGGATGTAGAAACTACCGAAAACTGGCTTTCAACAATAATTAGCTATTTAGAGATGCATCCAGAGGTTTCTGCTGTTCAACCTAAGATTTTGGCACAGAAAAACAAAACACATTTTGAGTATGCGGGAGCTTGTGGTGGTTTTATTGATAAATTCGGCTATCCGTTTTGCCGAGGCAGAATTTTAGAAAATGTAGAACCGGATCAAGGTCAGTACAATTATGTAATTCCTATATTTTGGGCTACCGGTGCTTGTTTGTGTATTCGTAGAAAAGACTATTTTGAAGCCGGAGGCTTGGATGCACGCTTTTTTGCGCACATGGAAGAAATTGATCTTTGCTGGCGATTAAATGCGCGAGGCAAACGAATAGAATGTTTGCCGCAATCGGTGGTATATCATGTTGGAGCTGCATCATTAGCCAAAGAAAACCCGAGAAAAACTTATCTAAATTTTCGAAATAACTTACTGATGTTGTATAAAAATCTGCCATTAGGTAAGTTGCTACCTATTTTCACTATACGACTTGTGTTGGATTTGTTGGCATACGTTCATTTATTGGTAAGGGGGAAATTCAGTAATGCGAATGCTGTGGTGAAAGCACATCGTGATTTCATCAGCATGAAGTCAAGTTTTAAACACAATCGCAAAGAAAATTTAGAGAAAAAAGTTAGTAATAATATTTCAACAAAATTTAATGGTAGTATTTTGTGGAATTATTACATGAAAGGAAGAAAAACGTTTGGAACTTTGGGTTTTAAGCCATCTGATGCTTAGTTGCGATGAAAGCAAATCTATTCAAAATTAATTGATAATACAATCATTCGTTGAGTTGCTTTTGCAAGCGATAATGGATATTTCATCAATTCTTGTTCCGCTAAATCGGGTCTGTTTTTCTCAAGAATATCCGTCAGACCGAAACAAAACTTAAGTTCGGGACAAAGTTTGAAATAAGGCAAATAAAAATCATATCCCACTCCAATTTCAATTCCATAATCGTATGGTTTTAATAAAATAGGTTGACCTTTTCGTGGTGCCAGTTCAACGCTGCCATATCCTCCAACAACAAAGTACGGACGATAATTATTTATTCGACCCGCAGTCAGTTTTAACTGTAATGGCAGTGTAATATAATTGTTTCTCAAGCCGGTTTTAAACTCTTCACCGGAAGTTTGTTCTTTAAAAACAAAACCCTTACCACCCAAATGTAATGTAGGTATTGCCCTTAAGTTCATAAAACTGTTGAGATACAAATCGGTAATAATTCCCACACTAAATCCGGGAGAGTAGGAGGGGATTTCGGAAAACCACACTTCGCCGTTTTTATTCGTATATCCTGATTGCGTCAGCAACAAATCTTGCGTATGCATACCTACCATAAAACCGAAGTGAAAGATTTTATGATCGGCATACGGCTGATTTTGTAGCTTTTGTTGTTGTCCAAATGCTTGTATCGATAGCATGATGGATGCTACAAACAAAACGATAAACTTTTTCATTATAGTTTAAACGTTCTTTAAATGCGGTTATTATAAATTTTGTATAAAATATTTTATTTGGAAATCGTAAGAATAAACAATATTTTTTTAATCGATAAGATATATATTATCAAGGAACTATTACTCTTTTTGAGTAAACTTTTAAAAAAAAAGTTTTTTAGATTGAAACTAAACTTTAAACAAACTTTCGTATTTTTAAAAAACTATGTATCTTTGTGCGGAATTTTTATGAAAAAATTATCACAGTACATTATTAACTAACAAATTATTTATTATGGCTTACGTAATTAATGAAGATTGTATTGCTTGTGGAACCTGCATTGACGAATGCCCTGTTGAAGCTATTTCTGAAGGTGATATCTACGTGATTGATCCCGATATTTGCACCGACTGTGGCACTTGTGCAGAAGTTTGTCCAACTGAAGCAATTCATCCGGCTTAATATATACCGGACAAAATTCTAAAAGGCTGAGTGATTATTTCATTCAGCCTTATTTTTTATTACTTTTCAGCATATAAAACAACACATCCTTTTCAGAATGAAGTGTTTTACTGTATTGGCAGGTAAATTAACTTCTTAGTTTCGAAAAATGGTTCGGAGAAGTAGTTGCTGAGCGAAAAAGATTCTACTTTATTTTTAAAGGAAGAAAGTTCCGATGTTAAATCACCACCTTTTAGGCAAATAATTCCGTTGGGAAGTGCATTTTTTTGTTCGGGTGAGATGTTTTTCTGCACAATTTTCACTAAATCGGGTAATGGCATTACTGCGCGACTAACAACAAAATCGAATTTCCGTTTTTCATCTTCCATGCGTGAATGTGCACATTCTACATTTTGTAACCCGATGGCTTGCGAAATTTGACGTGCAACATTTACTTTTTTCCCAATACTGTCTAACAATAAAAAATTGACTTCGGGAAAAAATATTGCCAACGGAACTCCTGGAAAACCTCCACCGGTTCCAACATCCATTATTGATGTTTTGGGTTGAAAGTGAATATATCTCGCAATAGCAAGTGAATGTAAAACGTGATGCAAATAAAGATTGTCGATATCTTTGCGGGATATGACATTTATTTTGGAATTCCAATCGGAATATAAGTCAAAAAGTGCATCAAACTGCTCTTTTTGCCTGGTGGATAGCGAAGTGAAATATTTCTCAATTATACTCACTACAACTTAGATAGTTTAAAAGCGATGGAACCTTCACGCAACAACGAACGGATTACTCCATACGGAATAAAAATTTCAGGCGCTTGCAATTGATAAGCAGAGTATTCACCTTTGTTAAACGTGTAAATAATACCTTTGTCGGTAATAAGAAAATTTTTATTCGGTAGAATTTCATCGATACCAAAAAAACCCAAATCTTCAAGTTCTTGAATAGATTTCACGTTATTTGCTTCCATCAACGAATTCTGAATTATTGGGCGTAAAGCCATATCGTATCCGGCAGAAAAAATATCACTTTCGGTTATTAATTCACCATTTGACAGATCAAGTACATAGTTTCTATTGGTTTCATATGACATTCGTCCGCCTTTATTGTTTGTTTGTTTCACCTTAAACGAAATAATGCCGTATTGATTATAAACAATAGAATCGGAAATATTTTCGTAGTAAGAATAAAAGATTTCAGGAAGATAAGCTTGATCATCTTCGGTGAGGTACAAATCATCATTTGACTGTTTCTGTGTAGGTTTATTAATCTTATAAATCTCCGCGTCGCTTTGATAGTTATTGATGTAATTCTGTGCATATTTGTCAACTGCTTCCTGTGCAGATAAACTATCATAATCTGCTCCGATAACGGTTCTCAAAAAAACACGTTTGGCTGTCTGGCTATCGAAATTAGCAATACTATTCGGATAAACAAGGTTCAATGTCAGGTTACAAGAAGGGTTTTCCGGATTGTTATCTAGAAAATGTTCCTTTTCAAAGTTTATTGTATTAAACTCAACTCCATTATCAGCCTTGAACATACTTTTCGTATTGCTATTGCACGAGAGCAATAATGAAGAAAGCAAAATAGCTATGAATAACAATAACTTAAATACTTTTAGTCTCATCTGTTAAAAAATATGTATGCAAATATACACATTTTATTTTGCATTGTCCATTATTTACAAAAAAAGAGAATGCGTAATACATTCTCTTTTTTGTCTGACAACACTTGTTGTCTATAAGTTTAATGTTTGAATATTTCAATCAATAAGCATGTCCGTCTTCGGCTAAATCTTCGAGTTTCATTTTTTTCTTTTCCAATACTCGCCACGCGTAAACAATATACGCAAGAACAAAAGGAACTAAAAGCGATACTATTGACATTGCTGTTAACGTGAATTCGCTGGACGATGAATTTTGCACGGTAAGCGAACTTTGCAAATTGGTGTAAGAAGGATA
This sequence comes from Bacteroidia bacterium, assembly GCA_030538215.1. Lineage (GTDB taxonomy): Bacteria > Bacteroidota > Bacteroidia > Bacteroidales > Dysgonomonadaceae > Petrimonas. The sequence goes on from JAUNUM010000021.1 coordinate 28,319, forward strand.
ATATGCGGTATTGTTATATCCGGCAACTAAAAGCAACATTGTTACTGTTAGTACCGTACCAATTCCGGCAAACCAAATACCTTTATTAAACGACTTGTTAAGTGCCGTACCTAAAACTCCCCATAAAACAGCTACAACGCCAATTAGAAAAATAATAAGCACTACCGGCATTTGAAGAAAGTTATTAAGATATTTGTAAGATTCCATAGATACTATCTTTGTGTCGGGATCAACAGCGTATCCGTCAGAAACCAATGTCCAAATTAAGAAAGCAAGAAAGAAAACAACAAATGGAATTCCATTATACAATGTATATCTTCTTGATCTTTCGTGTAACACATCGTGGTCTAATCTGTTTACAAAAAACAAACTTGCCAATGTCCTGGCCAAGAAAAGAACGGCCAATCCTAAGCACCAGTTTCTTGGGTTTCCTAAAGCCTCAAGCCCGTGAAGTGAATTATCCCATCCACTCATCACATTTGTGCTTGCTCCAAGGTTTACTAAATTTACTTTGTTGATTGTAAATTCCGATCCGGTAAAGAAAGTGGCAACGGCAACTCCTAACACGAAAGTTCCTACAATTCCGTTGAAAAACAGAAATGCCCGATAGGTTTTGGGGCCAAACACGTTGCCCGGTTTCGATTGAAATTCATACGAAACGGCTTGTACTACAAAAGAGAATAAAAGTAGCATCCAAACCCAGTAGGCACCACCAAAACTTGTGGCATAAAATAAGGGGAACGATGCAAAGAAAGCACCTCCAAACGTTACTAACGTGGTGAATGTGTATTCCCACTTGCGACCAAGAGCGTTTATAACTAATTTTTTCTCATCCTCTGTTTTCGAAATCGAATTAATCATCGATTGTCCGCCTTGTACAAAAAGCAGAAATACCAGTAATCCTCCAAGCAGCGATATTATAAACCACCAATAATTCTGTAAAAATTCGTAAGTTATCATAATTTGCTAATGTTTTAAAGTTTATAAATATATTCTGTGAAAGATTAAAAATCAGGTCCTTTTCGAATCTGTTTCAGCATAATAGTAACTTCTGCTACGAGTAAAACTGTAAACAATACCGCGAAAAGAATAAAAGTGGTGATCACATTACCGGCTGAAACTGCCGATGCTGCTGCCTGAACAGGCAATACATCCTGAATTGTCCACGGTTGGCGTCCCATTTCGGCAACAACCCATCCAAACTGGCTTGCTAAATATGCCAATGCAATACTCCATAGAGCAACATACTGCAATGCCGTGAAGTTTTCTAATTTTTTCTTTCTGTGATAATACCAAACTACAGCAAAGAATAAAATAAAATATCCTCCAACTATTACCATAAAGCGGAACATATAGAAGGTAAGCGGAACATTTGGAATCATATCCTCTTCTTTTTCAAGAAATCCATAACCAAAATAGCTGTAATTGTCTTTAATTATTGTTTCGAAATTGGCGGCATCAGCATCTCGTCCTTCGCTTTTTGCCTGTTGAAAATCAGCCAATGCTTTATGCGCAAGCAATCCCCGATCTCTTTTTTCTTTGAAAGATAATGCAGTTGTTCCATCTTGCAAGGTATATCCACCATCTATTATATCTTTAATTCCGGGTACAAAAGCGTTGAGGTTTCTGTATCCCATTAAAGACAATAGTTTTGGAAGTTCTACTTTGAAAATGTAAGGATCAACGTTGTCATTATAGGCTTCTTTTTTGGGATTTAATAAACCAACCGCAACTAAACCGGCTCCCTCTTTACCTTCGTATAAACCTTCCATAGCGGCAAGTTTCATTGGTTGCTTTTGTGCAACTTGATAACCGGAACCGTCTCCGGTAATAGCGATTAAAATAAAAGAGATTAATCCGAATATAGCTGCAACTTTTATACTTCTGAGAGCAAAGTCTTGATTTCTTTTTTTAATCAGATACCAGCTGCTAACTCCAACCACAAAAGCGGCTCCAAGTCCCCACGATGAAGTAACCGTGTGAAAAAATTTGTTTATCGCTACAGGTGATCCGGCTACTGCCCAAAAACTTACCATCTCGTTTCTCATAGTTTCCGGATTGAATTCCATCCCAATTGGATATTGCATCCAGGCGTTTGCTACGAGAATCCAAAAAGCTGATAAAGTGGCTCCCAGAGTTACCATCCAAGTTGAGAATAAGTGCATTTTCTTACTTACACGAGTCCAACCGAAAAACATGATGGAGATAAATGTTGCTTCAAGGAAGAATGCCACAATTCCTTCAATAGCCAGTGGAGCACCAAAAATATCACCTACGAATAAACTGTAATTTGACCAGTTTGTTCCGAACTGAAATTCCATAATAATACCCGTTGCTACTCCAATAGCGAAATTGATACCGAAAATAATTTGCCAAAACTTGGCAGTTTTTTTCCATTTCTCATCCCCTGTCCTCACGTAGATGGTTTCCATGATAGACATAATCACGGCTAATCCAAGCGTAAGCGGAACAAAAATCCAATGATAGGCGGCTGTTAAGGCAAATTGTCCTCTTGCCCAATCAACTGCTGCTGCATTCAGTAATAAGTCCATAGATCTTTAAAAGATTAAATTGTTAATAATTCTATTATTTATTTTCAGAACCAAAAGATCTTTCGATCACTTGTTCACGTACATATCCTGCTCTTTCTGATTCATCGTTAACTTGCGATTTTAGAAAATTAGGAAAAAAGATGGGTTTTAAAAAGGCAAACATTATGATGAGCTTTATAATTACTATTATTCATTTAAAATTTAAATAGAGAAAGGCTGACTAAGCCTGTCCCATTCCACCAATGGGTGGAAGAAAGCCGGGGTTTTCGTTATTTACCGAAATAGTCCCATTCATTTTTTCAAATTTATCAATATTATCTCTCAATGCTGAGAGAAGTCTTTTTGCGTGTTCGGGTGTGAGAATAATACGCGACTTTACTTTTGCTTTGGGAATACCCGGAACAATTCGCACAAAATCTATCACAAACTCCGAAGAAGAGTGTGAAATAATCGCTAAATTTGAATAAGTTCCCTGAGCAATTTCTTCTGTGAGTTCTATTTGAATTTGATTATCGTTGCTGAAATTTTCCATTGACTAAGAAACTAAACATTAAGTGTAGAAAAGATTAATAAGCCAAACAAAGAAATGTAAAATTTCTTAAACTACAAAGTTATCTATAAAAGAAAATTGAGAAATGTCCCTTTTTAAACTAAAAATGTCCCATTTTTAGGGACATTTTTATAATAAGTGTATGTAATAAATCTTTGTTGGATTTTTATTTCAACCCATTTATTAGTTTCAAAAGTGATTCTTTGGCATCGCCTAACAACAAATGAACCCCGCTACTTTTTTTGTAGAGCGGATTTTCCACTCCGGCGTAGCCGGGACTTAAGTCGAAATTGCAGATAAAAATTTCTTTGGCTTCGTCAACGCTCAACACCGGCATTCCGTAAATGGGTGTATCTACCGCATCACGTGCAGCGGGATTGAGAACGTCATTAGCGCCGATTACAATAACGGCATCGGTATTTTTGAAATCATCGTTAATCGCATCCATTTCGAACAGTTGTTCGTACGGAACATCGGCTTCGGCCAAAAGCACGTTCATATGTCCGGGCATTCGGCCTGCAACGGGATGAATGGCATAACGAACTTCCGCTCCGTTCGATTCTAATTTATCCGCTAATTGTCTAACCAAGTGTTGCGCTTGTGCCAACGCCATTCCGTATCCGGGAACGATGATAACCGATTTGGCATTTTGTAAAATATCGGATGAATTATCTTTTTGAGATTCCTCTTTTGCAAGAGCAGTCGTTTTTTTGTCCAATGAAGATATTAACTGATTAACCGATTCTTTGGCATCGCCTAACAACAAATGAACTCCGCTACTTTTTTTGTAGAGCGGATTTTCCACTCCGGCGTAGCCGGGACTTAAGTCGAAATTGCAGATAAAAATTTCTTTGGCTTCGTCAACGCTCAACACCGGCATTCCGTAAATGGGTGTATCTACCGCATCACGTGCAGCGGGATTGAGAACGTCATTAGCGCCGATTACAATAACGGCATCGGTATTTTTGAAATCATCGTTAATCGCATCCATTTCGAACAGTTGTTCGTACGGAACATCGGCTTCGGCCAAAAGCACGTTCATATGTCCGGGCATTCGGCCTGCAACGGGATGAATGGCATAACGAACTTCCGCTCCGTTCGATTCTAATTTATCCGCTAATTGTCTAACCAAGTGTTGCGCTTGTGCCAACGCCATTCCGTATCCGGGAACGATGATAACCGATTTGGCATTTTGTAAAATATCGGATGAATTATCTTTTTGAGATTCCTCTTTTGCAAGAGCAGTCGTTTTTTTGTCCAATGAAGATATTAACTGATTAACCGATTCTTTGGCATCGCCTAACAACAAATGAACTCCGCTACTTTTTTTGTAGAGCGGATTTTCCACTCCGGCGTAGCCGGGACTTAAGTCGAAATTGCAGATAAAAATTTCTTTGGCTTCGTCAACGCTCAACACCGGCATTCCGTAAATGGGTGTATCTACCGCATCACGTGCAGCGGGATTGAGAACGTCATTAGCGCCGATTACAATAACGGCATCGGTATTTTTGAAATCATCGTTAATCGCATCCATTTCGAACAGTTGTTCGTACGGAACATCGGCTTCGGCCAAAAGCACGTTCATATGTCCGGGCATTCGGCCTGCAACGGGATGAATGGCATAACGAACTTCGGCTCCGTTGGCCTCCAGTTTATCCGCTAATTGTCTAACCAAATGTTGCGCTTGCGCCAATGCCATTCCGTATCCGGGAACAATAATTACCGATTTGGCTTCGCGTAAAATATTCTCTACAGATGCTTGCTCAGTTTCTACTTCTTCGGTTTTTTTATCAGAGATTTTAGTTACTGATTGAGCTTTCTCCGGTTTTTTATGTGCAACAGAGGTCTTTCCGGTTAAAATATCCATTAAACTTCGGTTCATGGAACGACACATGATCTGTGTCAAAAACAAACCCGATGCACCCACAATTCCACCTACAGAAACCAATAAAATATCACTGATTGCCATACCGGCAATAGCTCCGGCTACGCCGCTCAGCGAGTTGAGTAAGGAAATGGTTATGGGCATATCGGCTCCACCAACGCGAATAGAAAAAGCGTATCCAAAAATAGTACTAATGATAGTGCTTACCAGTAAAATAATCGCGATATCAATTGGCGAACCGAAAATATCTCCTATAAAAGCAGTATAAATAACGGAAACAGCCAGTAAAACAAGGCTGAAATTCAATATAAGAGAATGATTTTTCCAAATAACAGGTCTTTGAGATATGAGCTTGTGTAATTTTCCGGCAGCCACCAAACTGCCTACCAGAGTTACAATTCCCACAATAATAGCTAAAACTGCGGTAACATTCGTAAAAATAGGATAATTGTTTGCAGAAACACCAATTTGCAGCAACGTCAAAATTCCCACCAAAGCTGATGCTAATCCGCCAACTCCATTGAGCAAAGCAACAAGTTGTGGCATCTGAATCATTTTTACTCGTACAGCAAATGCACTTCCAATAATAATTCCGATAAGTGCGTAAACATATATACTTCCGGTAGAAATAATTTGGTTGTAGAGTAGCGTTACAATAATTCCTGCAAAAACGCTAACAGCACTGATAATGTTACCCATAACTGCTGTTTTTACCTTGCTCATCATGGAAATTCCGATAAGAACAGTAACGGATAGAACAGCGCAGATGATGTAATAAAGTGTTGGAGTCATGATTGCTTATCTCCTTTCTTTTTCTTACTGAACATTTTAAGCATTCGGTGTGTAACCCCGAAACCACCTACAACGTTTATGGTTGCGGCAATAACAGCTAATCCGCCCAAAACTTGTCCAAGAATAACATCTTGTTGTTTAACGGCAATTACCGATAATCCTACTGCAGCAATTGCACCCAAAATGGTGATTCCTGATAAAGCATTCATTCCCGACATAAGCGGCGTGTGCAGCAAACTCGGCACATTTTTGATGATGAAGTATCCAACAACTGTGGCTACAGCAAAAATCAATATTAAAAAAATTGGATTCATTATTTGTAGATTTTAGATTTACAATTTACGATTTACGATTGGCGGTCTGTCAATCGTAAATCGTAATTCAAAAATCGTAAATTATTTAAAGTCCCATCGCCTCGCGAGTTCCTTCGTGAACGATTTCTCCATTATAGGTTACCAAGATAGAACGAACAATTTCGTCGTTCATATCCAATGAAATTTGTCCGTCTTTAGCCAAATATTTCACCAGATTATATACATTTTGTGAGAACATCCACGTGGAGCTTGTTGGTATTAATCCCGGTATGTTTTTGATTCCTTGTACTATAACATTGTGAATAATTTCTTTCTTTCCCGGAGGTGTTATTTCGCAATTTCCACCTTGATCGATGGAAATATCCACAATTACCGAGCCATTTTTCATCGATTCCACCATTTTGTCGGTAATCAAAATAGGAGCAACCTTACCCGGAATTAAAGCGCTACAGAAAACGATGTCCATATCTTTCAATACTTCTGAAAGTATTTCACGTTCTTTCATTAGCCATTCTTCAGGAAGTTTTTGAGCGTATCCACCTTTGCCGACCGCCAATTCTTCCGGAACGCTGGTTTCGATAATTTTTGCTCCAAGACTTTTGGCTTGTTCTTCTGCTGCCGGACGAATATCCATAGCATACGTTACTGCGCCCAATCGCTTGGCGGTAGCCAATGCTTGCAATCCTGCAACGCCGGCACCAATAACCAATACATTGGCAGGTTTTAGCATTCCTACAGCAGTAAACATTTGCGGCATAAATATCGATAAATCTTCGGCAGCCATAATAATTCCCTTATAACCGGCACAAGTGCTCATTGATGTGAGTGCATCCATATTTTGAGCGCGTGAAATTCGTGGAATACTATCAAGTGTTAAGCCGGTTATACCTTGCTCTGCAAGTTGTTTTACCATTTTGTGGTTAACAGGCGATGCAGGATGAATAAAAGTAATTAAATATTGGTCCTTGTGCATCATTTCAACCTCGTGTTTTCCTATTTTGTCGTTAAACAGAGGTTCTTTCACCTTTAGTATAAGGTCGGCTCTTTCGAAAAGGTGTTCGGCATTGTCCACCATTTCTGCTCCGGCTTCTTTGTATTGTTCATCATAGTAAAGTGATTTCACTCCGGCACCTGTTTCAACAAGAACAGTCATTCCGTCCTGAACAAATTTCTTTACGGTTTCGGGCGTAGCTGCTACACGAGCTTCTCCCGACATAATTTCTTTAGGAATCCCTACGATCATAATAAAAATGCAATTAATAATTCAAATAATATTAGAAAACTAAACTTCTTGAAGTTTCACTTTGTTAAGGCAACTCAGAAAGTAAATGCAAAAATAGGAGAAAAAATTGACATAACGATAGTTTTAATAAAAATATGATATTCAACTTGAAATAAACAAAAACCTTTTAAATTCTCTTATGATAAAATATTTCTATTTATGCAGAATAAATGCTATTTTTGTGCTTTGTTTTAGGAATAAAAATTCATTAATATTTTAAATAACAAGAATATGGTAAGTTATAAAGAGTTGGGGTTAGTAAACTCAAAAGAATTGTTTAAAAAAGCGATTGAAGGTGGTTATGCTATTCCTGCTTTCAATTTCAACAACATGGAACAATTGCAAGCCATTATTTCGGCTTGTGTTGCTACAAAATCGCCGGTTATTCTGCAAGTTTCAAGTGGTGCGCGTAAATATGCCAATCAAACGTTGTTGCGCTACATGGCACAAGGTGCTGTGCAGTATGCAAAAGAATTGGGTTACGAAATTCCTATTGTTCTTCACTTAGATCATGGCGATAGCTTTGAATTGTGTAAAGATTGTATCGATTCAGGTTTTTCTTCCGTGATGATTGACGGTTCACATCTTCCTTACGAAGAAAACGTTGCATTGACTAAAAAAGTAGTAGAGTACGCTCATAAACACGATGTTACGGTTGAAGGTGAATTGGGCGTTTTAGCTGGTATTGAAGATGATGTTCAGGCCGAGCATCATACTTATACAGAACCCGACGAAGTGGTTGATTTTGTAAGCCGAACGGGTGTTGATTCACTGGCAATTTCCATTGGAACTTCACACGGTGCTTTCAAATTTACTCCCGAGCAATGTACTCGCGATAAAAGCGGTAAATTAGTTCCTCCAATGATTCGTTTTGATATTCTTAAAGAAATTGAACAACGTATTCCCGGATTTCCTATCGTTCTTCATGGTTCTTCTTCGGTTCCGCAGGAATATGTAGATGTTATTAATAAATACGGTGGTAAGCTTAAAGATTCTATCGGTATTCCCGAAGAGTGGCTTCGCGAAGCAGCCAAATCCTCTGTTTGCAAAATCAATATCGACTCCGATGGTCGTTTGGCTATGACGGCTGCTGTTCGCAAAGTGTTTGCAGAACAACCTGCTGAATTCGATCCACGCAAATACTTAGGTCCGGCTCGCGAAGAGTTGAAAAAACTGTATATGCACAAAACCGAAAAAGTGTTGGGTAGCGCAGGAAAAGCGTAAGAACCCCTAAATCCCCTAAAGGGGTGACTAGTCCTAAATAACCGTTACAGGTTTTATACAAAATTAATTCTTTTATCC
>JAUNUM010000129.1 GCA_030538215.1 Bacteroidia bacterium
GTTTCCTACCTCAAATTCTACGCTGAATACTTCTCTGTAGGTTTCATTAAAAATCTCCCTTTTTCTTGCCGTGGTCTCGTTTTCTTCAAAAAACCATTTCATATAAGCTTCTCTATCTAAATTTTTCATCTCATTCATCATACTAAAGTCTTTTCTATCAGAATCGACAGTTGAAAACACAAAGTCTCTTTTCAATTTTTCATATAATTTTTTGAAAAAAACGGCTTTTAGTTGTTCATCAAAATAATCAAGGGTTTTTTGAGGGAATTTGAATAAAACAAAATATGCATATCTACTATTATTCTTCGTGTACACCCATTCAAACTCCATATTAGACATACTTTTATTAAGAGCATTGAGAGTTCGAGTTATATATATCTTTTTGTTTTTTGGAGTATCAATATCTACAGAAAAAATATTGCAAAGTTCATCGATAGATAAAACAAATTCTTACGGCTTACCTGATTTCCTTAAATACCTCATATGTGCAACAACACGTTCCATAAAATTACGCATTGAGCCTGTAACGGAAATTTGATGTTAACGCAACTCCCTATATTCATTAAAATCAATAAGATTATATTCTGTGAATAAATAATCTAAAATCCTTGCGCCAAGCTTTATATTGTAAATTCGCTTTGTGTCTTTTTTAGTTGTTTTGTCGTAAACTACTTCTAATTTCTCAATAATTTGTACGGCTTCAAAAACCTCTTTTCCGTCCCGTTGTCTATGGAAAACAACATTTTCTTTTAAACCACGATACAACGCATATTCAAAAGGAGAATCAAATTTATGATTATCTATAATCGGAATAGTTTTAGGGTTGTTTTTAAAATTCTGTATTGTGCGTTGTAAAGTGGTCCGGGAATAGCCCATATCTTTACAAAAATCTTCTATAGAAAATTCTACCTCTCCGAATAAATTTTTCATTTGATTTTTTGAAACATAAACAATTATATCTCGAATAATTGTAGCATCTTCGCCATAGGTACGCTCTAAAGCATTATGGTCAAATGAAAGAGATTGAGGAACCCTAGAAAGATTATTGGTCATATTGGATTATTTTTAAAATAATAATCAAAAATCATATTGTATATTTCCGTAATGGAAAGCCCTGTTTGCCCTTTCAGCGTATAAACTTTAACCCTGTGTTCATCAGATATACGTACATTTGAAGTGGTATATTTTTTAGTAGCTCCTTTTTTTTGTTCGCTTTTAGTCGGGTCTGATATCAACATATCAATTCCTTTTCTCTCTGTTCCTTTTAATGGATTGTCAAATGATTTTTTTGCCATAATTATTGTGCAATATTAATGATTTCTTCAACTAAATTATTGTAATCTGTTGCACCATTAGAAGTAGGTGCATATTCGTAGATATCTTGTCCCTGATACGTTGCTTCGGGAATAGAAATATTAGGGCGAATTTGTGTAGTAAACACAAAACTTTTATTTGATTCCTCGATAGCCGTTTTAATCTCACGTTGTAAAATTGTACGTTGGTCGTATTTCGTAATGAGTATGCCCAAAACTGATAAATCTGGATTTAAACGCTGCTTAACAATTTCAACAACTTCATACAATTTAGTTATGCCCTGTACCGCTAAAGGATGTGCTTCCATCGGGATTATAACATTATTCGATGCAGCTAGTGAATTAATGGTTAAAACGCCTATTGAGGGCGGACAATCTATTAAAATATAATCGTAATCGTCCTTTACTTTTTCCAACAAATTTTTCAAAAAGAAGTCTCGCCCAGCTTGTGAGAGCAATTCTATTTCAATCGCCGAAAGATTAAGATTTGAGGGTACAATATAAAGTTTTTCCTTAACCTTATAGACAGGTAAACCTATCTCTCCTCTTAAAGCTTCATAAATTGTTTTTTCAGCCTTAACTACACCAAAGCTTATAGACAGGTTCGCCTGTGCATCTAAGTCAATCACAAGCGTTTTAAAACCCTTATTTGCTAACCCTGCACCGACATTTTGAGTAGTAGCAGTTTTCCCAACACCGCCCTTATGGTTGGCCACTGTTATTATTTTTGTATTCATAATTGTTACTTTATTTTGTATATAAAATTTTTCATTTTATTGCTATTTATCGTCATTCTCAAGTTCTTTTCTTATTAGCTCATAAATGTCTTTTATCAAATTGAAGGTTTTATTACCGACGTTTCGGGCTGTTTTTAGCCTGTTAAGGCCATACTTGTTTATGGCTTCAAATAAATCATAAACAGTTGGTATGTGTTTTCCATAAACATAAGGAGCAACCTTAATAAATCTATTAATAATGGATTGCGACCCTTTTTCTAGATTAAGCGCAGTCTCAACATTGTCCATACTTATTTGTTTATATTTTTCCAATGTATCGTTTCGGTATTTATTTTTATTTTTTTTGATAGGGTAAACTATATCTTTTGCAAATGAAAGATACAATTTACAATATGTGTATTTTTCATCATTTGTCGGATTACGTACGCCCCATTGTTTTAAGATAACTACAGTTTGCAAAGAAATATCTTCGATTTTCCTGTACGTATTATAGTCCCGACCTACCTTATTGAATATTTCATCGTTGGATGAAATAAAACTAAACCAATGAAATTCTTCCCCGGTATTAGGTATTACATTATGTTCCCAATTTATTGAAAATTCAAGAGGAATAATATCTACATAACCTAGTTCATATAGTTTCTCTTGTAAACTACCTGTAATGAATACTATTATTTTCATAATTTTTTTTCTTAAGATATTTATAAAACGGTATCATTTCTTTAAAGACCTGGCTTGCCGGCAAGAAATAATAACACCATTTAGTTTTAAATTATCAAAGGATCACTTCCGGTATTTTTTTAAAATGGTATTAATCCTTTAAAACCATTTTAAAAACTCGACGAATATCATTTAAATTAGTTTGTAAATCGGTAAGCTTATTTTCAGCCTTATTTCCTCTTTTTTGTTCTGATAAATAGCGTTTATATAAATCTCCATAATTAGAAATTAAAAAACGAATAGCACCGTTGTCAGTAGTTAATTGAAATTGATTTTTCAATTTTTCAAGTTCAGAATTTTCATCTGTACTTAAACGAATAGTAAATGTTCTGTAGTTGTTACTTTTCTTCATAATATTAAATTTTTCTTGCTATATTCATAATTACCCTATCGACCTTGTTAAGCTGCTCCTTATTCAAAGAATAAATACAACTTATAAGTAGTTGTTTTGCTGCTATTTCACGATGGGAAATTGCGAAATGCTTATTAATATTTGAACTAAAAACTTCCAACGCTCTGTAGACGCTCTCTGTAAGTAACCGTGTTGGAACAACATTGTCACTTTTGCCAAAAGCTATAATTTCTTTTATTGCTTCTTGTTCCATTTGGTCTTGTTTTTCCTGTTTCATACTTTAACACAAAAATATTTTGAATCGAAAAATTTAGAAAAAATTGGATGATTGACATTCTCTCTTGGCTTGAAATGTTCACTTAGAAAATCAAAATCAGACTTTAGTGTAATCTCACTAAGCTTAATTGGCAGCCCTTTAGGAGTTGGATTAAATTCCATCACATTTGGATTTTCCGTGTCAAATATAATGTTATCTGGTCTTTTTAATATTTTCATAATTCATTTGTTTTATCCAATAAATAAAAGTTAATTTAATCGGGAATTTTCACGCTCTCCGGTTCTTCCGCTTGGTACGCCTCAAAATCACCAATAAGCAGTCTCAAATCGTCTAAAAACACGTTAGAGCACCCATTTTTGTTAGCCAGTCGCTCATATTCTCTCAATGCTTCCAAAGCGTTAATATCGGTACCGCACAATACAAATGCCGGAATATCATTCATAAGGCATTTAGTTACTAATTTTCGTTGGTCTTTCATTTTTTTATCATATTAGTAAATTAGTAAACCGATAAAATCAAACAATGTGGTGTGAAATTTTATCATTCTCTATATGATTACGTTTGATGAAATTTCTTATATCTACTCTAACGCATTTACCCTTGTAGTCATATTCTTTTTGCAAATCGCAAAAAACATTATATAACATTACGTCACTATTTTCTAAATCTTTTTTATCAGCCCAATCAACAAATTGCGCCGTATCGCCTATATAAAAAATCCAATCTTGCCCGTTTGTATCAGAATACTCAACACTATTATTTTGGACGTCAAGAAGTCCAATATACTCTCTATTTAATTCCAATGATGAACCCGTTTTTCGACTATCACAAAAAGCAATGGGAACAAAATAAATTTTAATTTTTCTCATATAAACGTTTGTTATTTTAATAATACAAAATTAGTAAATTAGTAAATT
>JAUNUM010000022.1 GCA_030538215.1 Bacteroidia bacterium
ATCATTTTCATAAAAAGGGAGCCCTGGCCGCTCCCCGAAGAGACGATAACGTAAATCCGCAAAAGAAATCGGATGCTTCGCAGTTTTATATCGTGCACGGGAAAGTTTATACGCAAGGTCGGTTAGATTCCATGGAAATGGCGGTGAACGTGCCAATCAAAAACAAAATCATTCGTGAACATTATTTGCCGCACAAAGACGATTTGGCAAAACTGAAAGTTACCGATGCCAGCGCATTTAACGCTATGCTGGATTCGGTTCTTCACGTAGTGGATTCGCTGTATGAAGCTGCTCCCGGCAAGTTTTTCCTTCCTGTGGAACTCAAAGAAGCTTATTCCACCATCGGCGGAGCATGCCATTTAGACGGTGAATACACCGTTTTTGGTGAAGTTACGGAAGGATTGGATGTGATTGATAAAATTGCTGCTTTACCTGTAGATGGTAACAGCCGCCCGAAAAGTGATGCGAAGATTTTGAGAATTTATGTGGAGTAGAAATAGGGACGGAGCTGTCTCAAAAGTAAAAAGTAATAGGGTCGCACTTTCGAATTGAAACTCTTTGTCCGCCAGCTGGCGGACTAAATATGAATAACCCCGTACGAAGTGTGAGGAACGGTAACTCTCCTCACGCCTAGTCCCGAAGTGGGCTAAACTTCAACCCCTTCAGGTTGGTTTGGGGTGTTGCTCACTACCGTGCGTTTCACACACGGTTATTCACATTAAGCTCTTTCAGCTTTTAGATAATGACAAGTTTCTAAATTATACGGAATTTTGTTTTACCTTTGAGACAGCCTCTTCACCCAATCACTCGATATTCTTCCTTACCTCAGTTAAAAACCCTTTCATCCCCTCGCTGTCTTTCTCTTCGATAATAGCCAGCAATTCTTTCAACTTTTCCCTGATTTTCACCAACTGTCCGGGAGTATATGGGTTAAACAGAATCTCCGTCAGGAGAAAATCATCTTCCGAAAGCAAGCCCTGTGCGATGTTCATGTGTTTTTTGAAGGTGGTTCCCGGCGCGTCCTGGTGCTTCATTACCGAAGCAAAAACGAGTGTGGATGCAAACGGAATGGAGAGCGAGTAGGCGATGGTTTCGTCGTGTTCGCGGAAAGAATATTCAAAAACATTGAGTTTAAGCCGGTGATACAAATCCCGGAAAAACACCTTCCCTAAATGCGACGATTCCGATATGATAATGGCGCTCTGCGAACTTAAATCGCTAAGGCTGGCAAAGGTGGGTCCGAACATCGGGTGGGTGGAAACGAACGGACGGGTGCGCTCCCGATAATACTCTTCCAATCCGGTTTTTACCGATGCAATATCGCTCAAAATACACGTTGGCGGTAAATAAGGCAGCACGTTGTTAAATGCTTCGATGGTGTATTTTAGCGTAGCAGCGTTGATAACCAGTTCGGGGGCAAACTCCTGAACTTCTTCCGGATTCGTCATCCGAAGCGTGTTGTAAATAAACCGCAATTTTTTCGGGTCGGTATCCAATACCGCTATTTCGTGATCGAAACTGAGCACATCGGCAAAAAACGATCCCATTTTGCCGGCTCCAAGGATTAGTATTTTCATTTTCAGTTGTAGAGACACATTTAATGTATCTTTTTTTAATTCAGTTGTTTTGTACCTGAGACGCAAGCATGTGTCTCTACTTTTTTGCTTTTTCCATTATCTCAAACTGCTGACGCACCGATTCGGTATGAATAGCTTCAAGCACTTTCAGCACAAATTCGCTCGACATTTCCATCTTTCCAGCCTGATCTGCACGGTCTTTACGAATATGATCGTAACGTCCGGTTTGGAGTATGGACATATCGTGTTCCAACTTGTAAAGCCCGATTTCGCGCGATACACGCATTCGTTTCGATAACAGCTGCAGGATTTCATTGTCCAACTCATCTATTTGCACACGCAAGCCAGATAAGTCCTCTGTAGATTGCACCTTGTCCCGGATAACTAATTCGTGAAGAATTTCGTCTAACATGTCGGGAGAAATTTGCTGTGCGCTGTCGCTCCAGGCGTCATAGGGGTTTCTGTGCGATTCAATGATCAATCCGTAGTAATTCAGATCCATAGCTTGCTGAGAAATTGTTTTAATCATCGAACGTTTTCCCCCGATATGACTCGGATCGCAAAGAATGGGAAGATTGGGATAACGGCGTTTCAATTCAATGGGGATGTGCCATTGCGGAATATTTCGGTAAACGGTTTTATCGTTCGTGCTGAATCCACGGTGAATAACCCCTATTTTACGGATTCCGGCATTGTACAAACGCTCAATGGCGCCAATCCACAATTCCAGATCAGGATTTACCGGATTTTTTATCAAAATGGGGATATCAACGCCTTTCAATGTATTGGCAATCTCCTGAACAGCAAACGGATTCGCCGTGGTACGAGCACCAATCCACAACATATCCATGTTGTATTTCAACGATTCGTACACGTGCTTTTCTGTTGCCACTTCGGTAGCCACATACATACCCGTTTCTTTTCTAACTTGTTGAAGCCACTTTAGCGCGGGCGTGCCGATTCCTTCAAATCCGCCGGGTTTGGTACGCGGTTTCCACACTCCAGCTCTGAATATTTTCACTCCTTTTTCGACCAGTTTTTGGGCGGTTTCCATTACCTGTTCTTCAGTTTCTGCACTGCAAGGACCAGAAATTACAATCGGACGCTTGTCATCGACTCCGGGTAATAAAATTGATTCAAATTCCATATTTTGTTAATTGATAATTGACAATGAAAAATTAGCTTCTGTTCTAATTTCTAACTTCTTTTCTTCCGTCTTCGGACTTCAGACTTCTGTCTTCTTAATTCTTTCGTATGCTTCCTGCATTTTCTCCACGACTGAGCCTAACGAAATTCTGACATATCCTTCGCCGTTGCTTCCGAAAATTACGCCGGGAGTGATGAAAACACAGGCGTTGTAAAGAATATCGTCGATAAAATCTTTGCTGGATGATACCGATTCCGGCAGTTTTCCCCAAACAAAGAGTCCAACCTGAGTTTTATCGTATTTGCAATTTAGCAAATCCATTATTTTTTCAGCCCAAACACGGCGTTCGGCATAAATGCGGTTCATCTCGTCGTGCCACTCTTGCGTATTCTGCAAAGCAGCAATAGTTGCCAGTTGCATGGGTTTGAACTGTCCGCTATCGATATTGCTTTTCGCCTTCAATACCCATTTCACGAACTGTGAGTTAGACGCCAGCATTCCCATACGCCAACCCGACATGTTGTGCGATTTGCTCAACGAGTTGAGTTCGATACAAATATCTTTTGCCCCATCCACCGATAAAATACTCATCGGATTATCGTTCAGGATAAAACTATACGGATTATCGTGGCAAATGATGATATTATGTTTTTTGCCGAAGGCAACTATTTTTTCGAATAATTCTGACGATGCGTTAGTTCCGGTGGGCATATTGGGATAGTTTACCCACATAAGTTTCACGCGAGATATGTCTTGTTTTTCCAATGCATCGAAATCGGGCAGCCAGCCGTTGCTTTCTAATAAATCGTATTGGATAACGTTGGCACGAAGCAGTTCCGAAACCGATTTATACGTCGGATATCCCGGGTTGGGCACCAATACCGAATCTCCAAAATTGAGAAAAGTCATCGAAATATGTAAAATTCCTTCTTTTGAACCGATAAGCGGAAGTACTTCGTCTGACATTAAGTTCACGTTATAAAACTTTTTGTACCAATCGGCGTACGCTTTTCTCAATTCCAGAATTCCGGAATAAGGCTGATAAGCATGAATATCGGGACGATGAGCTGTTTCGCACAGCGTATCGATAGTTTCCGGCGATGGCATTTTATCGGGTGCGCCCACTCCCAGGCTGATCACATTTTTGCCTTCGGCATTCATGCGCGCCACCTCAGCCAATTTTACTGAAAAGTAGTATTCCGAAATGCTTTTGATATGCTCGGCAGGCTGTATTTGTTCTGTTTTATTCATGATTTCCCGTTGCTTGCAATTTGTTTATGCTCTACGCATTCACCCAGCACCTTCAGTTGTCCAACCATTTGTTTGCTTGTGTTTATTAAATAAAAAAATCCCATCGTATTATCGACAGGATTTTTTATTCAAAAATTTATTTTTATTTCTTCATTTTGCACATAAAATCCTGTTCTACCTACCAAGGTAAAAATAAAAATAGAAAGGATATGTAACATTGTGCTGTTTCATTTTATTCGTTTTTTACGAATTTAAGTGGCAAATTTACAACAAAATTTAAATAATACAACAAAAAGTGGAAATATTTTACTCACTTCCCTGTAAAAGAGATTTTATTATTCCTATTCTACTGAATTGGCTTATATTTCATTTATTTGTGTATATTTGCAGATTAAATTTTCTAACCATCTAAAAATTTCAACTTATGTTCAAAAATCATCCTAAGGGTTTAATACCTGCTGCACTAGCCAATATGGGAGAACGCTTCGGTTTCTACATCATGATGGCCATTCTACTATTATTTCTTAATAATAAATTCGGTTTTACTGGTGGATCAACTGGCGCCATTATTTATTCGGTTTTCTATGCCTTAATCTATATATTAGCATTGGTAGGAGGACTTATTGCCGATAAAACTAAGAAATATAAGACAACAATTCTTGTTGGACTTTTACTAATGACTGTGGGATATCTAATAATTGCTATTCCTACAAAGACTCCAGTTGAAAATATGCCTCTTATTTTAGGTTTTACATGCCTTGGTTTATTTGCAATTGCATTTGGAAATGGATTATTCAAAGGTAACCTCCAAGCTGTAGTAGGTCAACTATACGATAATCCTAAATATTCTCATAAACGAGAAACTGGCTTTCAAATTTTCTACATGTTTATAAATATTGGTGCAATGTTTGCTCCCCTTATGGCTGTGGGATTACGCAACTGGTGGGTTAGGAGTCAAGGGTTTGAGTTTAACGCTGACCTGCCTAAACTATGTAATCAATATATTGATGGAACAATAACAGCTGATGCCCAAACCAGACTTTCGGAATTGGCTGCTCAAGTTGGAGGAAACGCAGACAATTTACAAGAATTTGTAAATAGTTACTTAAATATTTTTATAGAAGGATATCATTACTCATTTGGTATTGCAATATTTGCTATGCTCATCTCGTTAGCAATATTTGTTACTAATAAAAAGCAGCTACCCGATCCTTCTCTTAAAACAGCAACAAAAGAAGACAGCCACATCGTTGAAATGGATGCAAAAGAAGTTAAACAACGTCTTTATGCTTTATTTGCTGTATTTGGAGTTGTTATATTCTTTTGGTTCTCATTTCATCAAAATGGGCAAACCTTAACTTTATTTGCTGATGACTATACCCGCATGATTAATATCGACTTAGGCTTTACCACACTCCAAGGAGCCGAAGTTTTTCAAGCATTCAATCCAATATTTGTAGTTTTTCTAACACCAATTATCATCGGACTTTTTGGCTGGCTTAAAGCAAAAGGATTAGAGATTTCAACACCAAAGAAGATAGCTATTGGTATGGGAATTGCAGCATTAGCATTTACTGTTATGATATTAGGATCTCTTGAACTTCCTTCTGCCTCAGAAAGAGTAGCAATCGGTGGACTTTCAGATTCGGCAAGAGTAACACCTTGGCTACTGATCGGCACCTATTTTATTTTAACAATCGCAGAGTTATTTATTTCTCCATTGGGAATTGCTTTTGTTTCAAAAGTTGCACCACCTAAATATCAAGGGATTATGCAAGGAGGCTGGTTAAGCGCTACAGCGCTAGGTAATCAGTTATTATTTGTCGGAGTTATATTTTATAATAGCATTCCTTTATGGGCTACTTGGCTTATTTTTGTAGCTGCCTGCCTCATCTCCATGTTCACTATGCTCTTTATGCTGAAATGGCTGGAAAGAGTGGCGAAGTAACACATAACCTTTGTCAAAGTTTGAAGCTTTGACAAAGTTGATAGAAAAAACCGGTGAGAATCTCATCGGTTTTTTGCTTTTAAATCTATCTGGGTGTAGATGTACTATTTCCTCTATCAATAGAAAAATCTGTTGATAACTTCTATCAATTTACCTGAAAATCTTCTTCGAATTTCGCTATATTTGTCCAAACTTTTTAGAAAACGATTTCTAAATCCATTCAACTCACCGGCCAACAGCTAAAAGCCAGTAGCCAAAAGCCAATTTCATTACATGCAACCATTTGTACATTTACACGTCCACTCTCAATACTCCTTGTTAGACGGTCAAGCCAGCATCAACCGAATCGTAGATAAAGCCATGAGTGATGGTATGCCCGGCATTGCACTCACCGACCACGGAGCCATGTACGGGATTAAGGAATTTGTGAATTACATCGATAGTGTAAAATCGAAAATAAAGAACGAGATTAAGCTATTGAGTAAAGAGTTGGAAAGTAATCCCGATAATCAGAAACTGAAGAACGAGATTGAAGCCAAAACCGCCAAGCTTAATTTTAAACCTATTATTGGATGTGAATGTTACTGCGCTCGCCGTGACCGATTTTCACAAACCGAAAAAATCGACGGCAGTGGATGGCATTTAGTTGTACTTGCCAAAAACCTGACCGGTTACAAAAATCTCATAAAAATGGTATCGAAAAGCTGGACGGAAGGTTTTTATTATCGTCCACGAATCGATAAAGAGCTACTGGAAAAGTATCGCGAAGGACTTATTATTTCCACCGCCTGTTTAGGAGGTGAGATTCCCCGAAAAATTGACGATAACAACATTTCCGGAGCCGAAGAAGCCGTTCAATGGTTCAAAAATATTTTTGGCGATGATTTTTATCTCGAAATGCAACGCCACAAAACAACTCGCTCCGATGCCGATCAAACAACTTACCCGAAACAACAGCGAGTAAATGAAGAATTAATCAAAATTGGAAAAAAATACGATGTAAAAGTCATTGCCACCAACGATGCGCACTTCGTGAACGAAGAAGATGCCGATGCTCACGACCGCCTCATTTGCCTGAGCATGGGAAAAGATTTTGACGATCCCGATCGCATGCGCTACACCAAGCAAGAATGGATAAAAACCACGGCGGAAATGAACCAAATTTTCGCAGATATTCCTGAGGCGCTCACCAACACGGTGGAGATTGCCAACAAAGTAGAAATTTACTCCATTGACAATCCGGCGCTAATGCCTTTCTATCCCATCGAAAACTCTTTTGGAACAGAAGAAGAATACAAAACCAAATTCTCCGAAGCAGATTTAATTGAGAAGTTTGGCGAGGCCAATTTCAACAGGCTGGGCGGATACAACAAAGTGATACGTATCCAACTCGAATCGGATTATCTACGGCATTTAACCAAAATTGGAGCACACAAAAAATACGGTGAAGAACTTAGCGATGAAATCGTTTCGAGGTTAAAATTCGAAATCGACACTATCACTAATATGGGATATCCCGGATATTTTCTTATCGTGCAGGATTTTATCAACGCTGCACGACAAATGGGTGTAGCGGTTGGTCCCGGTCGTGGTTCTGCAGCAGGATCTGCGGTGGCATACTGCCTGGGGATTACGGATATTGATCCGCTCAAATATAATTTGCTATTCGAGCGTTTTCTTAATCCCGACCGAATTTCAATGCCCGATATCGATATCGATTTCGATGACGAAGGCCGCGACAAAGTGCTCCAATGGGTAACCGAAAAATACGGACACGAAAAAGTTGCTCGTATAATCACTTACGGAACTATGGCTACAAAATCGTCTATTCGCGATGTTGCCCGTGTACACAAACTGCCCCTGTCTGATGCGGACAGATTGGCAAAATTGGTTCCCGACAGAATTCCCAATGTAAAGAGAATAAATATCCGCGAAGCCATAAACTACGTTCCCGAACTGAAAGAAGCCGCCAACAGTCCGGATCCGTTGCTAAGCGATACACTCAAGTATGCCGAAATGTTGGAAGGAAACGTGCGCAGCACCGGTGTGCACGCCTGCGGTGTTATTATCGGGCAAACCGATATTTCGGATATCGTGCCCATTAGCACAGCCGACGATAAGGAGACGAAAGAAAAACTGCTCGTTACACAATTTGAAGGTTCCGTTATAGAAGAAACCGGATTAATAAAAATGGATTTCTTGGGACTTAAAACCCTCACTATCATTAAAGATACTCTCACAAATATTGAAGCAACACACGGAATTAAAATAGACATCAATGCACTGCCGTTAGATGATCCAAAAACATACGAGCTATACAGCAACGGGCAAACTACCGGTACATTTCAATTTGAATCCACCGGAATGCAGAAATACCTAAAAGAACTTCATCCCAGCAAGTTTGAAGATCTTATCGCGATGAACGCTCTGTATCGTCCCGGGCCAATGGACTACATTCCATCTTTTATTGCCCGTAAACACGGCAAGGAACAGATAGCGTATGATATTCCGGTGATGGAGCAGTTCTTAGCCGAAACATACGGAATCACGGTTTATCAGGAGCAGGTGATGCTTTTGTCGCGGTTATTGGCCAATTTCACGCGCGGACAGTCGGACGAGCTGCGCAAGGCAATGGGTAAAAAACTGGCCGATAAGATGGCTGCACTGAAAGAAAAATTTATTTCAGGAGGAAAATCAAACGGCTATCCTGCGAAATCGCTTGAAAAAATTTGGGCAGACTGGGAAAAGTTTGCACAATATGCTTTTAACAAATCGCACTCTACCTGTTACTCGTGGGTTGCCTATCAAACAGCCTGGTTAAAAGCAAATTATCCATCAGAATATATGGCATCGGTGTTGTCTAATAACTTAAACAACATCACGGAAATCACCAAGTTTATGGATGAGTGCAAAGCAATGGGAATTAACGTTCTTTCACCCGACATCAACGAATCGGTATTGAAGTTCTCCGTGAATAAATCGGGAGATATCCGTTTTGGTCTGGCTGCTATTAAAAGCGTAGGACAAGGAGCGGTGGAAAGCATTATTGAAGAACGCACTAACAATGGTGCGTTTAAAGATGTTTTCGATTTTGTGGAGCGGGTAAACTTGTCATCGTGCAACAAAAAAACCATAGAATCGCTAGCACTCGCAGGCGCTTTTGATTCACTCTCCGGTGTGAAGCGCGAACATTTTATGTCACTAAACAGCAAAGGCGAAGATTTCTTAGAAACATTTATCCGATATGGAAATAAATTTCAGCAGGACAAATATCAATCCATGAATTCGCTTTTTGGCGATGATGCATCATTTATGATTTCCCGTCCGGAGTTGCCTAAAGTAGAAAAGTTTTCCGATTTGGTACGATTAAATAAAGAGCGCGAACTAATCGGGATTTATCTGTCGGCGCATCCACTGGATGATTACGAATTTATCTTAAATTATGTCTGCACAGCCGATTGTGCAAAGCTTCAAGATTTAAAACCGTTGGATGGAAAAGATGTTAGTTTTGGCGGCTTGGTTACCAACGTGCGAGAAGGACAAACAAAGCGTGGAAGCCCCTATACCATTATTACTATAGAAGATTATACGGGCAGCTGCGAACTGGCATTTTTTGGAGACGATAGCGTAAATTACGGAAGATTTGCACGTATTGGACTTTCTATTTACATAGCGGCTAAAATACAGCCCAAACGCTTCAGACCGGAAGAACTGGAGATAAAAGTGAACAATATCAATTTGCTTTCGGAAATGAAAGACAGATTAGTTTCCAAAATTACACTTCAACTCCCGATAACTGAGTTGGACGACACAATGGTTTCTGAATTATCGGCTCTAATTAAAAACAATTCAGGCAATTCATTGTTATATTTTCACATTATTGGCGAAGAAACGAATATGAATTTGCAGCTTTTTTCGCGACCGTCGAAAATTCAGGTAAATAGACACCTAATAGACAATTTGAAAAATAATTTGCAAATAGAATTTAAGATCAACTAAGAGACATTAAACATCAAACAATTTAAAATAAAACTATTATGGCATTACAAATTACCGATGCAACACTCAACGAAGTGTTGGCAACAGACAAGTTAGTGATTATCGATTTTTGGGCAGAATGGTGCGGACCATGCAAAATGATTGGGCCCATTATCGAAGAGTTGAGTGAAGAATATAAAGATCGCGTGGTAATTGGAAAAGTGGATGTGGATAACAACGACGAAGCCACTTCAAAATACGGTATCCGCAATATTCCAACTGTTCTTTTCATTAAAAATGGAGAAGTTATAGACAAAGTAGTTGGCGCAGGTGCTAAAACGTTATTCACGGAAAAAATAGAGAAAAATATTTGACCCTATTATACAATAATTTGCTAATGAAGTGGTTTTAAGGACACTTCGTTATGAATATGAACAGTTAAGCTTTACTTAACTGTTTATTTTATTGTATCTTTGTAGCACATCAAACAGGTTATAACAAAACAGCCGTCCGAAATTTCGGGCGGCTGTTTATTTTCACATTGGAAAAACGCTAATACTCGTCTTCATTAAAAAAGAAGTCTTCTTTGCTAGGATAATCGGGCCAGATATCTTCTATGGTTTCGAAAACTTCGCTATCGTCCTCGATTTCCTGCAGATTTTCTATCACTTCGAGTGGGGCACCAGATCGTTGAGCAAAATCAATCAGCTCATCTTTTGTTGCCGGCCAGGGAGCGTCTTCCAATTTAGATGCTAATTCAAGTGTCCAATACATATTATTAATTATAGTTTTTGTTGTTTCTGAAATTTAGCGCAAAAATATACAAAAAAATTAGATATTGACTGATAGATGAGAATTATTATAGCGTTAAAAAGTTATTCGGTTGTAATTCTATTGAATAAACACGAAGTGAATTACGCGAAGCAAATTACTATAAATTATCTTGTTCCCAGTATATTTCTTTTCCAGTCTTGTGACTTTCGTATCGAGCCAGCACGAAAAAGTAGTCTGATAAACGATTTAAGAATTTCAAGATAGAATCCATCACCGGAAATTCGTTCGCTACATGATATACATTTCGTTCTGCTCTTCGAGAAACTGTACGGCAAATATGAGCACGCGAAGCAGTTTCATTGCCTCCGGGAAGAATAAAACGATTTAGTTTGGGCAAACTATTGTCTATTTTATCAATTTCTTTTTCAATTCTATCAATATCCTCATCGGTAATGATGCTGGCCGCTTTAGGCGATATTTGCTCTGTTTCAGTTGCCAAATACGAACCTACAGTAAACAGTTTGTGTTGCAAAAAAGACAAAAAATTATTTGTTTCTTCACCTTTTACTTCGCAATTCAACCAACCGATAAAGCTGTTCAATTCATCAATTGTGCCGTAAGCCTCTAAGCGAATATGCGTTTTCTTTACACGGGTTCCGCCCACCAACGATGTTTTACCTTTATCGCCGGATTTTGTATATATTAAGCTTTTTGTCATTTCAAATTTATTGATTCTTCGTCTTAAATCAGATAGTTTTTTTTGTGATATGATTTTTTCAAAATTACAATACCGATATCTTTCATATCGAAAGTAAGTCGTGCTCTTTTATCTTTAACAATGTTTTTCCAAAATCGTTTTCCATTACCGAATTTTATTCCCGTGATAACCCAAAAAGTGTCGTCAACACTCATCGATAACAGACTTTCTATATCAATGGAAAAAGTGTTCGGATACACAAAAATTCCATCATACGATTCAGAAATATCTACTTTGTCTATAAACTCAACATCTTTATTGAATACTGTATGCAAATTCCTTGCCATTAAAGTGTTCCCTTCGGCCGGATCGAAACATTTGAGAGTTGCATTTTTGAAGGCTGCACTTATATAGAGTGTATTAACTCCTTTTTCGGCTCCAAATTCGAATATTTTTTTCGGCTGAAAATACCTGACAAGTCTATATGACAAATGATGTAGTTTTTTCTCGGTTGTTTCGATATCGTTATTCAACAAAATCTGTTCAATATCCTCAAAAGCCGTGTATCCATGTTTCTCGTAAATTACATTGGTGATAAAATTAAAAGCGAAAGGAGAGTGAATACCAAATCCTTTCGCATGTTTTTTACGTATCAGCCAAGTGAGAAGCAAAATCGAATAATAATTTTACAGTTTATAAATTAGCGCTACGGCATAAGCCGTTATTCCTTCCTGACGACCCACAAATCCCATTTTTTCGGATGTGGTAGCTTTGATGGAAATATTGTCGATATCTGTTTCCATTATTTCACTCAACACCTTTTGCATCGCCGGAATATGTGGATTCATTTTTGGATATTCGGCACAAATAGTGGTATCAATATTACCTACTTCAAACCCTTTTTCGCGAAGTAAAACAATGCTTTTTTTTAATAAAACTTTACTGTCGATATTGTGAAACTCACCGGCAGTATCCGGAAAATGGAAACCAATATCGCGTAAATTGGCCGCACCCAGCAGCGCATCGCAAATGGCATGAATAAGCACATCGGCATCGGAATGACCTTGTAAACCCTTTTCAAAATCTATTTTTATACCGCCCATCCAAAAGTCTCTGCCTTTTACAAGACGATGCATATCGTACCCGAAACCAACGCGAAATACACCTAAATCCTCTGGAGGGGATTTGGTGTACCGTGTATTATCTGTCGGTTGCATGTTATTCTTCATTTCCTTTTTTCATTAAGACGCGAAGCATCGTGTCTCTACATCGGATTGTGAATTATTTATGCCTGTTTTTTTAATCAGTTTCCGTTCCTAAAAGTCCCCTTAGGGGATTGGGAGTTTATCGCATCAATTGTTTTATTCCATCAATGTCAAATCCAAGCGATAAACGCAATGTTTGGTCTAATGGATTAGATTGTGCTGTTGAAATCAAGTAAGCGGCATCAATTTGAAATGCATTCATTTTAAAACCTGCTCCAAAAGAGAAATAGCGACGATTGCCTTTATATTCGTTCTCATGAAAATAACCGGTTCGAAGCGCAAACTGATTGTTGTAAAGATATTCTACACCAAACGACCACATTACTTCCTGCATTTCTTCTTTAAATCCGCCGGGAGCATCGCCAAACGATTTAAAAATACCGGCAATGGAAGAAGTGTCCGTATATTTCTTAATTCTATTTGTCTTGTCTTCCTCACTTTCTCCCTCAACTGCCAATTGTGGTGTAGGAACAAGCAATTTATTGGCATCGAAACTGAACGAGAAAGTATTTTTATTATCAATTGGTATGCCTAACGATGCGCCTAATCGTAAGTTGGCAGGCAAGAACATGGAGGTGTTGCCACCATCGTAAGATATTTTTGTACCTATATTAGAAATATTGAATCCCAAACCCAATAAACTTTCTGTTCTTCCTAAATTCAGATACATTTCGTTGTAACCGGAGATATCAGCGGCAAATGCGTTACCGGCCGTAGTTTCATCACTTCCTGTTGAATAATCGGCACGGATATAACGCAGCGTAACTGCTCCCGAAAAAGTTTCGGAAAGTTTTCTTGAATAAGCCACGTCAAAAGCAAGTTCGTTGGGAGAAACTGCCATAACATAGTCAGTATTCTGGTCAAATATGTCAACTTTCCCAAGAGAAAAATATCGAAGCGAAGCACTAACGGCATTTAAGTTTTCGCGACCAAACTTCCAAAAACCGGTTACATTGACTAAGTTAATATCACTCACCAACTTACTCAACCAAGGAGTATAGGAAATTGCAAAACCACCATTGCTTGTAATAAACGGATATTTAGCCGCATTCCAGTACTGAGAATACACGTCGGGCATTGTAGCAACGCCAATATCGCCCATACCGCCACCTCTTGCATCGGGTGCAATTTGAATTGAAGGCACTGCCACTGGAATTGAGTTGTATTGCTGCGCCAGAACTTTACCGGAAAGAAGTGTAAAAACACTTAAGAGAAAAACTGTAACGAAAAAATTTGATTTTGATTGCATAGATATTATGTATGTTATTGTTTAGAGATTAAACAAATATAATGCATTTTTATTGTATTGTAAGACTATTTAATTTTAAAATCGAGTAACTTCCTATCTTCAATATATCCTTCTAAGTGGTCATTAATGGAAACTGAGCCAATTCCGGCGGGAGTTCCGGTAAAAATAAGATCACCGATTTTTAGCGTAAAAAAACGGCTGATATAGGCAATTATTTTATCGAACGAAAAAATCAAATCGCCGTTGTTCCCTTGTTGTACGGTGGTTCCGTTTATGTCGAGATGAAAGTTTATATTATTTACATCCGGCAATTCTTTTTTCGAAATAAACTCACCTATTGGCGCAGAACTATCAAAGCTTTTAGCTATTTCCCAAGGCAAACCCAGCTCTTTTTGTTTTCGTTGCAAATCGCGAGCTGTAAAATCAATGCCAACGGTAATTTCATCGTAATACCGATGTGCAAACTTCTCGGCTATATTTTTACCCAGCCTATTTATTTTTATCACCAGTTCCGTTTCGTAATGAATTTCGTTGGAAAAATCGGGTAAAAAAAACGGAGTTCCATTGCGAAGCAAAGCTGTATCGGGTTTCATAAAAATAACCGGTTCACTGGCTTCAAAAGTTCGCTTCATTTCTTTGTTGTGCGAATCATAATTCAACCCGATAGCAAAAATTTTCATATCCTATTTTGGTGATTTTGCGCTTTGCGGTTTCAATCCGCATAGCGCGTTATTGATTCTTATCCGCAAGGTCGTTTGGAACGGCCGTGCGGTCTGTGTTATTCGTCCCGAAGTCGGTTAAACATTACCGCCAAATGCGCATAAAGCGATGTATTTTGTAACACAATATGTTCGGGAACTCGAATACGAAAAGGCGTAAAATTCCATATCGCCTGAATTCCGCCGGCAATCATAAAATCGGCAACTTCCTGTGCAATATCGGGCGGAACGGTGAGAATTCCAATTTGAGCTTTTAGTTTTTCGTTTCTAGCTGCAAACTCATTGGAATGAAAAACAGGTATTTCATTAATCTCTCGTCCTATAACAGACGGATTCACATCAAAACCGGCGTGAATTTTTAAACCATATTGCTCCAATCCCGAATCCGAAAGCAGCGCTGCACCTAAACTCCCTACTCCAAAAAGCACGGCAGTATGCATTCTTTTGAAACCCAAAAAGTCTTCCAGTACACTAATGAGCTGCTCAATATTATAACCTACACGAGTTTTGCCGTTTATGTTCACATAAGAGAGATCCTTGGCAATTTGAGTAGCTGATACGTTGATTTTTTTAGCAATTTGTGTTGAAGAAACTTGCTTATATCCCTGTTTCTTCAATAGCTGTACGTATGAAAGATACCAAGGCAAACGTCGCAAAGCAGGCTCAGGTATTTTTGAATAATGATTATTATCGCTCATGAATCATATTTTCTTTGGAGCAACAAAGATACTTTATTTTTACTAAAAACTTTTTATACTGATAGATAATTAAAGAAAAAAGTCTGCAATTGAGCAAAAAACTATATTTTTGTAAAAACAGAGAATTAATCTCTCAACACCGTATAAAATGAATCTTAATAAAACAAATCTAATCGCTCCCATTGCCGGAATTGCTGCCTTGACTTCGTGTGTAGGCAAAGCACAGCAAGAGACAAAGCCGTTGAATATCGTTTACATCATGACCGACGATCATACGCGTCAAATGATGAGTTGCTACGATAATCGTCATATAGAAACACCCAATCTCGACAGAATTGCCGAAAATGGTGTTATTTTTCGCAATGCTTACGTCGCAAATTCCATTTCGGCGCCCAGCCGCGCGTGTTTGCTGACGGGGAAACACAGTCACAAAAACGGGAAAATAGATAATATAACCTCTTTCGACGGAACGCAGCAAACGGTACAGCAACTGCTTCGGGAGGCCGGATATCAAACAGCAATGATTGGGAAATGGCACTTGGACAGCAAGCCAACAAATTTTGATCATTGGGTAATTCTTCCCGGACAAGGAAATTATTACCAACCCGATTTTATTACTCCCGAAGGACGAAAAAACTTCAAAGGTTATGCTACCAATCTCATTACCGATTTTGGATTGGATTGGCTCGAAAACGGACGCGATAAAGAAAAACCTTTCTGCCTATTTCTGCACCATAAAGCAGCACATCGCAACTGGATGCCCAATATTGCACATCTGAAAGATTACGAAGATAAAACTTTCGAGCTTCCTGACAACTTTTACGATGATTATTTGGGAAGAAAGGCAGCCTCAATTCAGGAAATGAATATTGCCGACAACCACGATATGGATGTGGTACACGACTTGAAAATGTTACGCACGGGAGTTCAAACCCGATTATCGGATGCTTATATTAAGGGTGAATATGCTCGATTGGATTCGGCGCAAAAAGAAGCCTGGAATGCTCATTATCAGCCGATAATAAATAAATTCTATTCATCCAACTTGCAAGGTAAGGAGTTAGCGGAGTGGAAATATCAACGATATATGCGCGATTATGCTAAAACCATTAAATCGATGGACGAAAACGTTGGGCGTGTTCTCAATTATTTGGAAAAGAACAGAATGATGGAAAATACCATTATTATTTACACCTCAGATCAAGGTTTTTACATGGGTGAACACGGTTGGTTCGATAAACGGTTTATGTACGAAGAATCGTTCAGCACACCATTGGTAATGTGCTTGCCCAGGCAGTTCAAAAAACGAGGCGATATTCCGCAACTGGTTCAGAATATTGATTTTGCCCCGACGATGCTCGAAATTGCAGGAGCAAAAATTCCATCCGATATTCAAGGTGTTTCGTTGTTGCCGTTGCTCAAAAACGAAAAAGCTCCTACCAATTGGAGAAAATCGTTATATTACCACTATTACGAATATCCGGGCGAACATGCTGTGAGACGCCATTACGGAGTAAAAACAGAACGATACAAATTCATTCACTTTTATGATGATATTGATGAGTGGGAACTTTTTGATTTGCAAACAGACCCGATGGAAATGAATAACCTATACGGGAAAATCGGTTACGAAGAAATTACCAACGAGCTTCGTGCTGAGCTTAAACAATTACAAGAGCAATACGATGATCCCATCAGGAAGAAATTTCCGTTGTAAACCCTACTTATTTTTATTAAATGATGACTTTACTTACCGAGATTCATCCTCTCCAACCCTTTCTGCCCATAAATGCCAAAGTGTTGATGCTGGGTAGTTTTCCACCGCCAAATGCGAAATGGAAAATGGATTTCTATTACCCCAATTTTCAAAACGATATGTGGCGAATTTTCGGGTTGGTATTTTTTGATGAAAAGGACTATTTTCTTACAGAAAAAAAAAGCTCTTTCGATAAGGAAAAAATTATTGAGTTCTTATCGGCAAAAGGTATTGCCGTTGGTGATACAGCGCACGAAGTGCATCGATTAAAAGGCAATGCATCGGACAACTTCTTGCAAATAGTTACTCCGCTCAACCTCGAAAGTGCTTTATCGAAAATCCCTGATTGTAGCGCCATAATTACAACAGGCGAAAAAGCGACCGAAACTCTTCGATCGCTTTTTCCTGAAACGCCTCCCGTTCCAAAAATCGGGAGTTATGCCGTTGTTGACTTTCTCAATAAAAAATACAAGTTCTACAGAATGCCATCCTCATCAAGAGCATACCCAAAACCACTGACTGAAAAAGCCGAAATATACAGGCAGTTTTTTGTGGAGATAGATTTGTTATAGTAATGTGTAAGAAAACAGTTGGTTTAAAACACACATTTCTAACCCTTCCCCCGTCTATTGACGGGTACTTCCCTTGCAGCACAAGGGAAGAACTACTGAGTTTGAATATTTTTGAGTAAAGTAAATAATGCAGTATGCGTAACTGTCCCCTTTTGATAAAGGGGACGAGCGAAGCGGGTGGGGTTAGAAAAAAACACAACTCTAAATTTCAGCATCGCTCATTTCGCCTTCAAAGTTCAACGGAAAAACCTTGGTTATTTTCTGTTGTTTCACAAGTGGCAAGAGCTTTTTCACAACAATTGCGTTGTAATAAGCTGCTTTAGTGTGGGTTTTAAATGCCTTTTCGCTTTCGTAACTCTCGTAAATAAAAACTTTAGTAGGATCTTCTTCACTTAGTAAAACATCATAAACAAGGCAACCCTCTTCGTTTTCAAGCGTTTTCGATTGAATTTCAGACAAGAGTTCAATAGCCTCATCCACCTTAGCTTCATCTAAGATAAATTCAACCAAAATTACATACGGCTCACTCGTTTTTTGTGCTTTTAAAACGTGAGTATTGGCAGAAAAAAATATAAAGAAAAGAGCACAGAAAAGAAAAAATTGTTTTTTCATACGTTAAAAAATTATTGAGAGATTATTTAATTTCGTAGTCCGGTAACATTCTTCAGCACGGCACGTATTGCTCCAATCTTTAAATGTGTCTTGATAACTACGGGAATTCGGTTTAGGTCATCGGTCAGCAAAGCGCTAATAGCCTCTTTCTTGTCGTTGAACGCTTTATCATAAATGGTGAGAGAAATTTCAATCGTGTTGTAAGTCTTCCCGTTATTGGCTCTAATTTTTGATTTTCCGTTGTAGTAAATACCCATGTTCACGCTCTCTTTCCCCGAAAGAAATTGAATCTGTTTTTGATCTCCGGGCTGCATATCCGAATAATCAAGATTTCTTATCAATGCCAACACCGACAGGTAATCATACGCACAATCGTTGACGGTAATGGTCTCTTCAAAACTCTTTTCTCCGTTAAAAATACGACTTGTTCTTACTTTAATACCATCATCAATATAGCTGAAAGCTTGAACCTCTTTGGAGTAATCCTTTCCCTCAAATGCGTTTTTAGTGAAAAGCAGCGGGCGCAAATCCATATCGATATACGACACAAGCGTATCATTAACCGTGTAAACACTTCCTGCCAATCCGGTAGTATTGAGCAACATTCGAAGATTATATGCGCTGTTACCTTTATAGTTTACCATATCGGTTTTCAAAGATCCCACACCTGCTTTAGCCTTTATTATTCCATAATTGAAATATAAGTCATAAGTAATATTTTCGCCATCTCTAAAAGAGTTGTTCATAACCTTGCATTGGGCATTTGCGCCTTGAAACAAGGATATGGCAAGAATCAATAAAAGAAATAGTTTAATAGTTTTGTTCATCTTGTTCGTTTTGGTTAGTTTGGTTATCGCGTGGGATTACTCTGTCTCTGCATCGAAGATCCCGCCCCTCCCATACCTCCTATTCCACCGGAGAAAGGAGAACTTCCGGGCTGATTTTGCTGCTGTTGACGCTGACGTTCTTCGTTCAAGTTACGACGTTTTTTCTCTTCGGGTTTATTTTTGGTGATGTCGAGCGGTTTTTGTTTATCCAACGATACTTCCGTCACGTTCCACGACTCTTCGTGATCGGTATAAGCCCTAATTTCGTATGCCCGCGGATAATAATAAACCATTTCGGGCTGCCTTTTCTTTTCATAATCGCCTGTTGTCCATTCACCGTCTTCGTTGTCATCTATAAAAAGTCGGGCATAAATAATTCCCGGATTTATATCGAAAATCAGCGCTTCGTTGTTTTTGACACGTACTTTTCGAAAAGGTTTATCCGATTTGTCAAGTAGCTCAACATACGCCGTTTTACCCGTGGGCAATCCCGACAACTGAAACATAATATTTCCGTATTGATCGAGTGCTTTCACACTAAATGCTTGCTCTATTTTATTGTTCCACAATCCATAAATACAGTGAACGGTTGCTGAATCAATAGCCAATTTATATTTCCCGCCCGGTTCCCATTTATGGCGCAGCACATATTTTCGGGGATTAAGTGTGTCGTTTGTCATCGTGAAATTCACAGGCGAGAAAACAGAGTCAACTTCGCGTGTAAGGCGAACTTTAGATGAATTGAAGTCGATAACCGGATGCTCAAACTCCAGTTGAATGGGCGAATAGATTTCGTGCGTGGGTTTAACATTGTGATTAACAGCCAACAGACGAATTTCTTCTTTTTCCCCTTCTTCTTTTTTCTCCTTGCGAGTTTGTCGCGGTTCACGGAAGTTGAAACTCAGCGTGTCCGATTGCATAAGGTCTTGATTCAGTGTATCCGTTTTCAGATAATTCATTTTCATGATAAGGGTATCCTGTATCGAAATCAACGAGTCGGATATCCACAGCGAAATGGTATCGTTTTCTTTGCTTTTTTCCATCACAAACCAGTTTTCATTATCCGATGTCGGTTTCAGTAATTCGAAGGTTGGCTCCTCTGTTGGTGCGGCAAAAAGAATATTGAGTCTTTTCCGATCAGGACGTTCATGTTTTTGGAAATACTTTCGTTGAAAACCGGATGAAAAAGAACGCAACAAAACATTATCGGGAAGAAAACGTGTGTAATTAACTGTTTTAATCGTATCAATAGTTACACTATCTTTAAAAACAGTATCTTGTCGCACAGCGGGTATTGATGAGGGAATAACAATAGAATCTAAAAAAGCAATGGCTTCTTGTGGAGTATCGTATTTATAATTGCGGTTCTTGTCGTCAAGAGCAAAAATCTTGTATTTCCCTGGTGCTAATCCCTTTACCGTAAATCTTCCGCGTGAATCGGTTCTCGAAATTCTCTCGAAAGCTGTTTTAACAAAAGCCGTATCATCCATATTGGAGTGCATGCCCACGTAAATGCCTTGCGCGGGCTCCAGATTACTTGCCGTCAACACTTTACCGGAAACGGCAAGCGTATCGAGTTGATCTCCGGTGGAGAAAGAAATGGAAAAGTTTTCGAGCGGATTTCCCTCGTTGTTATCTACAATAGCATCGGTAAAATCAATAGTGTATGTAGTATTGGGCAGTAAATTATCTTCAAGCTCTACAATAGCTTTTTTTCCTACTGTTCTTATTACCGGCATAGCTAACTGCGGCGGCGTGATTATCACTTTTTCGGTAGGTTTCTCAATTTTTATATTTTCGTCAAATTCTATTTCAATAATTTTCCGGTTTACGTTCAATGCGCTACCCGTAGGAGTTGAACGAATTAAACGTGGCGGAGTTTCGTCATATCGCCCACCGGTGGGCGCAGCCATATTGGCGCACGAGTGCACGATGCTGAGCATTAGAATGATCAGAAATAAAACTGAGAAAAAAGATAGAAGTTTATTTAACATTAATCGATTTTGCGATGAAAAATTATTTATTTGAGAGACAAAGTTACAATGTTTTAAATAGTTTCATTAAAATGATTTCGGAAAAATAGTGAAAATGTAGTTTTTTGGCTGTGCCGGTTTATAATCGCAACTTAAAACAATAATAACTTTGTAAAAGTTTGAAACCATGGTTCTGAACTTTGACAAAGGTGTGTGTGGATTAAGTCTAACTACGATGATTAAAACTACCGTCCCTAATAATTAAACCCAAAAGCCCAAAGAGGGAAGGTTTTTTCGTATCCAAATTCAATATCGTCTTTCACACGATAAAAGCATTTGGATGTTCTATTTTGGATGGCAGCTATCTTTAGTTTTGTAGAGTTTCATCTAATAAATAAGCGGGAAGCGATGTTGCGTGTGACATATTTAAATATTCTCTAAACGATGCGCACATCGTCTCTACTTAAAATTCTATACCCTATTTTACAGTATAAGCATTTTCGTTTATCGCAATACTCTTTTCGGAGTTGGATCAGCGCTTGCGAATCGAATGCGTTGGCAGGAGAAATTCCAGCAGATTTGAATTCGGTAATGATAGCGTTTCGCTCCGGCTTCACCGATTCTAAAATCTGCAATGCTCTGTCGCAATATTTTTCCTGATCGGTTTTTCTGCCGTAGGCAAAAAGGATGGGGGCAACGGTGTTGATAAGAATAATATTGAGTGAAGAGTCGCCGAGGTATTTATCGGTTTTTTTCGATTCTTTTCCAAAAGAGTAGTGCGTTTGCCAATAGCCGGATGTTTCGGCCTGAAAATAAAGCCGCAGTTGCTTGTAGTCTTCTTTCTCCACAATTGACGAAAATAGTCGTCCCGACTGTTGCAGCAGAGCTGCCAGTTGTGCAATACGCACTTGAGGAAAAGCATTTGGGCGAACTCGTAATTTCTTGAACAAAAATCCATCGATGGGTTTTAGCTGATATTTTTGCCTTAGAAAATCGTATTCTTTTTTCAGTTGCAAGTAGTAATCATCCAAAACTAAATCGTTTTGCAACATTCCGGCTTGCCCAAACAGCAACGCTTCCACCTGAAAAAGGCTGTCGCTGTGTCGCTGAATATAATTGAACGGAAGGCTTAAGGCCAATCTTTCAAATTCATTGGAGTTTAATCCAAATCCATAGTTTCGGGCAAGCAACACGTAAAACGATTGATCCCAGGAGTTGTTAAATCGCTTTAAATGTGTGAAAATATCGTTGGTTTTTCGTTCCAGCCGCTCAATGGAAAGCACATTTAACCAAGAGGTTATAGTTTCCTTTTCAATTTGGGGCAAATAATTTTTGCAAGGAATATTGGAGATGCTACTCAACAAATATTCAGCGTTTTTTCTTACGTTATCGGGAACAAATAATTTCAGTTGCGGAACCGACAATCCTTTTTCGTTCTTTATTTCTCCTTTCACATTCTCTACCACATGCAATATCACCGCGTTGTAGTTTTTGTCGGTATGATGTTTGTGTTTGTTCCAGTCATCAGACGATTGATGGATTTCCACGTTTCCTGCCCACACTTTATCATCAAGCCTGATTTTTGCATTAAAGAAATCGGCTCCGGCATCGGTGTTATGTATTCCAGGATCAATTATCTCTACTTTTCGTCCGTCCGTAACTTGGAGCTCCGTTTGATCAAAGAGCCGGTATTTCCAAACATAATGAAGTAAATATTCGCTGTGTTTCATATATTTAGGGATGTTTGAAATTCAAATATACAACTATAATTTGGATTTTGTAAAAAAAACAGGGTTTTGATCGTTTTATAATACAACAACTGCACATCCACTACCATTTAGAGTGACAGTATTTTATGTAAGTGTCGCCACTTCGGACAATACAGGTAATTAAATGGGTATTTATTAATAAAATATGCGGAAAAATTGCATTTTCTCTAAAAAAAGTTTATTTTTGTAGCAAATACCTTTTAAAAAAAACTATCTTTTATGAATCAATCACCTGCCTGTACTTCAGGCTTTTCAGAAAAGCTTGAAAACAAATTTCAACATCTCTGGCATTTGGTAGGCAACACGCCCATGCTGGAACTACACTACACCTATAAAAACAAACCGTCTAAAATTTATGTAAAATGTGAGCATTATAACCTCACAGGAAGCGTGAAAGACCGCATGGCACTTTACATTATGCACAAGGCTTATTGCGAAGGACACGTGAAACCAGGAGATACCATTATAGAGGCAACAAGCGGAAATACCGGAATTGCTTTTTCTGCTATTGGCAAAGCATTGGGACACAAAGTGAAGATTTTTATGCCTAATTGGCTGAGTAAAGAGCGAATGGATATCATCAAAAGTCTGGGTGCCGAAATTGTTTTAGTAAGCAAAGAAGAAGGTGGTTTCCTTGGCAGTATTGAGATGTGCAATAATCTTGCA
Organism: Bacteroidia bacterium; assembly: GCA_030538215.1. Lineage (GTDB taxonomy): Bacteria > Bacteroidota > Bacteroidia > Bacteroidales > Dysgonomonadaceae > Petrimonas. The sequence goes on from JAUNUM010000022.1 coordinate 23,479, forward strand.
AAAAACGATGATACTATTTTTCTTCCTCGTCAGTTTGAAAACTGCTATAACGCGGAAGCACATGAGTTTACAACCGGAAAAGAGATCCTTTGCCAACTTAAAAGTCGTGGACTGAAACCCGATGCTTTTGTTGCAGGAGTTGGAACAGGAGGAACGGTAATGGGCGTTGGAAACGCTTTGCGAAAAGCAAATCCTAATGTCAAAATCTATCCGTTAGAGCCAAAAGAGTCACCCACTTTAAGCACAGGATATAAAGTAGGCTCACATCGAATACAAGGAATTTCAGACGAATTCATTCCTGAATTGGTAAAACTGAACGAATTGGATGAAATAATTGATGCCGCGGATGGTGATTCCATTATTATGGCACAAAAATTAGCAAGAGAATTGGGTCTTGCCGTAGGAATTTCATCGGGAGCCAACGTTGTGGGCGCTATTAAACTAAAAGCTCAATTACCGGATGATGCTATAGTAACAACTATTTTATCGGATAGTAATAAAAAATATCTCAGTACGGATTTAACCAAAGAAGAACCCGTAAGAGAAGGATATATTTCTACCGATACCGCGTTCTTAGAATACGAACCAATTGGCAGAGCAAACAGTTAGGAATAGCATTGACTTCCAAAATTAATTCATAAGATAAATAAAGAAATGAATCTTAGCGATATTATCATAGAGAATATTATAAATTAATTTCTGAACAATACTTATAACGCTTTTTATTCTCAATTTCGTATTTTGTTTTTAAGCTTTATCCGGCGCTGTTTGTTGCGTAATTTTTTGTAACTTTGCAGCACACACTTAAAATCGTGTGAACCACACATTCTTATGCTAAACCCCGATGAAAGAAGAAGCATCAAACGATTGATGCAGCGTGAAATAATTCCGGCAATTGGATGTACCGAGCCAATTGCCGTATCGCTTTGTGTAGCAAAAGCTACCGAAACGTTAGGACAAAAACCCGAACGTGTTGAAGTATTTTTAAGCCCTAACGTATTGAAAAATGCTATGGGCGTTGGAATTCCGGGAACAGGGATGATTGGACTGCCTATTGCTATTGCTTTAGGTGCGTTAATTGGAAAATCGGAATATGGATTAGAAGTGCTGCAAGATCTAAAGCCTTCTGATGTAGAACATGGGAAACTTTTTATTTACGGGCAGCGCATAAAAATTGATCTGAAAACCGATATCGAAGATAAACTTTACATTGAAGCACGTTGCTTTAGCGAAACCGAATCTTCAACAGCTGTTATTCGTGGAAGTCATACACAGTTTTCGTATATTGAGAAAAATGGCACAGAGCTATTGAAAAAAGAGATAGAAAGTACGGATGAAAAGAAAGACGATGTGTCGCTTACATTTCAAAAAGTATATGAATTTGCTGTTGAATCGCCCATCGATGAGTTGAATTTCATTCTTGAAGCCGCGAAAATGAATCGTGAGGCGTCGGTGCAATCGCAAAAACAGAATTATGGTCACAACGTGGCAAAGAGCGTTATGGGTGAAAAAGGAAAACTTCTTTTTGGAGAAAATCCTCACAGCCGGATGATATCGGCTACCGCCGGCGCTTGCGATGCACGTATGGATGGCGCGTTAATTCCGGTAATGAGCAACTCGGGAAGCGGAAATCAAGGCGTAGCAGCCACACTTCCGGTTCTCACGTACGCTGAAGATACCGGATGCAACGAAGAAAAACTCATTCGCGCACTTATTCTCAGCAACTTATCGGTTATTTATATTAAGCAACATTTAGGAAGGTTATCGGCACTATGCGGTTGTGTTGTAGCCTCAGCGGGCTCCAGTTGCGGCATAACCTATCTTATGGGCGGAAATTACGAGCAAATTACGTTCGCTATTAAAAACATGATTGCCAATATTACCGGTATGATTTGCGACGGAGCAAAACCCAGTTGCGCCCTGAAAATTGCCAGTGGCACATCCACGGCAATGCTTTCGGCTCTGATGGCAATAGAAAATCGTGTGGTATCGTCGCAAGAAGGTATTGTGGACGACGATGTGGACAAAACTATTCGAAATCTCGCCATTATCGGTAACAAAGGTATGGCTGAAACCGATAAAATTGTGCTGAAAGTAATGACACACAAAGGATAAAAATCACTCCGAACATAAACTGCGTAAATTCCGTTATAAAACGGACGGATAATGTTGTGCCGATAAGCTATCGGACAATTAAAATTTAAAATCACGTTTTCACTTTGCAAGAATCGATTACAGATAAAGAGCTTAATCTCGAAACAAAAAGAATAAGCTCGCTCGTTTGGGAATATTCAATTCCCGCCATCATTGGCATGCTTGTAAATTCGCTCTACAATATTGTTGACCGAATTTTTATTGGCCAAGGTGTAGGAGCATTTGCTATTTCGGGATTGGCAATTACCTTTCCGGTTACCATACTGGCTTCATCACTCGGTATGCTTGTTGGAGTGGGTGCTGCAAGTCGCATTTCTATTAGTTTGGGTGAGAAAAAGAAACATACTGCCGAACAAATTTTAGGTAACTCGTTTTTACTTATTATTCTGTTTAACGCGGTGGTTATGACATTCTTTTACATTTATCTCGATGAGATTCTTATCGCTTTTGGCGCCACGGAGAACACATTGCCCTATGCGCGGGAATATTTGCAGATCGTTCTTATCGGAAATGTTTTAATCAGCCTCTGTTACAGTTTCAACAATATGATGCGTGCATCGGGATATCCCAAGAAAGCGATGATAACGATGCTGATAGGCGCTGTTTTAAATATTATTCTCGATCCCATTTTTATTTTTGTTTTTAAACTCGGCATCGCCGGTGTAGCTTGGGCTACAGTTATATCAATGTTTGTGGGAACATTGTTTGTGATGCATCATTTTGTACAGGAAAGCAGCCTTATTCGCTTGCGAAAAGAGAATATCAGATTGAACAAAAATATAGTTCTTGCTATCGTTTCCATTGGGCTTTCGCCATTTTTTATGCAAGTGGCGGCATCGGGAGTGGCGGTTTTACTAAACACTTCACTATTGAAACACGGTGGTGATTTAGCCGTAGGCGCTTATGGGATTCTCAACTCCATGCTATTAATTATTGTTATGACGGTTGTGGGTTTGAATCAAGGAACACAGCCGATTATCGGGTATAACTACGGTGCCAGAAACTTTAATCGGGTTAAAGATACATTTTATTATACCGTTAAAATTGCTACAATTATTACAAGCACCGGATTTATTATCGGTATGTTTTTTCCTCGACAATTTGCCGGTGCATTCACCAATGACCAAGCGCTTTTAGATATTGCCGAAAATGGTATCAGGTTGAGTTTAATTGCATTTCCGTTAGTTGGATTTCAAGTTGTCGCCGGAAACTTTTTCCAAAGTATCGGACAAGCCAAGAAAGCCATCATTCAGAGTTTAAGCCGACAGATTATTTTTTTAGTACCCGCGCTATTGCTTTTCCCTACATTATTCGGTTTGAATGGCGTATGGATTGCCATGCCTATTTCTGACTTTCTAGCATCGCTCTTATCCCTTTATTTACTCATCGGGCAAATAAAAATAATTCACAAAATGCAGGAAAATCAACCGTTGTACGCTTGAGTTATTATAATGGAAATATGGCAGCAAAAATTCGGAAAACTCGTCATTTTTGAGTAGTTTTGTCACTCAAAAACAATAAACAGTAAATTAAAAATAAAATAAACAGATGAAAAGAGTAGTTTTAATTCGTCACGGCGAAAGTACATGGAACAAAGAAAACCGATTTACGGGATGGACCGATGTTGATTTAACCGAAAAAGGGGTTGAAGAAGCACACAAAGCAGGAAAATTATTGAAAAAAGAAGGTTTTCATTTTGAAAAAGCCTACACATCGTATTTGAAAAGAGCCGTAAAAACGCTGAATGTTGTATTGGATGAAATGGATCTGGACTGGATACCGGTAGAAAAAACATGGCGTTTGAACGAAAAGCATTACGGAATGCTGCAAGGATTAAACAAGTCTGAAACAGCCGAGAAATACGGTGATGAGCAAGTGCTTATCTGGCGCAGAAGCTACGATGTTCCTCCCACGGAATTAGCAAAAGACGATCCACGTTCTCCATTTATGGATGTTCGCTATAAAGGAGTTGATGAAAAAGACTTACCTCTTACCGAAGCGCTGAGCCACACGGTAGATCGTATTCTCCCTTACTGGAACAATACCGTAGTTCCCGAAATGAAAGAGAAATACAACGAAGTTATTATTGCCGCTCACGGAAATAGTTTGCGTGGAATTATCAAACACCTGAAAGGTATTTCTGACGAAAATATTGTTAGCTTGAATTTACCAACAGCTGTTCCCTACGTTTTTGAATTTGACGACAATATGAACTTGGTAAAAGATTACTTCTTAGGTGATCCGGAAGAAATTAAAAAATTAATGGATGCTGTGGCTAATCAAGCGAAGAAGAAGTAAGAAAGCATTTCAAAAACATATTAATAAAAGTCAGGGCGCTCATTTTGAGCGCCCTGACTTTTATTACATTTAAATTACTTAAATCAAGTTTTTTAATTTCTCAATCGAAAGATCTATTGCCATAATAACTCCATTTTCATCGATCAAGTAATTTTTGAAACCTTTTCGCAACTGAAATTCTTTATAAATTTTCGAATCGGCTCCGTTTTCATCGCAAAATTGCGAGTTTAAATCAATCTTATCCAAGAGCGCGGTTCTTTCAAAAACATTTCTGTTCTCATCAAACGAGATCGAAAGAAACGTAACGTCAGCTTTATTCTCTTTTAAGTAATTATATAACTGAACGTTGTTGGCTCTTGAACGGGCATCGTAAGCAGCCCAAAAGTTTAATACTATTTTTTTGCCTTTGTATTCGCTTAAGTCGAAATTTTGACCTTCCAACCCATTGAGAACAATATTAGGAATTTGTTCGCCGGGATAATAACCTATGGAAGTTTTTTCGGTTTTGATTGAACTCGACATTAAAAGAAGCGAAAATATTGCTACAAAGCAAAAGTTCATGTATTTCATAAAAAATATTTTAGTTAATACTCAAACTTGCCTGTGCTCCACACATTTAGCAAAGTTCATTTACTTTTGACTTTTCGCTAAAAGTCTTTTTTCAGGGGACAAAAGTACGTCTGTTTTTTTTAACTAAAAACTTTTCGGACAAAAATCTTACTCCATAATGTTAATATTTGTTTACTCAAAAACATAACTATCTATAAATAAGTAATATGCAAAACAGAGAAAACACACAAAAATGCAGAGCCTTAGCTATATGAGGTTTTTATCTCTTTCGACACACTTTTGCAACATACATATTCGCATGATTAATTCATTGTTTTAACAAATACTCTGCAATTTGCACAGCGTTTAAGGCTGCTCCTTTACAAATTTGATCCGCTGCTGTCCAAAAAGTTAGTCCGTTAGGATTAGTAAGATCTTTTCTGATTCTTCCCACGTAAACCGGATCTTGTCCGGCAGCATCAAGCGGCATAGGATATATTTTTTTCTCCGGATTATCGAGCAATACAACGCCATCGGCTTTAGCAAAAGCTTCACGAGCCTCTTCTACCGATACCGGTTTTTCCGTTTCAATCCAAATTGCTTCAGAGTGTGCACGCAGCACGGGAACACGCACACAAGTAGCACTCACTTCAATATCGCTGTGCATAATTTTGCGCGTTTCATTGAACATCTTCATCTCTTCCTTGGTGTAACCATTTTCGGTAAACACATCCACTTGCGGTATCAAGTTATATGCCAACTGATAAGCAAATTTCGAGATAGTTGGATTTTCTTTATTTACCAACTGTTTGTGCTGTTCTTCCAATTCGGCCATAGCAGAAGCTCCCGCTCCCGATGCCGCTTGATAAGTAGATACGTGAACACGTTTAATATGTGAAATATCTTCAATCGCTTTCAACGCCACAACCATCTGAATAGTAGTGCAATTGGGGTTGGCAATAATATTTTTTGGACGATTCAATGCATCCTTTGCATTTACTTCGGGAACCACCAAAGGGACATCATCGTTCATGCGAAAAGCACTCGAATTGTCTATCATAATGGTTCCGTATTTGGTAATTGTTTCGGCAAATTCCAGCGATGTGCCACCTCCCGCAGAAGTGAAAGCAATATCAATTCCTTTAAAATCGTCGTTATGTTTGAGTTCTTTCACGATAATTTTCTTACCCCGAAAAGTATATATTGTTCCCGCACTTCTCGATGAACCAAAAAGGAATAATTCATCTACGGGAAAATTTCTTACATCAAGTACGCGAAGTAGCTCCTGCCCTACAGCTCCGCTTACTCCAACAATAGCAACTTTCATTTTGTAAATATTTTAATTATGATAAATAAATGGCATGGCAAAAGTACAAAAAAACTACTACCAATTAATAACCTAATGTTCAAAAAACAAGTAATTTCGCAGTATTATGCGGGGAAAGAGAATATGGAAGATAAAAATATCATTCGTAAAGTTTTAAACAACTTACTACTTTAGTAATATCTTTTTGACTAAGTCGCCAATTCTAATGATATAATATCCTTTAGGAAGGTTGAGTTGATATTCGTTGGTTCCGGCCTTAACTTTTTGGGTATATACTTTTGTTCCGACAATGCTAAAAACCTCCAGCACTCCATCTTTTGGGAGGTTTTCTATAACTAATCGGTTTTCTGACACTCTTATCTTTGTTTCGAGAATATTTTCTTCCATAACAATCTTTCTATTTTGATCTTGCGCGTAAATACCGTCAAGTCCAAAACAGAATAAAGAAAATAATATAAAGAGAGTTGTCAGGTAAAATTTTCTCATACAAAACCTTTTACAATACAAATGTAGGAAAAATTTCATATTAAAAGGATAAAATCGATCTTTTTTTGTGCAGCACGACAAAATTTCCACATTTTATCCCTATAAATACTCAAAAGAGAACTTTTTTGGACTCTTCTGATTATCATTAAAGATTGATAATCATTCCTTCAGTTGCTAACTTTGTTTCCGAAAAAACTGCTGTTGCTTCGTTAAGTAGCTTGTCTAACTCGTTGTATCGCGATGAGAAATGACCAATAATAAGTTTCTTCACGTTTGCCGCTTTAGCTATTTCGGCAGCCTGACGCGCCGTGGAATGGAACGTTTCTTGTGCTCTCACGTTATCAGCTTCGGCAAAAGTGGACTCGTGATACAATACATCAATATTTTGAATATACGGTATAATTTCGGGGAGAAAGGCGGTATCCGAACAATAGGCGTATTTTCTGGGTGGCGGCGACGGAGTGGTAAGAATCTCATTTTTAATCAACTTTCCGTCATTAGTTATAAAATCGGCACCCAGTTTGATGTCTTTTATCTGCCGAAACGGAATATCATAAAAATCAATCATCTCGCGCTTGATGTGTCGCGGCAATTCTTTTTCTTCGAAAAGGAATCCATTAGTAGCAATTCGATGTTTTAGCGGAAACGAGAAAACACGCATTGAGTTGTTCTCAAAAATAAGTTGATGATTATGTGGATCTAATGGGATAAGATTTATTTTGTACGAAAACTGATTCCCAAAATACTTGATAAACGGATTGAGAAACAAATCCATTTCCTGATGCGCGTAAAGATTTAAATCGGCCGTTCTTCCCAACAGACTCAACGTGGACAGCAATCCGGGAAGCCCGAAAACGTGATCGCCATGCAAGTGCGAAATAAAGATACTGTGCAATTTGCTCATACGCGTTTTGTATTTTCGCATCTGAAGTTGTGTGCCCTCGCCGCAGTCGATCATGAAAAGCTTTTCATTCATATCAACTAACTGCGAAGAAGGATTGTGAAGCGTGGTGGGCATTGCCGAACCACAACCCAATATTGTTATCTGAAATTTTGTCATCTTATCTGATTCCGATAAGCTTGTGCATCTGCAAACTCAATACCCATTGCGGATTTTGTTTGATTAGCTCTACACAATAATCTACATTTTCCTGTATAACATTCAGATCATCAAAAATAGGGCTTAGCAAATATCGATTGGTTTTTGGAAGAATGGATATATCGGGAAGCAAATCTCCCTTAGATATTGGGAAACGCAGCTCATCCACTTCAGGAATCAGCGTACGAATTTTCTCGAACTGCTGCTTGGGACTGCATGTAATATAATCAATTCCTGCCGGAACACGTCGAGTTCCATTGGTTTCGATGGCTTGTTTATAACCCTTTTCTTTGAAAAATGAAATCGTTTCGTTTTTAAGCTGAAGTGTGGGTTCACCGCCTGTCCAGATAATCCATCGGCAAGGATATTGAGAGATTTTGCTTAAGATTTCATCGAGTGTCATTTTCTCACCAAACTCAAAATCGGTATCACAAAAACTGCACGCTAAATTGCATTTCGATAATCTTATAAAAATGGATGCTTCGCCCGTTCTTCCGCCTTCGCCTTGCAACGAGTAAAATATTTCATTGACCGTCAGGCTCATAAACAGCAGAAGTTTTTGGGGTTTCACTTACTTCCACGGCATACAGTTCGGGAAGCATGGGTTTGAAAACATCGAAAAGCATTTTTGCCAAGTTTTCGGCAGACGAGTTGAGCGGGTGCATAATATCGTTTAAGTTCCTGTGATCGATATGCTTATCAATATATTGTTTCACGATTTTTAATTCGTTATAATCTTTTACAAATCCTGTTTCGTTCAACTCTTCCGACCGAAGATGCACGGTAACCACATAATTGTGCCCGTGCAACCGTGTGCACGGATGATCGTCGGGCAGCCCTTGAAGCGCATGAGCGGCCGAAAATGCAAATTGTTTACTTATCTTATACATTTTTGAGAAAGTCTTATACTTTATAAATGTTTTTCGGCATTAATTGTTCAATTCCAAGAATGTCGTCATCGGATAATGATCAGAATAACCAACCTTGTCAATTTTTGCTTTATATGCCTTCAAATTGGGGCTATACATAATATTATCTATCCGAAACCAAAAAAAATCTTTGTGATACGTAATACCCGGACCGAAACCGGTGGTTGCAAACGCATCCTCCATTCCTTCTTTCATCTGTGCATAAACATACGAAATAGGCGTATCGTTGAAATCGCCGCAAATTATGGTTCCATCAACATTCATTTCGGCAAGATGGCTTTTTACTCTCCTAACTTGCTCTGTGCGCATACGATACGCTCGTCCTAGGCGCAAACGAATATTAGAAGTAACATCTTCCAGATTTACCGCCTCATTGTTCTGAATAAAATCACCGTAAAGTTTTTTATCTTCCGCGGTAATACTATTCGACTCAAGATGTACGTTGGCTACGGCGAGTTTTTTTCCATTTACATTAATTGTGTGCACCGCAGCGCCATTGAAAGATGAGTTAAACACAATTTCATGCGTTTTTTCGATAGGATATTTAGAGAAACACGCCAATCCGTAGATATGATATTTTCCGGATGCTTCGAGCGCCGTAGAAACATGATAGGGATATTTATTGAGTATGCGGTTTACGTCGCGTTGCGATTTCATCGACTGCCCCGTTTTACTCACCAAGTATTCTTGCAGACAAACAATATCGGCGTTACTTTCAACAATATAATCAAGGATGGGATGCTCTTTGTCTTCTTTTTTATTTTCGTTGATAAAGCCTTCTACGTTGTACGTAAGAATTTTCAGGCTATTTTCAGGAGTTTTTTCCGGAAAAAAGTTCAGCGGAAAAAAAGTGGTTATAGGATTATGGCACAGAATTAAAGAGACTAAAGAGATGAGTGCTAATTTCCATTTCTTGAATGATATCCATAAAAACAGGTACATCACATTTAGAGAAAGAATGAATCCGAAGCCCAACCCAAGATACGAAAACAGATTAGTTTTGAGCGGCGAAATGCGCCAAGATAAAAACGAACTGAATAGTAATAAAATAGCGATAATATTCGTTACGAATATTATATTTCTTACAATTCCCCGAAATACAACTATTTTATTTTTTGCTGGCATCAAATAATTTCCTTTTCTCTTCCGATGATAAGTTGCTGTATCCCGACTGCTTCAATTTATCTAAAATAGCATCAATTTCGGCTTGTTCACTGTGTTTACGCTCATTATACTCCATATCGGTTTCTGCACGGCGATACTCAACTTTCATTTTCGATTTTTTTCTTCTTGGTTTTGTCAGGTTCGCCAGCCCGTCGAGCATTTTACTTACCCATCCGGTAATATCGCGCCCGTTTCTGTATTGCCATGCAAAAATATAACCGGCAATGGCGCCACCAATGTGCGCCACATGTCCGCCCTCGTTAATTCCATTGCCTAAGGAGAGAAAATCGATAAGAAAAAACACAATGGCAATGTATATAATTTTTATTTGTCCAAGCAAAAACAGATTCAATTGAACATTTGGGCGATAAAACGCTGCTCCCATTACAATTGCCATAACAGATGCAGACGCACCAATCATCCAACTATGATCCAATCCCACAAAATAGGGAATGAGGTTGAAAGCCGCCAAATATAAAAATGCACCCGCCAATCCGCCTAATACATAAAGGCTGCCCAATACTCGTCCGCTAAAATATTGTAAGAAAATTCGTCCAAACCAGTAAAGTCCTATCATATTAACTAATAGGTGCCAAAACTGTTCGTGAACAAACATATAGCTAAATGGTGTCCAAAATCTATTCAATAGTTGCGATAATTCAGATGGAACTCCCAAAAAAACAATCAGATCAACAGTTCTGACATTAAACAGAATAAAAAAAACACTGATAACCTTGAGTATGAGAAAAACAGCAACATTGATGAAGATAAATTTCACCAAAACATCGCCGTTTTTATACCTATATTTTAACTGATCAATAATAGTTGCCATGCATTTTCCCTTTTTTCTTCCAATACAATATCATAAAGATACCAAACAACATACCGCCCAAATGCGCAAAGTGTGCCACATTGTCCCAAGAGAAGTTGCTGACACCAAAAATGAGCTCAAACACGCCGTATCCTATAACAAACCATTTCGCTTTAATCGGAAATGGAAACGGGATAATAAATAATTCAGCATTGGGAAATAACATTCCAAAAGCCAATAATATACCAAAAACCGCTCCCGATGCACCAACCGTTACTGAATTTAGCGTAACATTTAAGGCAGCCGGCGCACTACTTACATAATTCATATTCTGTTGCAATAACTGGTAGCCTTGAGAATAAACATCCTCTATGGCTTCAACGGACATACCGCTTTTTATCGATTGAATACGCAAAAAGGCGACTAGCATTTGCACCAATGCTGCACCAACACCTGTTACGAAGTAAAAACTAAGAAATCGTTTCGATCCCCACACATGTTCCAACGTCCGTCCAAACATGAAAACGGCAAACATATTGGAAAAAACATGCATAAAAGATCCGGTATCGTGAAGAAACATATACGTTACCAACTGGTAAATTCGAAAACCTTGCGATTCTATATAGTGTAGTCCAAACATTTCGGTTAGGCTGATTCCTTGTCTTAAAAAGACCACTTGCCCCAACCACAAAATAACATTTATTATAATTATATTTAATGTTACCGGCGGCAAGGAACCACCAAATCCCGATCTTATATTGTTCATAATTATTCTATGGAAATGAAAAGCAAAAATACGTATATTTTTGTAGTATGACGAGAATTTGGGGCATAATTCCTTTTTTTTTAATAAAATCAAATACTTTTTATCTTTTTTCTTGATTGTTTTTAAATAAACCACTATATTTGACGCTAAAATGGGTTAACACCCTAACATTAATGTTTGTTTAATTTTTTTATTAACGTTTTCCTATGAATAAATCAGAACTAGTTAGTGCTATTGCTGAAAAATCAGGTCTCAGCAAAGTGGATGCTAAAAAAGCATTAGATGCAACTCTCGATGCAATTTCGGGTGAAGTAAAAAAAGGTGGTAAAGTTGTATTGGTAGGTTTTGGAACTTTCTCGTTAACACAAAGAAGCGCAAGAAAAGGTATCAATCCTCGTACGAAAAAAGCAATCAACATTCCAGCTAAAAAAGCAGCTAAATTTAAAGCAGGTGCGGCATTGTCTAACCTCTAATCGTTTAGTCTACTAAAAGATTTAAATAAGGAGTAAAGTTTTAAACTTTACTCCTTATTTTGTTTTCTAAAACAAAATAATCTGTAACTTTGTGCGATTTTTTCAGACTCCGTAGCTCAGTTGGTAGAGCAAATGACTCTTAATCATTGGGTCGAGGGTTCGAGTCCCTCCGGGGTCACAAATTAAAGCGCTTAAACTCATTCGTTTAGGCGCTTTTCTTTTGCTTTAACTTATTATAAATCACAGCTGATGCTCCTGTTTTTCAGTTAGTTTTCATCGGAAAGGTAAACCAATATGTACACCAAGACCCTTATCCGGTATCCTCTTTTGTTTTTCCACTCAATGCACTCAAGTAAACTTTATTTACATTATACCTTAAATGGTTATTCCGAAAACCTTTGTCAAAGTTTGCAACTTTGACAAAGGTGGTCACCAATATCTTTTTACCTGCCATGCGGTTTGCTTGT